>NZ_JBUZWE020000002.1:0-497597 GCF_055730135.2 Mesocryomonas lacus | reverse complement strand
TACTACAACGACATCGTCGACCATTGATGCCACGCCTGGACGAAGCTCGTCGATCAGCCTTGGAAATTCATATCCATGGGAATGCGGGACTGGGCCCACAGGTTCTGATTAGCGCTCGTTAGTATGAGTGCTCTGTCACTTATAAGCATAGAAGGGTTGGAGTTACCAAAATAGGAACGCCTGCTTGATTGTCTAGACTTTAAATCTAATGAACTTGACGGCATAAAGAACGAAGCGGCGGCATTTGAGCGCTTATCAGATAAAGCTCTGCTCCCAAGTGATGTTTACAGTATAGCATCTTCCAAACTGATATCGCGCTCCGACATGGCGCTCGTACGGTCAGTTATTAACAACTTCCATATGTCAGAAGCTTCCCAACAGTAGCACTGACGAAAGCCTCGATGGAATCTCATAATTAGGAAAATGGTGCGACGGTAGCAATATCGCACAGCGATATTTAGTTATCGTAATGTCCATAAGACAAAAGGTGATTATTAAACCAATCGATTATTTTAGAATTTACGCTCGTGAGTCAAACTTATCTGATGCATCCAACATCTCTAGCGCTCTTGAATTATTCCCGAACGTGTACGGCGCCCACTTCTCTGTTATCAACCGGAAAGGTAAATTTCTTTGAGAAGCATACATAAAAAACGACCGCCCGGATGATCCCATACGAAGGATATCCGTCGAGTCTGGGCTCGTCGAGTGCAAGGCAACGGGTATAATGGGCTCGGTTGCCAGTGGAGTTAATGTGGCGATGGTAATGGTTATAAATCTCGGGAAATATAATCGGGATGCATTGCGCCATGCAAGAGAACTGAAATTTAGCAAATCTATTTGAGGCGGCGTGTCGAAGAGAAAGCGGCCTTAACACGAGTGATCTGCATCGGATGGAATGGCAAAATTTTATAATTTTGCTTCGGCCTCGCCCTGTCATCCGTGATGTGGGCGGGGCTGTCTCATTTTGAGGGCTCAGCATGACCAACCCCACCCGCCGCGACCTCTTCGAAATGCCTGCCGGATCTGCATCGCGGCATGTCTCAGATCAGTCCTTTCGATAGCGCTTACCGCGCAACTCGCCTGCCATAAACCGCATATCGAGCCACCAGGCGCCTAATATTCCGAGGCGGCGCTGTGGCGCGTTCGTCGGTCTGAGATCGCGGGCGGATCGCGTCGGGCTGGGGTGTGCTCGGCATGACGGGCAACTGCAGCCCCCCCCCCCCCCCCCCCACACATCCTGCGAAGCGAGCCTACCAGGCAGATTGATGCGAGTTGATGTATCTCTGTGCTAGGGTATAATAACAGCCGCCGCAACGGGATCGCAAGAGCAGATATGACGTTCAGAGATAAGGTACCCCCGCCCTTGAAGAAGGCTTACCGATACCTAAAGAAGAACCTACAATTAGATGTACCTAAGGACCCATTTGGGCCTTATGTGCTGCCTGAAGGTCGTAAAAATTCGGCATTAGAGAGGTTTTCAAAAATTAACTGGCACGTCTCTGCTGGTTCTCGAATCATTTATGGCCTTCTTCCTACTGCAGGGCTACGTAACGTAGGCGATCATGCGCAAATATTGGCAATTCAGCGATGGATTGGCAAGCAATATCCGGGCATTCCGGTAATAGAGCTCGACAAGGATGTTATTCTTGCGTGCGCCGATAAAATTGCCGAAAGTGTTAAGCCAAACGACCTTGTTTTTATTCATAGTGGGGGAAATCTGGGAGATCGTGGCATCTACTCAGAAACTGGACGGAGGCTGCTTATCTCGAAGCTGCCGAACAACAGGGTCGTTAGCCTGCCGCAGACCATATATTTTCATGACCACAAGGTCGGGCGCTATCAAAAAAGAGTAAGCGAGTATGTATACGCTCAGCATGATCGATTAACTGTAATCGGGCGCGATCCGGTAAGTGGCGAGATTGCGAGCAAGATGTTTCCGCGTGCTCAAATTCTCACAATGCCGGATTACGTTTTGTCGTTGGACAAGAACGAATTTACCTTAAACGCGAGGCCTGCGAATTCCGGCAAGACGCTTGCCTGTCTTCGTGTCGACGATGAATCGATCTTTACAGCAGATGAAAGGGTGAGGGTTTCTGAGCTGGTCCCGGCACCCTTTACGCTTTACGACACGACGCTCGAAAGTCCCATCGAGGATGAACAACGATATGAAGTCATTAGAGATACACTTGAATTATTCGAATCACATGATGCTGTTTTAACTGACCGGTTCCATGGGTTAATTTTTGCAGTTATCACGCGAAAGCCTGTAGTGGTTCTCCGAACGGTCGACCATAAACTTACTTCCGCTCTCGAATGGTTTAAAGATATTCCGAACGTCATATTTTGCGAGTCTGTCGATGAAATCCGCTCGACGCTAGCAAAAGCGAAAGCCGTTCCTCCGTTCAAGTATCCGGACTTCAATTCGCTTCATTTTGATAGGTTGCCAGGTATTCTGGCTGAAATGAGGGCATCGGCTCAGCCAAAACCATCATCGGAGCCACTCAAGCCGACAATCCCGGGATTGGATCGCAGAAAAAGCCCACGGGCATTAGCTGGCTGGCTTAAACGAGGGGCGGCTTCCTACTACAAAGGAACAAGGGGAGACGTCGTACTTAAAAATTTTAATGAGGTAGATAATTCAGTTTTGTCAGATGATGAACTTATGGCCTTTATGCGCCATGACGCCCATCGTATCGAAAAGTCATTCTACAATCGAATATTTCACCGCAAGAGAGCTTTTTACGATCGGCGCAGAGAAAACGTTTTTCACAGCGCTCAGCTCCTCAGAGAGCGAAATGGGCGGATCAATGATCCGACCGTCAAGTGGGCTATCAACATAGCAGACACCTATGACCGCCTGGAGGCCGAGTTTATTAAAAAGCAGTCGACGTCGGCGAGACCTGTAGATGAGACGCTGCTGCCTGATTACTTGCGTATGGTGAGCTCGCGCAGGAGTTCTCGGGTTTGGAGTGAAACCCAACCCTCCGTAGATGAGTTGAAGCATTTTGCTAACAAGATGGTTGACGCAGCGCGGTGGGCTCCAAATTCTGGAGATCGACAGCCATGGAGGTTCCTTGTTATAGCCGAAGAATCTGAGAGGCATCTACTTAAAGAACTGAAAGAGGAGCACTGCTACGATGCTCCCTGCCTTATTTTTGTTGGTGCCGACCGGCGGTTTTATGGCGGACTAGGCAATAACGAGGCTGGCCTCTATATCGATGCAGGGGCTGCAATCATACAAATGATACTTGCTGCACATGTCTGCAACTATGGGGTATGTTGGAACCATTTTTCACGAGACCTAATAGAGTCCAGAGAAGCAAATAGAAAACGTTATGAGACATTTTCGCATAGGCTGAAAATACCTGCACACATTGAGCCGGTGGCTATAGTCGCGTTTGGGGCAGCAAGTTTTCACCCGCCAGTACCAACACGAATGGACGTTTCCTCATTGATGTTGCGCCCAAACGACTGAGTTGATGACAGCAAGCCTACTTTATTGCGGGCTTGCTCTAAACAGTTGAAGCTTGGCTTGCCTCATATTCAGATCCGAGTGTCCGCTTCCGCAGTACGCTGGTAACCAAGGCCTGCCCCGTGGGGCGGGCCTTTTGCTTGAGCGGCTGATGCTCCGGGACATCATCTTGATCAGCGGAATCCAGAGGCAGTCTATGCCCAACCGCACCGGCTGCGCCCCCCCCCCATGGCGTCCTGATCGGCGGCATCGTCGCAGCCGTCGTTTTGGCCGGGCTTGCTGTAGCCGTTCTGTAACCCTCCCGTCCTCCTCGACGGGTCGCCCTGCAACGCAAATGGCGGCGCTGCTCGGGGGAGTAGCGCCGCCTGTATGGCACCTGCTTCAGCACGACGATACGGACGATGTGTCGTGCTGGTGGCTCATCCTCGCCGCCGAACCTATCCAAAACCATAACCAAAACAGCGGCTCGCCCTCATCAGGCGGGCCTTTTTCCATGCCCGGAGCAAACCATGGAACTCGTCCCTCACTGGCGTCGGGTGCTGAAGCACGCCTCGTCGATCCGCTTGATGCTTCTGGCCGGGCTGTTCTCTGGCCTCGAGGTCGGCCTCCCGCTGATCGACGGCCTCTTCGACATCGCGCACGGCGTGTTCGCCGCGCTGTCCGGCATCACCACCGCCGCGGCCTTCATCTCCCGCCTCGTCGCCCAGTCCAACGTCCCAACATCCGGAGGCTCCGATGCCAGTAAATAGGATCACCGCCAGCAAGCGCGGCAAGGCGGCGATCGCCGGCGTTGTGCTCGCTGCGGCTGCGGCTGCCGCGGTCCCGTTCGTGAACAGCACGCCGGCATCGGTGACGCTCGCCGTCGACCATCTGATCAAGCCCTGGGAAGGGCTGGCTCTGCGATCGCAATTGGACCAGTACGCGAAGATCTGGGACATCTGCTACGGCGAGACCCGTATATCAACGGCCGCCCGCTGACGGCCAACATAAGCTTCACCAAGGCCGAGTGTGAGGCTATGCTGAAGAAGCGGGTCAGCGCCGGCTATTACACGCCGCTGACGAAGCAGATCAAAGGCTTCACCAAGCTCCCGATCTCGGTCCAGGCCGCCCAGATCTCCGGCGCCTACAACTTCGGGGTAGGGGGCATGGTCGGCTCGCGCGCGGCCGCGCTGGCAGTGACCGAGAAATATTGCGAGGCCTGCGAAGCCCAGACCGCTTGGAATAAGGCCGGCGGCCAGATCGTCACCGGCTTGGTCCGGCGCCGCGAGATGGGGGACGCGCAGCGGCTCGGTGAGGCCGAGCTCTGCGTGTCGGGCTGACGACTGAATACATGAATACTTCAAATCGCGCCGGACTCAGATCAGTGTAGGCATGGATTCGAAATTCCAGTGACAATACGTCGCCAGCCCAGCTTTTCGGCGAGTCGCCCAGCCATGCGAAGCCACCCGGTTTACTTAGGTGGTAAATAAACAAGGACATCAGCCGAGGCACAGTTCCCTCGTTTATGGCAATTATGTCCCCGTCCCCAATTCCTGCAAAGGATTTGAGTGCATCGTAGTTGACATATCCAACGTGAATTTCGTGTCCAGGCTTTTGATCGATTGCAGGTTCTTTTGCATGCGACCTAAAGGAAGCGAGAATGCGCTCATAAAAATCTCGCGTCGGCATCTTCAACTCATTCAAATCGAACGCCGCTACTCCAAAGTCTGCAACTCTGCGCGCAAATTCCGCATCTGCCGTAAAGGTATGAAGCTTCTCCGATTTAGCTTTTGCCACCAGAAGCTTCAAATAAGCGGCTCGGAAAAGAAAAATCTAACGGACCGGCCAAAATCACGCGCCGCGCTGTAGGCGCTCGACCAGCATCCACCTTCAACCAAGGCCCTGCCATCGCGGCGGGGCCTTTTTCATGTCCGGAGCCCGACCATGAATCTAAGCTTTGCTACCCTTACCGCCATCGTTGGATCAACGAACGCCAAGCAACTGGCGAACATGAAATCCATGCTGCTCGGCCTCGAGCAAATGGGCCCCGCAATCGGCGTCAACACGGCGCAGCGTCTGGCGCAATATTTCGCACAGCTGATGCACGAGACCGGTGGCTTCGTCTTCGATCGTAAGGCTTGGGGGCCGACGCCTGCGCAGAGGGGATACGAAGGCCGCAAGGATCTCAGCAACGTTCAGCCGGGCGACAGCTCGAAGTTCCGCGGGCACGGGCCCGTTCAGGTCACCGGCCGGGCCAACCGAACCCTACCTATTTCGGATCTGGCTCAGGCGTTCCCCCGAACTCGCTCGGCTATGGCATCTGCAAGGGCCTCTTGCTGGCGGTCCTCCAAAACCTGCTCGCTTAAACAAACGCTCTGCTAAATCGTCAGATGGCTACGCCCTCCTATCGCACGAAGTCGTTTAGCTGGAATACCTGTGTATACGGTATGGGATTGCAGCCTCCCCTTGACGACAGCGCCTGCCCCAACAACACAACCGTTTTCCAGCACACTGCCTGGCAAGATTGTTGCACCCGCTCCAATCCAAACGCCTGAACCGATCTGAACAGCAGCCGCGGTTATCGGCTCCTCACCATTGTTCTCTCCGTAGATCGGATGTGTCACCGTCAAGATCATTACCCTGGGTCCGATCATCGTGTTTTCTCCGATTGTAATGCCGCCCCGACAGTCGAGATAGCAACCGCGGTTTAGGTATGCTGACGAACCTAATTCGAGAGCCCCTGGAACGACGGTACAGTCAGCTTCGACGAATGCAGACTGGTGCACAGCTCCGGCTTGTCGGGACAGTATCCATCGACGGGCGCGGGATGGGAAAATTTCAAAACGCTGCAGTGCTAAAGCTGTTCGAAAAAGGTAGGAAAATTTACGCAAGGGAATCCCCGTCGGCAGCAATTGATTGCCGCGGACCTTATTGGATAGATTTTCTCCATCAAGCATAGTCATAGTCCCGTTAGACTATCTGATTAGAGGCCGCGCAAAGCCGGGCCGCTCTATGACCTCAATCGTCTGATTGGTGCCAGCCTCTAGGCCTCGCCCTGTCATCCATGATGTGGGCGGGGGTCATCCGGGCGCTGTAGAACTTTGACCAGCGTCATTTTCGCCCAAGCCAATGCCTTCGTGTAAGCTACGTCTTTGAGCGTTCTGGTGCAGAGCTTGACAGTTTTGTGACCAGTGGTTGGACCTGCAACTGTTTAGTGATTACATTGGGGTAGACGGGAAGGACATCTCGCGGGGAGGGACGGTTATGAACAGGACGGTCGATCACCTAATTGAGCATACAAATATGTTAGCCACTCCACGTACCCAGTTCGGACCAGCCCGAGGAATTATCGTCGGCTTCGTAATTTGCGCGGCCTTCTGGGCCGGGCTAGCGATCGTGGTGCTTGGCTGAAGGCTTCCGGCCGTCCTCCCGACGTTCGGTGCCGGCATAATAATCTACAGCGACTCTGCGATCCGTATTCAGCACTGGCGGCGGGAATGGTCTCGTCGTTTCGCAATAGACCCAGCCGCCATCATGCCTTCTGCGGAACAGCTTGTGTTTCCGAGAAGAGGGAAAGGTCTGCATTTCGATGAAGTAGCGTAGCCAGCTGATTGGCTCCCAGTCGCCATCGTTCGGAAGTTCGCTCTTCTTCAAACTGTCACCCAATTTGCGCCCGCCCATCAACAGGGCATCGACCCGTAAAGTTCAACTAGCTCCTCAAGTATTTTGAATACCTGGCGGCGCTTACATGAATAGACAATCTTTCCATGAAGGCTCGCCGTCATCGGCGGGACTTTTCCATGTCTGAAGCATCCTCATGGCCATCCGCGATACGATTGAGGCACTGCTGGCCGGCTGAACCCCCACCATCAACATCATGCACCCTATCCACAGGCTCGCCCTCACCTGGCGGGCCTTTTTTTTGTCTCGTGAGGATCCGCCATGCAGCAACTCAGCAAAGCTGGGGCCGCCTTCGTTCGCACGCTCGAGGGCGTCGTGCTGAAGGCCTATTACGACAACGCCACGCCGCCCGTTCTGACGATCGGCATCGGAGCGACCTGGGCGTCCGCAGCCTTCCGGAAGTGGTGGGGTAAGAACCGGCCGGGCCAGAAGTTCGACACCACGGCCGTCATCACGCGGACCGAGGCCGACGAGAGCTGAATGCTGATGCTGATGTTCGACGAGGAATACGGGGCGGCCGTCGCCAAGTTCCTAGGCAAGGATGTCGAGCCGCACGTCTTCGACTGCACCGCCAGCCCGGTCTTCAACCTCGGGACCGGCTCGTTGAAATGGCGCTGGGCGGCTGCGGTCAAGGCTGGCGAACTTGATGCCGCGGCCGCGCTGTTGAAGGTCACTGGCACGACTGCCGGCGGCAAGGTGCTGAAGGGCCTCGTCACGCGCCGGAGGGAAGAAGCCGAGCTGATCTCGACCGGCGACTCTGCGATTGGCGGGAAGGCGCCGGTTGCTGCCGAACCGGATGCGATGGCCGATGGCGTCCTGCGAAGGGGAGAGCGCGGCGACGCGGTGAAGAAGCTGCAGTCCGACCTCCGGACACTTGGCCTCTACAATCAGGCGGTCGACGGCATCTTCGGGTACGGCACCGAGGCGGCCGTCTTAGCCTTCCAGAGACAGAGCGCGGCACTCGACGACGACGGCGTGGCCGGCGGCAAGACGCTGATGACACTGGCGGGCGCGCTGGTAGGCGCTCCAGAGCCCCCTGTGGTGACTGCGGACGACGTACCCCGCGCTTCCGAAGCCGCCCCGCCGGTACCCCCCGGCGCTGTAGTGGGTCCAGCACCAGCAATCCCCGCTCCGCCGCTCGGCGAGGCGCCCATCGGCACCATCAACCAGTACCTCACGATCATCGAAGCCTCGATGGCGGCCATTCGCCATATCCGAGCTGGGCAGGAGTAGAGACCATGTGGGAATCGTTCTGGAACACGACCTGGGAAATCCTCGGGCCGGTTTACGCCACGCTCCTGCCGATCGCCGCCTCGGCCGCCGTCGGTTGGGCAGTGCAGCGCTACAAGAAGGTGACCGGCGTCCAGATGGACAAGATCTATTCAGACCTGTTGCAGGGCACGATCACCCGGACCGCGAACGCGATCGTCGTCAAGGCCGGTGGTGCGGCTGCGCTAACGTCACTCCCAGGTCAATCGCTGGAACTCGGCGTCAAGCTGGTCCGCGACGCCATCCCCGATGCCGTCGAACATTTCCGGAAGCAAGGCCTTACGGACGAAAACATCGCGGAGAAGATCAAGCCTCAGGCCGAGGCGATCATCGCGGCCACTCCGCTGGCGCCTGACGTTGCGGCCCGGCAGGCGGCGCTGAGCGCGATGGTGGACCAAGCGTTGAAGCCAGTGCCTGCGCCAAAGCTCGTCCCCGACAGCCTCGTCCTCGACCAGATCGTCCGCGGCATGGCCGCCGCTGGCAAGGGGTAGGCCATTGTCTCAGACTGAACGAGAGCGTGAGAACGGCGAGCTGACGAAGGTTCTTGCCTTCAACATGCTGCCGGAGCCGACCAAGGAATTCTTCACCCAGCTGCGGAAGGACGAGGTCGAGATGCTCCAACGCCTCTCTCGCATGGACCAGGAGGAGCAGGAGCAGCTGTTTCAGGCAATCAAGCTGGCTCAGTCCTTCATCACAGCAGGGAGGGCGGCGAAGTGGCTGATCATCTCGGTGGTCGGCACATTCGTGGGCTTTATGCTGCTCGCCAACAACATCCAGAAAGCGTTCGCGTGGTTTCAGGGAGCACCGAAATGGGGAAGCTTCTGATCTTCGCCTTGGCGAACTGTGCCGCAGCGGTCGCAGCCATATGGGCCGGCGACCGCAACTCGCCGACAGAGACAATCTCGGTTCGCATCCGTCCTTCGACGATCGCCGCGGGTGCAACCGGGGATGTCCTATACACCTACCAGCGCTTCAAGCTCTGCTCGCGGCATTCAGTCCGCTATGTGATCGACGCGACGGGAAGGGAGTTCCAGGTCAGTATCGAGGACAGCCCGCCGTATGTCGGCCGGATCCGCAATGAGCCCAACACCTTCATCCAGCCGTTCCGAGTCCCGCGCGCCGCGGCGCCGGGCGACGGCCAGTACCGCGTAGTCATCAGCGACGTCTGCAACCCGATCCACTACATCTGGCCGCTGACGAAGACGATCGAGATCCCATTCGTGATTGGCCGCCGACCCCGGGCTGAGCAGTACCGTCTATTACCGACCACCACCTGAGCCACCGTTGCCCTTCACCGGGTGACGGCGGCTTAACTTCGCATATCAGCAGTTTCGGGTAGCTGAAGGCCTACGTTTACGGTCAAGCGCCGAACCGATGTGTGCGAGGCTAGCGTCGAAGAAAGCGGATTGCTCGCCGAACGTGCAAGTTGCTCAAAGTTTTCGCTCACTAGACACATGCGAAAACACATGACAACTTTACGATGCGGTATCCGCTAAAAGGACCCGCATGTTTAGCATCCGGTTGCTCCCAACGGCTGGATCCTAATCAGAAACGAGCCCCGTCGCCCTCGCCAGCGGCGGGGCTTCGTTATATCCGACACCGAGCGCGAGGCCGGCGGCGGTACCATCGAGATGGACCTGACCGTCGAGGCGCATGCCGAAGGCACGCTGGTTTTGACCGGCGCCCGGCCCGGCATCGACGGCACGTACCGGTTCGTGAGCGTGACGCATAAGGCCTCGCGGTCGGGTGGCGCCACGAATTCGCTGGAAGTAAAGCAGCCGACGGCGGGTGCGGGCAAGGATGGGCGGAAGGCGGGCAATGCATTCGGGAATTATAGGTTATTAAGGCCCATACTGGCTTTAAATTCCTAATAGATACGGGCGACCATCCAGAGCCGCCCGTAATTTATGTTCAGGAGAAAGTCAAATCGCTGAACGGCGTGTTCGCTGGGAATGTCGCATCAAGCCGGCTGCCGTCAGCGCCGCCCTGAGTAAGCTTTTCAATCGAGCCGTGAGCGCGAAGGGTTGGCGCTTCGTAGGTCTTCTTGGTCATTGTTCTCTTTCTGCCGTCACAGATGGGCGACATATCTCGGGAGGTTACGTCGCGTTGGGTGCCAAAGGCGAAATGTCAGTAAGGCTCAGGCCGTAGGTTTGATCGCTTACCTCATATAACGCTAGGGCACTATTGATAACGCATTTGGTAGCTTGTGCGGGCCTGTATCGGGACACGCGCACCGAACGTGCTTGGCCGCGGCGTCGCGGAGCGCCACTGATGTACAGCTACGGCCAACGCGGAAGCTGAAATAGCTGCCGAGGTGCGGCTGAGCGCTACCGCTGAAGCGTAGGCGATCTGAGGGTAGCCCTTCAGGCACGAACCGGCGACACCTCGTGCAAAATGTCGCCGGCCCCCTGCACCTGCTTCAGCGCCGCACTGGATTCTCTTAGGCACTGGTGTCTGATCTTACAGCGTTCGACCCTGCCTGACACTTGTGCAAGGCCAACGTGTCCCTCTCATTTCGCCTTCGGCTCGCCCTTCATCGTTCGAATAGGCTGCACCACCAGTTCGACGTCTGCATCCGTTCGCTGCTCGGCCTCGAAAGCTTCGATCTGAGCAATGGCGAGGTTCGTCAACGCTGTCGAGACGTCATCGGCCGACAATCCGGCCGCCTCTGCGCGATGTGCCAGAGCGTGAAACTCTGGTTCCATCGCAAATTCGCAGTCGATGACGCGGTCGGGATGATCGACGGGGTGCTTGGGCGGATTGAAGCTCATTCCGGCAAGGTAGGGCGATCAAACCTCGACGACCAGCGGCTCTGTCGTCGTGCTGCCGGCGTGCACCCATCGCGACACCTTGCCGGTGATTGTAATGGCGTTGATGTCTTCCCGCGGCATGTCGTAGGTGATGACAACGGTCGGTCTGTCGTGCGGTTCATCGAGCGCAGCCAGGATGAAGTCTGTGTCTGGCTTGTGCATGCCGATGAAGCGCACACCTTCAATCGTGGTCGCATCACGCTCCAGGAAGCGCAGGCGTAGATACTTCTTCGAGTGCCGACGCCCTTCGGAAATCAGTCGCGTCCTATTGGTCCCGTCCAGCTCCATCAGCCCAGCGATCAGCACAACCGGTTTCTGGAAGGACATGCAGGCCATAAAGAGCGCCGACACCGGCGTAGGCGCATAGTCGCCGACGATGACGACAATATCGGCGGTCATGTCTGATGCGCCAGTCTGCGGCGAGGTGATTAGGATCTTTGTCATCAGCGGCTTCGGCGAGATTGCGTCGCGTCGGTCGTACTCGGATTAGAATAGGCACGGAAGTGCCCCGCTTCCGTCAATTCCGTTTATTCCCGCGAAGGATCCATATGGGAACGGCAAGCGTCTCGCTAAGTCTCCCCGCCTCGACGTTCGTCATGCTTTGCCCGCTCTCGATGCTCAGGACGCGGTGGTATGGAAGGCAAGCCTCTTAGCCAATCGCTCTGACGTGATCCCGGCATAGAGGCGGAAGGCCTTCACCGGCGCGACCAAGTGCCGGATGGCATATGCCTACGGGCGTGGGACGTCGGCATCCGTCTGGGAGGGAGAGGCAGTCTCATCGCTCGTTCTGGATGCTGCGTGGCTTCGGCGGGCCTTTGGTGTCGTATCCCTCGAACGGGCTGCCTTGGCCCTTCAGCAGCCGGTCGACCATGTTGGCGGTTCCCATACAGGCAAAGCAGAGGTTCTCGCACGTTCCCTTATGGCTGCAGATCGCCCATCGGGCGATATCGTCACGGTTCGGCCTGCTGCCCAGCGCCCGCAGCGACAGGGCCACCAGTCGTGCCGTCTGCGGAGTAAGCCGCGGTGTCCGCACTTCGTCGACGGCCGTCTCGAGCATTTGCGCCAGGTCGGAGATGCTTCGCCAGTTGGCCATGACCAGTTCCCGTCAGGACGAGAACGGATATAGAACATCGCTTGGGAATCCTATCCCCAAATTGAGCGACGTTGAACGTGCGACGGGGCCGCTGCCGTTCCAACTTTGGGTCGTTTCCGGCATCCAAATGCGCTGCCATATATTGGATGGGCCGCTGTAATCGTTGTCTTTCCGACTGGCCTACTGCGCGCTTGTCCGCGACCAAATCATACCCGACCCGCGGCTCACCGCCAGTGCCGGATGTGGCTAGTATCCAAATGAGCGCTGGCTCGCGTTAGTGTCTGCACGGCGGTGACGCCGTGCAGCTTTGAACCAATTCACTGAAGCCACGTCCGGAGGTTCGCGCGACCAACTAGCCGGTAATCATTTCTGCCCCGACACCCGCCGTCCGATCGAAAAATACTGGATGCCATACCGTGCCACGACCGCCGGGTCGTAGAGGTTGCGGCCGTCAAAGATCAGCGGCGCAGACAGGGTCTCGCGGATCAAATCGAAGGACGGCGCGCGGAAATTCTTCCACTCGGTGGCGATGAGGAGCGCGTCGGCGCCGCGCAGGGCGGCTTCCTTGGTGCCGCAGAGGACGAGGTCGTCGCGGTGGCCGTAAATCTCCTGGCACTGGTTCATCGCCTCGGGATCGAAGGCCTGGACGGTGGCGCCCGCAGCCCACAGCGCCTCCATGATGACGCGCGAGGAGGCCTCCCGCATGTCGTCGGTATTGGCCTTGAAAGCGAGGCCCCAGAGCGCGAAACGCTTGCCCGCGAGATCGCCGAAGTGGTGTTTCACCTTGTCGACCAGCACGGACTTCTGAGCTTGATTGCGCGCGTCGACCGCGTGAAGCACCAGCGGTTCGTACCCGATCGCCTCGGCAGAGCGGATCATGGCCGAGACATCCTTCGGAAAGCACGAGCCGCCATAGCCGAGGCCGGGATAGATGAAATGGTAGCCGATGCGGGGGTCGCTACCGATGCCCTGGCGCACCTGTTCGATGTCGGCGTCCATGAGCTCGGCGAGATTGGCCATCTCGTTCATGAAGCTGATGCGCGTGGCGAGCATGCAGTTGGCGGCATATTTGGTGAACTCGGCGCTGCGCAGCGCCATCACAATCATCTTCTCGTGGTTGCGGTTGAACGGCGCGTAGAGCTCGCGCATCAGCGCGATCGCCTCGGGATCGCTGGAGCCAACGATTATGCGATCGGGCTTAAGGCAGTCAGAGACCGCCGAGCCTTCCTTCAAAAATTCGGGGTTGGAGACGGTGCTGAATCGCAGATCGGCGCGCTGGCGTTCAGCGAGGACGCGCGACAGGGCAGCCGCAATTCTGTCGCCGGTTCCGACCGGCACCGTGCTCTTGGTGACGACCGTCTTCGGTTCGTCCATCAGGCGCCCGATCGTCTCGGCCACGGCCACGACATACTTCATGTCGGCCGAGCCGTCCTCGCCGGGCGGCGTGCCGACGGCGATAATCTGAATCGCGGCAAAGGCGACCGCTTCCTCGGGGTCGGTGGTGAACTTCAGCCGCCCTTCGGCGAAGTTCTCCCGCACCAAGCCTTCGAGGCCGGGCTCGTAGATAGGGACGATGCCCTGTTTCAGGTTCTCGACCTTGACCGGATCGACGTCGACGCAAAGGACCTCATGGCCGGCTTCGGCGAGCGCCGCGGACTGTACCAGACCAACATAGCCAATTCCAAATACGGTAACTCGCAATAACTAACTCCTATCGATACATGGACGCCTGCGTCGGCCTTCGCACTTAAAGATCGACCGGCTCTCTTAGCTGGGAAGGCACCGGGAGGAAGCCAGCTAAAAACGTCAGCTTTCTGATTGGCCCAAATCTCTGCGACAGAATGAATCTCATCGGGCAAACCCGACGTCGGAGTCCTCTCGTATGATTCATCTTGATAATGTTGCAACTCTGCAAAAATCGGACCAAAAACTAGCTTTATTGCGGAATGCCGGATCCACCCTCGATCGCACAATGCTGCAATGCAACGTAAATGTCCATCTCAGTCAGCGTTGTAGGGGCGGATACAGGCGGACACGGCAGGGACCGTGCCGGCGGCCATCGGCGACGAGGTTCTTTTCATCGCCGACAAGTCGGGTAACGGCAACCACTTCCGGGGCAGAGCCGGCAACGCTTTGCTTCTCGGCTTTGCGGTTGGACGTCAATTCCTATTCGGGGTCCCGCTACACGGCTGGCCGTTATCTCAGCACCACCGCGTTCATCGGCATTGCGGCGAATACGTCTTAGGCAGGCGTGGCGTTCATGCACTGGAAAGATATGACCGGCGCACAATCGGTCTTGGAGCCAGACGCCGGAATTGCCCGCATCCTTGCCAACAATAAAAAGCCACGAGCTTTGGTATCTACCCGCACTGGCGGGACCACGAACGATCTCTCTTCAACCGTCGGTATGATGCCGGCGACACACTCGGCTGAGACGGTGGAAGCTAACGGCTGCGGGACGTTGAGGTTGGATAGCATATCTGTATCGACCGCAGTGCTGGCGAGTGCCCCGCGCGCGGCGGCTGTTGCATCGACTTGTGGCCACGAGCGGAGCGAGCCCTACGGCATTACTCACCGGCCGCATTTACGGCGCCTTGTGGCTTGCAGGCGCGGTCGATCAAATGACCCGCAAGCTGACGAAGCATGGTTTAAGAGAAGGTTGCCGCGACAACCAATCTTCTTTCAAAAGGCTCGCATTCGGCAATCAAATATTGACAGGCTCACTGACTGAAACCGCACTGTCAGTGCGGGCGAAATGTACTGCAGCCTTCGCCCTGGCTTCGATGGGGAAGAATAGTGAATATTTGTATCCTCGTCGGTCACTTCCACAAATTCGCAGACTTTCGTCCTCAACCAGTCCCAAGGTTTGATATCCCTGCATGAGGTAATCATCCTGGCACGCCATAAAAGTAAGGAAGTCACCTTCGATGCATAATCCTGCAAAGGACTGCTATCAAACCTTCGCTGGTGCCGAGCGATCGAGAGAATTAGCGGTACGCATTGTGGGGTCCTGACCAAGGAATAGCTTCATCGAGCTTTCTACGGTCGCAAAGAGATTTGCGAGCACTTTCTCGGAGATGATACAAGCGTACTTGTGCTGGCATCTTATATCGCGCCTAAACGGCGACTTTCGGTTCAGGCGGGCGCTTCCCACTGAACACTCAGCCGACCCGAAGCCCTGGTTGCTCAACCAGCTTAAAGGTGATGAAGGCTAGCATGTAGGTGATTGGCACCACGCAGGCAGAGACAACCGCGAAGCGGCTTAGAGCTCCGAGTTGCGGCAAGTTCATGAAGGTCCAAGCAGCTACCGGCTGCATGATGAGAAGGTGCCAGAGGTACGCGCCGAACGACAAATCCCCTAGCCAACGAAAGGGTGTCGTGCCGAGCTTAGCGGATGTCCATTCCGTCACCGAGCGAAACGAACCGAGATGTCGGTGATGAACTAAGGCGAAGAACCCTGCGACTATCAAAATCCGAGCCATCGACTTCATCAGGTTCAGGTCGATCACGGGTATCGATACAAGACCGATGCCGATCAGGAAATAGGCGGCGACAGTTCCACCGCGCTGCTCCAAAGCCGCCGCGCACAGCATCCCGGCCAGAAACACCGACAGCTTGAGCGGCAAGAAGGCAGGCATTGGAAACTTGATGCCGCTGTAGCCCATGTCATCGACGAATTCACCCGGGAATGCATCGCGATCCGGATCGACCGGAAGCTCAAGTCCACGGACGTGATCGACGTCCTGTCCGACCTCTTCATCCTGCGCGGTGTGCCCAGGCATGTTCGGTCGGACAATGGCCCGGAGTTCGTTGCAAAGGCGGTGCGGGAATGGATCACAGCGGTCGGCGCCAAGACCGCCTTCATCGAGCCGGGCAGCCCTTGGGAAAATGGCTACTGCGAGAGCTTCTACTCTAAGCTCCGGGACGAACTTCTGAACGCCGAGCTGTTCTACAGCCTGGCCGAGGGGCGGATCATCATCGAGGGCTGGCGTTAGCACTACAACACCCGGCGCCCGCATTCCTCGCTCGGCTACCGCCCGCAGGCACCCAACGCCGTGGTGTGGCCGGCTACGCCAACCCAACCCGCTGCGCCGGCCACCTCAAACGTGGCCACCAAGCCCACAATGCATTAGATTTGAACCGGACCACCTGATGGGGGCAGGCCAAGTGAGGGACGAGTTCTATCAATTGCTCCAAGCATAAAAAAGGCCCGCCTGATGAGGGCGAACCTTGCTGTATTAAGAGCTAGCCACTAAAACTTTAGGCAAGCGTTTTGCAATCAGTGAACGTCTGGTGGCTAGGGTCTTTGCAGATCATAATGCTGGCTGACACAACGGCTGGCCCAGTCATAGGCGAATGACATGCCCGCTTCCGCGTCTACCAAGAAGCTCGATCCGCAGCTGGGTACGTCCAAGCTCACACCAACCGAAAAATCTTTGTCGCCGGCGCGTGGCCTCGTCATCGGATCCGCCCTGTCCCTCGCCATCTGGGCAGGCATCGCCGCCCTTATCTTCGGCTGATCTGCAGCCGCTTCGCGTGCAGACGGCGTTGCGGCGGTCTTCTCCGTCCAGAAGCCTTAGGTTCGCAGCCATGGGGCCAGTAACGGGGTATCTTGCTGCTCAATGAATCCGTATCGTTTCCGCGTGGGGACCGTAAGTAAGGCAGGAGATTAATTATGTTCAGCGCATCCACCTTCTGCCACAAGCAAGACGCCACCACGCGATCCATCCCGCGCAAACAGCCTTCCGGCTTGAAGCCGGCGCGGGGCTGATGATAGGCGCAGCACAGTCTTAGGCAATCTGGGTTGCCATCGCGTCGGTCATCTTCTCGTAGGTAAAACGGCATGAAGGAATGTCGTCGTCCGGAAAGCGGTCGGCTTTTGCGCAATCAAGACTCTTAGGTCGCCAATCGATCTCTCAGCGTTCTTCGCTTGAGGCACTTGCGGTCGGCAGACAGTCGGCGCAGCGCGCCGAGCGAGACGCCGCTGCCAACGAGTCTGAGCTAAGCGCCGTTAGCCTCGCAGGCCACACGCGCCAATATAGCGCTCCGCGCTTCCCCATGCTGCATACTTTGGCAGCTCCTGCATCCTGGTCTTGTTCAGCACCACACCCACGATCTTTTTGACGATAGCGTCGTCGGTGCCGAAGAAGGATTTCAGCAGGCCCCTCGGGGTCTTGCCCCATTCAGCGACGAGCAGGACCGAATCCAGCAGGGGCTCGACAGCCCTAGCGTCGACGGTAGCGCCCAGCGGGGGCAGGTCGACGATAATGTAGTCGAAATGCCGTCGCGCTTCGTCGATCAGCCGGCGCATCGCATCGGACGACAGATACTGGCTCGATAGGCCGCCATTGTCGATCTGCACGGCCGGAAGGATCGCCAGCGTGCTGGCACCGTCGGGCTGCAGAACATTCTGCCAGGGCTGGCCTTTCAACACCTCGACCAGACCCGTCTGCACGCCTGGAACCAGACGACGGCTCACTTCCGGATTGCGCAGGTCGGCGTCGATGAGCAACGTCCTCGCACCGTTTGCGGCCAGCATCTCGGCGAAATTGCTGGCGACTGTGGACTTGCCTTCGCCCGGAAGGATCGACGCCGTTCCGACGACACGCGCCCCGGCGCCCTTCGGTAGGAGGTCGATCGCAAGCTTGGCGCCGCGCAACGTCTCGGCAAAGGGGCTGTCCGGCATCAGCCGAGCGAAATGCATAAAACTCTCCGCCTCCGGCACCTTGCTCATGGCGAGCGTCGAGGCATCACCCTTCCCTCGACGGATCGAGGCAAGATCGCTTCTGCGCAGGAAGGGAAGATATCCCAGGAACTTCATCTTCAGTTCCCGGTCGATCTGCTCGCCCACGCGGAAGTAGCGCTCGTTCAACTCGCGCCAGAGGATGGAGCACGTCCCGACGAACAGCCCGAAGAAGACGAAAAACACCAGAATTACCAGCGAGCGCGGTCCCGAAGGGCTGGTCGGCACGTCTGCCTCGGAGATCACCCGCATCTTGCCGATCGGAAAGCTCTGCTGCTGCGACGTCGTCTCGAACCGTGCAAGGAATCTTGTGTAGAGCGCGCTCAACGCATCGGCGCGCTGCTCCAGGGCCCGAAGCTGAACCTGATCCTGGTTGGCGGTAGCACTGATCCCGCTCTCGCTCTGCAGCCCCTGTTGCAAGGAAGCTTCCCGGGCGCGCGCGACGGAGAGTTCGTTCGCATACGTTTGCGCGAGGTTCTGCATCTCGTTGAAGATCTGCCGCTCGACGCCCCGGCGTTCTTGCCGGAGCGCGACCGCCTGGGGATGCTGAGTGCCGAACTGGGCGGTGACGTCCCGCTCCCGGCGGCCGACGCTGACGAATTGCTCCCGCAGGAGATTGAGTTGCTGCCCCCCGCCCTCGGATGTCGCGATGGAAGCGTTCTGGACGGCGCTGTCGATGCCGCCCTCGACGATCGACTGCAGCCACTCCGACCGGGCCTTGGCTTTCGCGGTATCTATCTGCGCCAGAACATATTCGCGGTTGAGCCCGGTCAGGCGCTGATCGGAAACGAGGCCGTCCTTCGTCGAGGCGAGGTTCTTGTCCTTGCGGAACTGCTCCACCGCGAGCGAAGCGCTTCGCTGCGAGGCGGCGAGTTCGGCGAGGCGCGCCTGCAGCCATTCGCCGGATTGCTTCGAGGCATCGAAATTCGCGCCGAGCTGATCCTCAAGATAGGCCTTCGCATAGGCCTTGGTGATGCGGTAGGCGAGAACCGGGTCGTGCGACTTGTAGCCGAGCACCAGAACATAGCTGCGGTCGCTCCGGCCGATCAGGAGGTTAACCCGCAGTGCCTGCATCACCGACTGCTGAAGCCGCGTCGACCGTGCCGGCTCGGAGACAACAGCGGCCGCAGAACCGGCCGCGGGATCTTCGGAGCTTGCCGCCGTCTGCGCTACCGGCACGTCCGCTGCCGGCCTGTCCTTCGACACGAAGGGCGACATGGCCAGCCTTATTGCGATGCCGACCGGCTGGAGCAAGCGCTGCATCACCGAGGGCGGCGGATTGAGGAAGTCGGGATCCGTGTCCAGTTTTTCCGCCAGCATGACCTGCCGCGCCAGTCGGGTGGACTGGAGGATCTGGATCTGGTTCAGCACCATCGAGTCTGCCTGGATAAAAGCTGGAACGTCCGCCGCATCGCTGCCGAACTTCGTCAGATTTTCATCGATCAGGATTTCCGTGACGGACGTGTAGCTCGGTGGACTGAAGTAGATCCAGGCCAGCGCCACGATCAGCCCGATCGCGGCCGAGATCAGGAGTGTCCGAAGATGCCGGGCCAGCATGACCAGAAGCCGGTCGAGATAGACCATCACCTGACCCGAAGCCTTGGGGGTGCGGGCCGTCGCGAAGCTGTTCGTCATCGGAAAGGAGGGCTCCTCGTTCATCTGTCTTCCTGTTTGCTAACCGGCACCGAAACCGGAGCGGTATCTCTCGGCGCAGGCCACGTGCACCTCGACCGATGAGGTTCAGCTGCCAGCACCAGCTGCGGGCGCTGCCTGACGCTTGCACCCCATCATTGGTCGCATTGTGCCATCGCAAAAGCTTCGGCAAATTTTGCTCTTAGCGATCCCTCACCAGAACCCTCTGCGGTCCTCCCGACGGCAACAGCTAGCATGCTCCGAGTGCAATGCAGTAATATTTTCACGGAGTTTGCCGCGGCCCGGGAGGATCATGTCCCGGGGGCGCTCTCTGACGGTGGCGCTGGCTCGACCAGCCGACGACATGCTTCCGAGGTCAAGACCCAGCAGGCTTCCCGCAGGTAGCGGCGGACGTCGCCTGTACAGAGCGCCCAGAGAATCTGCCGACGTTTGGGCCAGACCAGCGTGGTCGCGCCGGGCACGAAGGTCATCAGCAGCAAATCGTCGTCCGAGATACTTTCCAGCGCGCTCGCGACCTTCGGCTGCAGATCGCCGAAATCATGATCGAAGGCGATCGATACGATCCGTAAGGCGGCGACGGCCGTCCCAGCTATCGCCTGTTTCTCCGCGCTGGCCAGGAACCTGGCAAGCGCCGCCGTATCGAAGCCCACGGCGCGATAGAGGTCGCAGATGTGGCTGCCGACCGCCTCACGATTGTAGAGCGCCTTGACGATGCTGATGGCCGACAGCAGAGGCACGTCTTCGCGCGACAAGGCCGGCAGTTGCTCGGACCGGTACGCGACGGGCACAGAACCGGACAGGAAGGCTCGCGTGTCAGCGGGCGCTGGGGAGCCAGGCTGCTGAACCCTGTGGTGGAGATCGACCGATACCGGCCGGTCACCCCGTCGCACCAAGTGCTGTTCGCCCAGGAACCACCGCCACCAGATGGAGCGCGACTCGGCCAGCTGCTCGTACTGAAGCTCGAGCAGCGCGTCGGTTGCTTTCCGAAAATGTCGATGCGCAACTAGAATATCGATATCGGCGGCGGGCCGGATGAAAAAGTCTCCGTAGAGGAGCTTCTGTTGGAGCGGTCCCTTCATGACGGTAGCGGGGATCTGCCTCACTGTGAAATGACGCATGACAGCTGCTACTTCGGAAAGCAGTACGAGGTTTTGCCCGAGCACTGAGCGGCTGTAGCTATCGGCAGCCTCAAGGAACCAACCATGCTCCTCCTGTCCCCCGCTGCGGGATAGCCCCGCTGCGGTGAGCTTCACGATTTTGTTTTCCGACGCAACCGCGAAGATACGCCTTTGCGCTGCAATATCGCGGTGGCGACCGGCAATCTCCGACACGCCTTGCCTGAAACTGGATCGCAATGCGAACAAGACAAAGTTTAAATCTTCAACTATTCCATCGTGCTCTTCGTTCGAATTACTACGATTAAACACCGCTACATTCTCGATTTTCACTGACCCGCCGTGGTATTTGCTAATTAACATGCAATATGTCCTGCACCTTGGGTCATATATTCTCTTTGGTAACCTTTTGAGATGGTAGAATTCAGCCGCCTCTCTGGGCAGAATACCAGACAATGCCTCGAACGCTACAGAGATTGCACCATTAACACCCCGTTAGGGACCCTTGACCCCACTGAGCATATATGACCAGATCACACTGCGGCGAAATGTCGGGATCTGGCGTTCAGGCCCGTTAAGCTCATCCCCAACGCTCCGGCGTTCACTTATAGAAAGGCGTTCCCCATGACCGTTTCCAAGACCAAGACTGCCTACGAAGCCCCGGCGCTGCGCGCCCACGGCTCGATCGAGAAGCTCACCCAGGGCGGCGCCGACGGTAACTTCACCGACCAGATCTTCCCGTCCAATACGCCCCGCGGCGACTTGACCTTCTCCTGATACGTTCGATCTGTGCAAAACGGGCTGTGCTGGTTTCATCCGCGCAGCCCAGTTCTCGTGAAACGATTGATGGCGATTGAGATGCAGCGAGACATTCAGCTCGATCAGGACAGCGCCCGCTTCGTTGCCCACAAGGACGCGGTAGCTTGCGACATCGGAAATGAAAAGGCCCTGCTGAACCTCGAGTCAGGGACATACTTCACGCTAAATCCGAGTGCTTCGCTGATATGGGAAATGCTGCAGGAATCGCGGACGCGACAGGAACTATGCGTTGCGCTGAGTGATGAATACGAAATTGGGCCTGAGGCATGCGCCAAGGATGTTAGCGTTATCCTGGCGGACCTTAGGACGGCAGGACTTATCGTTAATGTGGTCGCTTAAAGCTCTTAGAAAGCTAAGTTTCCCGAACATACTACTCCTGACCGAATGCTTCGCATTTGTCTTAATTATTAGGGTCGGACTGACCCTCTCCTCCTACAACGCCTTGCGCAAGGTGCTGCTTCGGGGCAATCCGACGCAAGAAGCCAGAGCCGCGGATGCCCGCCGCATTGCCTGGGCGGTTCGAAGCACCGCCGGCTTGGTTCCCAAGGCGACTTGCCTTACCCAGGCCCTCGCCGGTCAAGTCGCTCTCTCACGCCGAGGGCTGGCGTCCAACATTAAAATTGGCGTCATCCGCACTTCTGAGGGGGAACTGAAGGCGCATGCTTGGCTGCTCAGCAGCCATCAAATCATTCTCGGCGGCAATGACCGTTCGGTGGCCGACTTTACCCCTCTCGCAGAATACGGATCCAGTTCGAAATGAGCGGACTCTACGGGGTGATTCACGCGGCCTCTGACCGGCCGGTCGAGCACGCCGACCTGATAGCCCCGCTGCAACGACTGGCGCACCGCGGCCCCCATGGGCTCTTCCTCTGGCGCGAGCAGAATGCAGGGCTTGCCAATGCCCTTTTCGCGTTCGACGGCGCAACAGCGGGTATCGTCCACTCCACGGACGGTGACCTTTCGATCACCGCCGATGCGCGTATCGACAACCGCAGCGACCTCATCGAGCGCCTCGGCCTTCGAGACGCTCGAACTCTCGACGATGCTGCCATCCTTCTGGCCGCCTTTAGCCGCTGGGATGTCGGCTGCGCCGAGCACCTGCTGGGTGACTTCGCCTTCGCCGTCTGGGACAAAAGCCGCCATCGGCTGGTCTGTATCCGTGACCATTTCGGGGTGAAACCCCTCTACTACAGGCGGGATGCGGAAGGCTTCCGCTTCGGATCCGAGATCAAGGCGATTTTGGGCGAAAACGAGACGCCGGTTGTCAACGAGGCGAGGATCGCCGACTTCCTGGCCGGAATATCGGACGACCCGTCATCAACGGCCTACAGCGACATCTTCCGCGTGCCGGCCGCGCACACCCTGACCTATGAGAAGGGCGACCTGTCGGTTCGCCGCTACTGGTCGGTAGAAGCGGATCCCCTTTGCAGACCCAGCGACATCCCGGAAATGCTGCACGAGCGGCTGGATTCTGCAGTGCAGTCCCGTCTTCGCTCAACGCTTCCGATCGGGGCGATGCTGAGCGGGGGCCTTGACTCGTCCACGATTGTCGGACTTGCGGCGCCCCGACTGCAGGCAGCCGGCTCCGGCCCGCTGCGCACCTTCTCTTTTGTCTACAAAAACACTCCCTCCCTCGACGAGCGGCGGTACATCGACCAGGTCCTGGCCCAGCATGCTTGTTCCCCGCGCTTCATCGTCGCCGATCGGATGTCGCCGCTTGCGGAATTCGATCATCTGCTCGCCGAGCAGGACGATATCTTCTTCGCCCCGAGGCTGGGGATTGCCCGCAAACTGTATCAGGAGGCGTCTGCCGAGGGTATTCGGATCATGCTCGACGGACATGGCGGCGATGAGGTAATCTCGTACGGCAGCGGACGGTTGCAGGAACTGGCAGCCGAAGGTCGTTGGCTGAAGGCGAGCACCGCCATCTTGCACGAGAGCTTGCGTCACGGTAGCAATCCGGTATCTCAATTCCTAGACTACTACCAGTCTTTCGGCCGAGGCGGTCGCTTCCTAGGAGCTCCCCGTGCGCGTCTGCGCCGCGTCGTAGGCAGGCCATCGGTGGGAGCCGCAACGGCGCGCAAGCCGCTTGGCTTGACCGACGAAGGCTTTGCCGCGCGACACCGACTGACCGAACGTCTGCGGGAAAGCCAGAGATTACCGGCTGGCCCCCAGTCGATGACCGCGAAGCACCATCTGATGACCCTTCGCAACAATATTCAGGTCGACTCCTTCGAGGTGCTGGACCGCGTCTGCGCGGCTTCCGGAATCGAAGGGCGCTACCCCTTCTGGGACAGGCGGGTCGTGACCTTCTGCCTGTCCGTGCCGTCCGAAGAGGTCTTCAAGAATGGCCTTACCCGCATGACGCTTCGCCGTGCGATGCGAGACGTTCTGCCCCCGGCAATTGCCAAACGCCCCGACAAAACGAACTTCTCGTCCGAGCTCACGACCGCCCTTTCCGAGGGGAACTTGGAACTTACCAGTTCGATCTTCCTTCAAAAGCGACCGGATCTGGCCACGTTCGTCGATATGTCATCGGCAGGTGAAATATATCGGCGCTTAAAAGGCGGTGCGGATCGAATCAGCCCGACCGAGATGATGTGGCTGTGGAAGATCGTCTTTCTCTCCGAATGGCTCCGACGTCAGAATAAATCAACGATCCATGGCAGCCATGAACCAGTGTGACACCGAATTGACGGCCCCTGAAAACACCATGAAATCTGAAACTCACTTCTATAGAGTCTTCGATCTCGTGGTCGAGTCCGAGATTCCGTTGGAAGAACTGCCCGTCACCGCGCCGGCCCAGGCCGACGTCCGCATTCGTCTGCGCAAGATCGATCATGCGGCCATGCCGAAGGAGGCGCATGATGTCGTCGACTTCGGTGGGGATCAGCAACTCCTCGTCTGGCAGACAGTGGGCGCCTTCCTGATTTCCGGCACCGACGTCATCGACGTTGAGCCATGGAACGATGCAGGACCTCGCCTGATCGCCCTCCCCCTCCTCGGCACGGTGTTTGCGGTTCTCCTGCATCTGCGGGGCCTGCTCGTGCTCCATGCCAGTGCGCTGGACGTCGATGGCAGCGGTGCCGTCTTCATGGGCGACAAGGGTGCAGGCAAGTCGACCATGGCCGGAGCATTTATGGCTGCGGGCCACTCGCTCGTCACCGACGATATCGTTGCGATTAGGGCCGAGTCCGATGGGTCGTTCTCCATTTTACCAGCGATTGCACAGCTAAAGCTGTGGGAGGATGCGGCGGCCGCATTGGCACTGACGCACACCGACCGGCAGGTGAGGATCCATCCTGCCATCGAAAAGCGCCAGCACTGGCTGAAGAGCGGTTTTGCTTCGGATGCGGTCCCCGCCCGGTGCATCATGGTGCTGGCAAGATCAACTGAGACCCGGATCGTTGATTTCTCTCCGGGCGAGGCGGTGACCGAGCTTCTGCGCTTCTCGTATGTCGCGCGGTTCGGCGATTCTTTGCTGAAGGGTGCAAGGGCCGTCCGGCATCTTCAGCAGTGCTCCGCCATGGTCCAGGCCGTGCCGATCGCCCGGTTCGAGATCGCCAGCGGCCTGGAGCACCTTAAGGACGCGGTCGAGACGCTCGAGGCCAAACTAGGAGCACGGCGGCCTTGACGCTCTCTGCCTCCCAGGATCTAAAAGCACCGGCCGCGCCCACTGCTAAGGAAACACCGTCGCCGAAGGCGGCGAGGCCGACGCCTGCGGTAACGGTGAAGGAAATTCTGGGCTTTGCGCGTTTCGTGTGGCGGCAGACCGACCGCAAGGCATCACTGGCTCTGCTGTTTCTCGTGCTCGGCAGCCTGACCGAGGGCATCTCAATCCTCGTGCTGATTCCGCTGCTCCAGCTGCTTTCGAACGCCGGCGGCGACTTCACCCTCGCACTGCCGAATTCGGGTTGGATGGGATGGGTGACCGGCGGCGCAAGGGTCAGCCTCGCGACCGTTCTGACAACCTTGGTGGTCGTGGTTTCCGCCCAAGCCCTCTTCAACCGCTACAAGTCGATCTTCATGGCGGATCTGCTCTACCGCTTCATCAACCGCTTGCGCGAAGATCTCATCCTGTCGATGGCACGCGCACGGTGGAAACTGTTTTCGACGCTGCGTGAATCCGACCTCAACCACGCTCTGACTGGCGACATCGACCGCGTGCAGAGCGCGACATTCTATCTCCTGCTGCTGCTTCAGGGCCTTGTCCTCCTCGCGGCGTACCTTGGCATCTCCTTGCTCGTCTCGCCGAAGATGACACTCGTGGCCGGCAGCATCGGCGTGCTGATGTTCGCCGTCCTCCACCCTCTTCGTCGGCGGACGGCGATCTTCGGCGCACGACTGACGGCAAGCCGCCAGGAACAGTACCGAACCGTCTCGGAATTCCTGTCCGGGATGAAGATGGCGAAGAGTCTTAATATCGAGCATCGCTACGTCGACCGGTTGGGGCGCACGCTCGGCCAGATGCATTCTGAGTTCAGCAAATACACCAGGCTGACGAGCATCAGCACTGCGGCGTTTCAGATCTTCAGCGTGATTGGCCTGACGATCTTCATCTATGTCGCCCTGGTCCATGTGCGGCTGGGAATCGCGGAAATTCTGGTCATGATCGTGCTGTTCATGCGCCTTGCCCCGCGTTTCATGGAACTGCAGCTGAACCTACAGCAGATCATTCTGAACCTTCCCGCCTACCACGTGATGGAGGCCACCAAGCACCAGTTCGACGCCGCCGCCGAGGCGGAACCAAAGCCGGATGCATCGGCCGCACCAACATTGGCGCAAGGCCTGGATGTCCAAGCCGTCTCCTATGTCTACGATGCGACGACCGGCAAGGAAGCCCTTCGCGACCTGTCGTTCAGCTTGGCATCCGGCGGCATCACCGCCATCATCGGCCCGTCCGGTTCCGGCAAGAGCACGCTTGCCGACATTCTGCTGGGCCTGCTCGAGCCGACGTGTGGCAGGCTTGTCGTCGATGGGATCGCGATCGACGATCACAACCGCCGTGCTTGGCGCGAACGGGTTGCGTACGTGCCGCAGGAGGTTTTCCTCCTGCACGACACGGTCGCCGCCAACCTCCGGATCGCCAGCGCCGACGCATCGGATGCAGAATTATGGGCTGCGCTGGAAACCGCGCAGGCCGCGTCCTTCGTCCGCGCCTTGCCGCATGAGCTCGCGACCGTGGTCGGCGATCGGGGAGCGCGGCTTTCTGGCGGCGAACGGCAGCGGATCGCCCTTGCGCGCGCGCTACTGCGGCGGCCGCAACTGCTGGTCCTCGACGAGGCCACGAGCGCGCTCGACTGGAAAAACCAGTCGCTGATCGCCGATGCCGTGGCAGCCCTTCGCAGGACGATGACGGTCGTCACCATCGCACACCGCTATTCGATGATCTCGTTTGCCGATCAGGTCATCGCCCTGAAGGATGGCGTGGTAGCCGAATCCGGAAGCTTCACCGAGCAGGCCGGGCGCCCAGACAGTCTGCTGTCGCAGATGATCCTGAGAGAACAGAGAAACGACGATGCGCCAGACTGACCGGCAGCCGCCAAGGACGATGCGACCCGCCACAACCGACACCTGGAAACTCTGGAGCCCCCATGTCCACCATCAAGATTGAAAGCGGGACGCCCAACCGGCTGGGACCGCGGGCGAAACGGGTCTTCGATGTCTCCGCCGCGGCTGCCGGCGTGGTCTTTTTGAGCCCGCTGCTTCTGCTGCTGATCGCCTTGATCACCATTACCAGCCCCGGGCCCGTCTTTTACGGCCACAAGCGGATCGGCCGGTTCGGGCGCGAGTTCCGCTGCTGGAAGTTTCGAACTATGGTGCCCAATGGCGAGGCCCTGTTGGCCGCCCATTTCGCTGATCATCCGGAGGACCAGATGGAATGGTTGCGCACGCGTAAGCTCCAGCGCGATCCTCGGGTCACCCCTATCGGGCGAATTCTGCGCAAGCTCAGCCTTGATGAGCTTCCGCAACTAATCAACATAATCACGGGAGAGATGAGCGTCGTTGGGCCACGTCCGGTCGTCGCCGACGAACTGAGTTACTATGGCGTACATCAAAATTCCTACCTGCAAACCTGCCCAGGTTTGACGGGGCTGTGGCAGGTCAGCGGCCGAAGCGACGTTTCCTATGAACGGCGCGTAGATTTCGATCGTCAGTACAGCCAGGACTGGACGTTTACGCTGGACATGATGATCATCCTTCGCACGATCCCGGCGGTTTGCTTCGCCCGCGGCAGCGTTTAACACCATCGCGCTGATGAGAAGACCCAGGTGTACCTCCGAGACATCTTGGGAGCCATGCTGCGAGGATCGGCTCATCAGAGAATATTGCTGCCGGCGGAGGTGAAATGGCGTAGGAGTTCGTTTCCTGCGACGATGGTCGCAGGAGAGGACAAGGGGCCTCGGATGGCTTAATTCACTGCGCCCGCCTGACTGAACCGGGGCTGCACCGGCGTGACACCGGCAGGTCTCTCTAACCTGCCCGCCGGATGCGGAAGGTACGCTTTATGAAGATCTCCCGACGGCTGTTCTTCAAACCACTCGAAAACGAGATCTACGGCACCGCCGCCGTCGCGTTGTATATCTTCGTCTTCGCGTATTCCGTCCGGTTCGGCGCCGGCTCGATGCCCGGCTCGATGAAGGCGGTCTTGGCGCCGACCGCTGTGATCCATTCCCGCACCGCCTTTGCAACGAACTCCGGGCCATTGTCGGACCGAACATGCCCGGGCACACCGCGCAGGATGAAGAGGTCGGACAGGACGTCGATCACGTCCGTGGACTTGAGCTTCCGGTCGATCCGGATCGCGATGCATTCCCGGGTGAATTCGTTGATGACATCCGCGCAAACGCATAGCGTTTGTCGCCAGGCATTCGGAACTTCCGCCCGTCGTGGGTGCGATCCTCGACGAAGTCATAGGACCAGACATGGTTGGGATATTCCGGCCGCAGCCGGACGCACGAACCGTCGTTCAGCCAGAGCCAGCCTCGCTTTGGTTGCCGGGCCGGCACCTTGAGGCCCTCCTGGCGCCAGATCCGCTCGACGCGCTTCAGGTTGACCAACCAGCCCGCCTATTGCAGCAATGCCGTGATCCGTCGATAGCCATAGGGACCATACTGAGTTGCGAGCTCAACGATGTCGGCCGTCAGTGCCGCGTCGTCGAGACGGCCCCTGGGCACCTTACGCTGTGTCGACCGATGCTGCCCCAGAACCCGGCACGCCAACCGCTCCGATACGCCGAACTTCATCACGGCGTGGTCGATGCATTGGCGACGGCGGGCGGGGCTCACCAATTTCCCGAGGCAGCTTCCTTCAAGATCAGCTTCTCGAGGGTGAGATCAGAGACCGCCTTGCGCAGCCGCTCATTCTCCTTCTCCAGGTCCTTCAACCGTTTCACCTGGTCGGACTTCAGCCCGCCAAACTCCTTGCGCCATCGATAGTAGGTAAACGGCGTCACGCTGATTGTGCGGACAGCCTTCGACACCGATCGGCTCTGTGACAACAGCATGTCGACCTGCCTCAGCTTGGCGACGATCTCTTCAAGTTGGTGCTATTTTCTGCGGCATTCCTATTGGGTTCATGGATTCTCCGAGGCAGAACGATTGTGGGAAAAGTTCTACATCACCGCCCGCAACGACTTCCATTTTAACAATACCTATATTGAGATGATGGTCGAGCTCGGTGTCGTTGGATTGGTCCTGCTGGTCAGGATGATCCTTTCCGCCATAGCTCGCCCGCTCGGCAAAATCATCGGGGGAAACAAGGACTACGACCTGATCGTACTCACCGGTTTCATTTTCCTTCTGATCTCACGCTCGTTCTTCGAGATCGACCTGACCTTCCCCTACACGATCGGATCATTCCTCTTCTATTACGCCTATGCCCACCTCAAGCTTCGCAGCAACCCTGCAAAGCGGTCAGCACCGACCATCATTCCTGTGCTCCTTGGTCGGCCCATCAACAGCTGACATCGGGATAAGGACTGCCCGCCTCAAGGCCGGCGGTCGCTCCCTCTTGCTCCCCAACCAGCAGCGCACGAACCTTCTGCGCGTAGCGATCGATGTCGCAATTCGCGACCACCCATTCTCGATTTCTTCGCCCGATGGCGGCTCGGGCCTCAGCGCTAAGGGCGAGGAGATCCGTCAATGCCCGTCCTAGATCTGCTGGATCGCCCGGCCGAACGATCCATTCGGGACTGACTTCCGGCAGATAGTCAGCGATCCCGTCCGTTCTGGTCACGACAACCGGCTTGCCACAGGCCATCGCCTCGATGATGCCGCTCACCCCGGCGGCATAATTCACAGCCTTCAGCGGCACAGCGACGGCGTCGCAATCGCGATACGCAGTCCTCAGCGCGTCGTATGAAACCCTTGGCATCACCCTGACATTGGGTCTGTTGCGGCTATCGACCTTCTCGGATCCGTTGAAGCCGTTGGCGTAAACGTCAAATTCGGCATCGACGTTTGCGGCGGCTTTTAACAGCGTCGCATAGTCACGGCTTTCCGACCCACAAGACATGACTTTGGCGACCGCATATTTCTTGGTGCCATGCTCGGGCAGGAAGAACTTTGTATCCACCCAATTGCTGAGGAGAAGAATCTTGGCCTCTGGAACATGGCAGTCTTCGACAAGCCGCCGTCTTTGGTCCTCACTGACAACGATAAAGCCGGCGAAGCCCTTGTGACCCAGAAGACGCAACAGTCCTGCCTTGCGGACGGTGACATTATGCACCACACAAACCATTCGCCCCTTCCATCGCCTGACCTTCAACAGCGCAGAGAGAGGCAGACCAATATCTTCTCCAGTCACGTAGCAACTATCGAAATGGGCAGCTTTTGCCGCAAACTCAAAGACCGAGCCGTAAATCGGCCGCCGGCGAAATAAAAAACGAAACCATCTTCCGCGCTGAAAACTGGCAGCGGTATAAGACACGAAAGTTGATTGCATGATTGAACCTACCGCCATGAACTCCTTTCGGGGAGCGCCCAGCCTATACTGACGCTCTCTTTCATCACGATAAGCCCCTTTACCAAGAATAATCGCGTTACGGTGTATAATATTAAGACCGCCTCTTGCAACAACTGTTATTGGAACTGTAATTTCTACTTTTTCGCGAATGGCTGGTAGCATGGCATACCCACTGATTTCAACATAATACAAATTCTTACCGCCATTGGAGCAATGTAGAATGCGGTAAATAAATTGCGCAACCCTTCATTGTGCATAGCGCAAAATATTTCGCGTTGCACAGTCGGCCGGAGTATGGACGCCCCTTCTCTGATGGCAGGTCGCCGACCCGCTTGCCAACGTGGAAGGCCCCCCGGGGCCTGGCTTTGAAAAGAAGGCCAGCGTGGCTATGATCATGTGCCTGACGTTCAGCCCCCGAAACCTTGCTATCGATGCCTACTTGAGACTGAAGCGCCTCGAACGCCTTACCCCCAACGCCATGTTCCGAGCCTTGCAACGGAGGCCACCGTTTGCAGACCAGATCGCTATAATTCTAGAGATTAGCAAGCCAAGAAGCGCCGGAATCCCCGCCGCTCGGCCGAAAGGACCTCAATCGAACGAAGCCAGCTCTGGAGGCGTCCCCGTTTCGGTTCTCGGCGGCAATCGCAGCGGGTGTGTATGGAGTCGCCCCAAGCGAGTGGAAAAGGCTATATAGGGAAACTGCATTCCCATCACTTCCTCCCGGAGAACCCAACCCTTTCATGGCGTTCAGCAATAAGCCCTTTCGCGGCAAACGAGAGCCCGCAGCACGCGTCCGTCTGTCCTCAGATCTCAGTGATCACGTCGTCTACGCCGTCGGAGACGTCCATGGCTGCCTGGATGAACTGCTGGCGTTGGAGTCGGAAATCATTGCCGATGCGGCAAAGCTGCCCGGGCGCAAGACGATCGTGATGCTCGGCGACTACATCGACCGAGGACCGGCATCTTCAGGCGTGCTGGACCATCTCCTGGCGCCGCCGCCGGAAGGGTTCGACCGCATCTGCCTGTGTGGAAATCATGAAGTGGCCATGCTCGACTTTGCCGAGGGACGGCTCGAGCGCCGTCAGTGGGTGGCGATCGGCGGGGCGCAGACCCTGCTGAGCTATGGCCTAGACGAGACTAAGGCGGACTATGGCGGACCGAAAGCCGGCGACGAGCTGCTACGGTCACGGCTCCCGGCCGCACACCTCGCGTTCCTTCGTGAAATGCCGGTGCTGTTGCAGACGCCGAATTACCTCTTCGTCCACGCCGGTATTCGCCCCGGCGTCCCCATCGACAAGCAGACCGACCGCGAGATGACGACGCTGCGATCTAAGTTCGCGGAAACCACCCATTTCCTAGAACAGTTTGTCGTCCACGGCCATACGCCCGTGACCAACCCGAGGCTAGACGGCCGCCACCTGAACATCGATACCGGGGCCTATTTCAGCGGCCGTCTCACTGGCGTCCGCATCTGGCGCAATACCGGCAGGTTCTTGAGCGGCGTGTCAGCGCATGCTCGCCGACCGTAAGCGAGGCGCTTCGCGTCCGGCGGCAGCAGCGCCGGCAGCACAGGCGGTCGCGTCAGATGCTCCGCTACCCCGGCACCGGGGCGGAAGGACCAATTCGTTATGTCGTACGCTCCAGCATTACACGGCGGCGCGCTGTTCGTCGTGGTAGTAAGCCGCGTAGCGCTCGATGTAGCGATCCGAAGCTGCATCGGAGCCATAGCGCTGCAAGAGTTTCATATCTGTCTTGTTCAGGATCATGCCGAGCAGCTTCTGCGCGACCCCTGGCTCGTCCTGAAGCGTGGAACGCACGAGCGCGCGTGGCGTCTGCCCCCATTCGGCCACTAGGATAAAACCATCCGCCAGGGGTTCGAACGCCTTGGCATCCACCACCGGACCAAGGGGCGGAAGATCGACGACGATGTAGTCGAAATGCCGCCGCGCCTCTTCCAGCAGCTGTCGGATGCCAGGCCCCGACAGCAGCGCGCTTGTATGCGAGAGATAGCCGCCGATCAACGAAGGAATAACCGCAAGTCCGGTCGGCGCGTCGGTGACGACGGCATCATGCCAATGGACGTCTCCAACGATACAGTCGAGAAGGCCACGGGCCGGCTCGGTCAGGAGGCGTCGGCTCAGGCCAGGATTACGAAGATCGGCATCGATGAGCAATGTCTTGTGCCCCGTGGCCGCCGTGAGAGAGGCAAAATTTGCCGCCGTCGTGGTCTTTCCTTCATGCGGCAAGACAGACACGAAACCTATGACCTTGCACCCGTTCTCCAACGAGATGTCGGCGGCGATCTTGGAATTGCGAAGGGTTTCGGCAAAGGACGAGGCGGGCGCGTTGACGGCGTAGCTGAGGCTGGGTGGAATCAGTCGTCCCTCGACGTGCGACGCATCGCTTGGCGGAGACACGGCCACCCCCCGCCGGAAGAACCGGAGCCGCTGAGCGCCGCCATCCTGCCGGGGCAGATGCCCAAGGAATTTCAGCCCCAGCGCGTGGCTGACGTCCTCGCTGGTGCGGAAGAACCGCTCTTTGAACTCGCGCAAGGCAACGATGGCTGCGCCCGCGAAAAGGCCCAGCACCAGGAAGAGCGCGAGCGCCATCGTATTGCGCGGGCTCGACGGCACGACGGGATCGGTCGCCTCGGAGATCACCCGCGCCTTCGCGATCGGGAAGGAACTCTGCTGCGAGGCCTCCTCATAGCGCGTCAGGAACGTCTGGTAGAGGGTCGAGAGCGCGAGAGCCTGCTGCTCGAGAGCCCGCAGGCGAACCATCGAGTTACCGCTCTTTGAACTCTCGCCCGTCAGCTGCCCGAGACTGGTCCGCAGCGAATCCTCCCGCGACTTGGCGACTTCGTACTCGTTGCGATAGCTGTCGGTCAGCTGCTGCAACTCGGCGAAAATCTGGCGCGTCAGATCCTGCTCCTCGCGCCGGAGGCTGACCGCCTGCGGATGGTCGGCGCCGAACTGGGTCGTGACTTCCTGCTCGCGCTTGCGAACGGCCAGATAGCGCTGCTTGAGATCGACGATTGTCGCCGTTCCCGGCTGATCGGCGTTGGAGATGGTCGCGTTCTGGACGGCGTTATCGACGCCGCCCTCGATGATCGACCGAAACTGGTTATAGCGGGCGAGGGTCTTTGCCGTCTCCGCCTGTGCTAGGATCAACTGACTATTCAGGTCGGACAACTGCTGGTCGGAGATCAGCTCGCCGCCGGCGCTCGTCAGCCCATTCTCGGCGCGGAATTTCTCGACCTCGAGCGCAGCGTTCTGGGAGCTGAGACGCAGTTCGGTGAGCCGGTCCTGGAGCCAGACCGTCGCTTGCCTTGTGGCGTCGAAATTGGCATCGAGCTGGTCGAGGAGATAAGCCTTGGCGTAGGCACGGGTGACCGCCCCAGCAAGGCTCGGATCGTCGGCTCGGAATGACAGGAGGATCACCGAGCTGCGGCCAACGCGCTCGACGGCCAGCGACTCCTGCAGGAGCGCAATCGCCTTACTGATCCTCGCGTTGTTCGATGCTGACATGGAGACTTCCGGAGACGTCGGAAGGCCGAAGACGCGTTTTGCCGCGTCCTTGACGCGCTTTCCGACGGAAACAGGCGGGCTGACGAAGTCGGCGTTCGCATCCAGCTTTTCCGCAAGAACCACCGTGCGTGCGAGCCGGGCGGACTTCAGGATCTCGATTTCGTTCAGAACGATCGAGTCCATCTGCTGGGGCGCCGGTCCGCGCCGGTTATCCTCGGCGTAGCGCCCCAATTCCTGGTCCAGCAGGATCTGTGTCGAGGCCGTGTAGAGGCGTGTTGCGACTACGAGGTAGGCCGCGCCGAGCACGAGCCCCAGCAAGGCCGCCAGAGCGAGAGTGCGCCAATTCCGCTTGGCGATGCTGAAGAGATGGTCGAGATCGATGAAATCATCGGCACGGCTGGCCATGGCAGACAAGATTGAGACATGACCTGGAAGGTGAGAGTTGCTCTGGTTCATCGCTCGCGCCTCCGCGCATCATGTCCCAAAATCGGGATCGTACTCGCCGAGATCAGGCGTTCTTGAAGCCTGGCGTAGTTGGCGACTGATTGCCGGTCCGCCAGGCTTCCGCAGTGCGGTAGAGACATAGACCGCACCACCCGGTTTGGGCAATACGGCCTCGACGAGCGTCAGGCTACCGTGACGCGGCCGCCATAGCTTTTGACCATCTCGGAGATGGGCTCGTAGACCAGCTCGCGAATGTCGTCCCGCGCCAGGGCGAAGGCGACATTGGCCTGGATGAAGCCATCCTTGGCACCGCAATCGAAGGTCTTGCCGGCATAGGGCCTGGCGAAGAACTTCTGGTTTTCCGACAGGCGCAGCATGGCGTCCGTCAACTGGATTTCATTGCCTGCGCCCTTAGCCTGGGTCCCAAGGATCTCGAACACCTCGGGCTGCAGGACATAGCGGCCGTTGATGTAGTAGTTCGACGGAGCAACGGCCGGTGCTGGCTTCTCGACCATCTCGGTGATCGCAAAACCGCTGCCGACGGCATCGCCCTTGCCGACGATGCCGTAGCTGCCGGTCTGGCTGGGATCGCACTGCTCGACCGCAATCACGTTGCCGCCCGTCGTCCCGTAGAGATCGATGAGACCGGACAGACACCCTTCCTCGCCGAAGCAAACCATGTCCGGCAGCAGGACGGCAAAAGGCTCGTCGCCGATGATGTCGCGGGCGCACCAGATCGCATGCCCGAGACCCAGCGGCGACTGCTGACGAGTGAAGCTCATCGAGCCCGGCGGTGGCAAGATGGCCTCCAGCGCGTTCAACTGATCCTTTTTGCCCTTCTCCGAAAGGGTAAGATACAGCTCAGGCTGGATGTCGAAATAGTCCTCGATGGTCGCCTTGTTGCGCCCGGTCACGAAGACGATATGCTCGATGCCGGCTTCCAAAGCCTCATCCACGGCGTACTGCACGACCGGCCTATCGACGATGGTAAGCATTTCCTTCGGCATGGACTTGGTTGCCGGAAGAAAGCGCGTGCCGAGGCCTGCGACCGGAATGACGGCCTTTCTGACTTTTTTCATGCTGTTCTCCTTGAAGTGAATGGGGGCGGCGATCTGTCGCCTTCGACTTCCCCCGTTTCTTGTTATTGGGACTTGCTGAACCCGGCAATTCCGGGAAAGAAGCGCCGGAGGCGAACCATCAGCGGCATGCTGAGGTGACGGACTGCCGCGGGGTTTCGCACCGCCGTTGCAATCGCCTTGCCGAGAGCGCGCTGCTTGATGTGATCAACCAGCGCCAGAAAGGCGCCGGCCTCTTCGAGGCTGCGCTGTCGCAGATCAAAGGCGTCGCGCGCTTTCCCCGTGATGACATGCTGCTTCTCGAAGCGAATATCGGCCTCCAGCATGCTGGCAACGTGCCTTGGCTCCAGGACGCGCGAGATCGATGCCTGACGGATATGGTAAAGATAGCCGGTTTCAGGATCGACCACGCACTTGCCGCCTTTCGCCAAAACCGATGCCAAAAAGATATAGTCTTCACCGATCCGAAGACTCTCCTCGTACCGAACCGCCTGCCGTACGAGAAACGCCCGGTCGAAGATCGGCTTCATGTAGCCGAAGTTGAAGGTCGTCTTGAAGAGGATGTTGGACCGAATAAAGTCGGCAAGATTAATTTCTTCAATCGCTGAGAGGAAGCCGGCCGGGAACATGACATCGCCGGTGCCGGCTCCCTCCTGAACCACCACCAGATTATCGACGACCGCCTGAGCCTGCCGGTTTTCGCCGAGCGCGATCATCCGGGCAAGCCGGTCCGGACGCAGCGTGTCGTCGGAATCGAGGATGGCGATCCACCGCCCTGTCGCCACGTCGAGGCCGGCGTTTCGGGCGCCGCCGGGACCGACATTGCGCGAAAGGGCCACGAGACGAACGCCGTCGCCGGCAAAGCCACGGACGATCTCGACCGTTGCATCTGTCGAAAGGTCGTCGACGACGACGACTTCCACGGTGACGCCGACCTGGGAAAGGGCGCTGCGGATCGCTCTCGCAACACCCTCCTCTGCATTGTAAGCGGCGATGACGACGCTGACATCAGGCTGCATTGGTCTTGCCCTGGCCCGGTTCGACGTCGCCATACTGAGTGATCTCGGACAGGCCGAGCAGACCGGCGACAACCCCGGCATGCATGGTCCCCCGCAGCGCCCAGCGGTTGCGCCGCGTGGCGAATGGCACTGTGGCGGTCGCCATGGCGAAACAGAGAACTGTCTTGGCCGTCGCCGCCCCCACATGACGGAGGCGCGCCGCACCGCTTGCGGCCCCGATGACGATACGGCTGTGCGTCTGCCCCATGCGGAAGCGCCGTTTCATCAGCCAGGAAAACCGGGCCCTGTTGGCGGGCACGGGATCATCGACGACGGCCCGCTCGGCATAGACGATCCGCCCGCCAGCCCGGGTCAGGCCGGTGAAATAGTCGGTATCCTCGCCGCCGCTTCGACCGAGCGCCACGGCGAAACGGCGGCCGGCGACCGCTGGCGAGTCCCGCCGGAGCAGGACGTTGCAGGTGTAGCCGGTGACGATCTCGCCATTCACCCAGACAGGCGCGGTCGAATGGAAGTCGCCCGACCGCATCCACTGCGGCGCCTCGGCCTCGTAGGCGGCACGTGCCGGCCCGAGCACCGCCTCGGCACCATCGGAAGCTTCCAGGAGAGCGGCAAGCCAGCCGGTTGAAGCGGTCTCGTCATCGTCGATGAAGGCGAGGAAGTCGCCGCTGGCAGCATCGAGGCAGGCATTGCGCGCGATCGAAATATTCTGCGCGGGTGCATGCGTATAGAGAATGGGATGCGGGCATTCTTCTGCCAGGCGCCGCACCAGCGGCTCGGCACTCGGCGTCACATCGTTGTCGGCCACGATCAGCCGCACCGCCACGCCCGCTGGTACAGTCTGATTTGCCAGAGAGTGGATGGTCGCGGCGAGAGCCGGTCGACGGAACGTGCAGATGCAGACGTCGACCGTCACCATGTTTGAGCCTTCCAGATCAGTGCTCATGCAAGAGCCCTCTTCTGCCGCTTCGGCGCGATCAGTTGCAGCCAGAAACCGGCTGACCAAGCGAAATGCATGGTCATCGCCGACACACCGACGAGGGGCCCGCCCTCGCCCTTCAGGCTGATCCAGGCCCCGTATCCCAGGCACAAGGCGGCCCATGCCAGCGCCGGCAACGCCATCCACCACCAGAAGACCGACAACAGGGCAATCAGAACGAGGGGCGCGACGCTGAGCAGGATCGCCTGCCGGATCTTCGGTCGATTGCCGTGCTTGATTAGATTGCGCGCCCGCCCCCGACCGTAACCCAAATACTGACGAAACAGCCCTTTGACCGTCGATCGCGGGTAATAGACCATCCGCGTCCCGTCGGTCATCCAGATGCGGTAGCCGGCAGCCCGCAGGCGAAAATCGAGCTCGGCGTCCTCATTGTGGCTAAAGCTCTCGTCATAGCCGCCGACGGCGCGGAACGCCTCGATCCGCATCAGCGCGTGATGGCCATGATCGATCCATTGACCGACGCTGCCGCCCCGGTGCTTGGAGCCGCCATTGCCGAGCTTGGAATTTTGGGCCGCCGCCGTTGCCTTCTGAAAACCGGAAACGCCGCGGGTCTCCATGCCGACGACGACGGAATCGGCGCCGGTCGTCTTCATCTCGTCGATCAGCTGGTCGCAATAATCCGCGGGATAGCCGCCATGCGCGTCGATGCGAATGAGAAACTCGGCACCATCGCCAAAACGCGCGACGACGCTGTTCAAGGCGGCGCTCTGCAGGCGGCGGGGATTGTCGACGACCGTCAGCCGGGGATAGCCACCCTGCAAGCGCGCCAGGATTTCCAGCGTGCCGTCCGTGCTGCCACCATCGGCGACAATCAGCGAGAGGCCGAGCCGCTCCGCGGCGGGGTGCATCTGTGCGAGCAGGGCTTCGATGTGCAGCGCTTCGTTGAGGCAAGGAATGACGATCATTCCAGACGGCAACATGGCCAGATCCGGCTGGGATCCGGCAGACACGACGGAGGGGTCGATCGTCATCAGGCAGCGACCTCTTCGGGAACGAACGATCTGCCACCTGTCACGAGACCTTCCAGACGCGCCACAAGCTCACGGCAGCCGGCGGCATCGATGATCCATTTCTGCCGTCCGTGCGCCGCGACACGCGCGCGCTCGATGGCATAGGAACCGGCATCAACCGGCTCCAGCAGGTCGATCAAGGCTTCCGGGCTCGCCTCCGGCAAAATCAGGCCAAGCGCGTTGTCTTCGAGAAAGCGTGCGGTTTCAGTGCCGGCGAGCGCGATCGGCACCACGCCGTTGCGACAGCCCTCGTAAAGCCGGTTCGGCAACAGCCAATCGGAGTTCTGGCCGGCTTCGAAGAAGTCGATGGCCCAGGTGAAATGAACTTCGCCGTAGATCGCCGAAAGGTCTTCGGGATTGCGATAGGCGCCCTCGAACCGTACGTGCTGCTGTGCGGCGACGTCGGCGTGAAAATCCGCGAACTCCGACAAGGCCGGGCGCCCGCGCAGGATCACCTCGAACCGCCCTTCCATCTTCCGCGTGAACACGCCGAGAAGTTCGAGCGACCGTCGGCAGCGCAATGCGCCGAACCACCCAATGCGGGTCGGCTGCTGCAGGGCCAAGGCGGGAGCAACGTCATCGCTCTCCGCTTCGCCGAGCTCCAGCACCTTGTTTTCTAGAAGCATTGTCGGCGCTGCAAACTGCCCACGCGCCGCAAAATACTCCCGAAGGAAGGCAGGCGAACTCGTCAGCAGCAGATCAGCATTGCGCGACAGGGCACGCTCTGCGCGGCGCAGCCCCTGACCGAGAAAATCATCCCGCAGGAGCAGACGATGGATGTCCAGCGCCTCGTAAACGATCGGGCACTTGCTGCCGAAAAGGCTCCGCGCACGGTTCGCCAGAGCGAGCATTTCGAGGTTGCGGCCGATGATGACATCGGGGGCGGCAAGCCCCTTCAGCTTCGAACCGAGACGCGCCGCTGCTGCCGAGATCGCCGCGATCCGCTGAAGAAACCGGCCGTCGGCGGTGACGCCGAGATCGATGGGCTTGAGCCCGGCAACCTCGGAGACGACCTTGTCTGTCCGCCGAAAGCCGGCGAGAGTCACGCGCGCGCCGCCCGCTGCCAGCATCATCACGCGCCGGCGCACTGCAGGATCCGATAGATCATGCACCAGATACAAGATGTGCAGCATGCCGACCCCTTCGAACCTCGCCCCGACCACGAATTACGGCAATTTTTGCTGCCCTGCAACATTCGGAGGAACTTAGGCGTTTTAACCCTAATGTTACTCAGCTTTTACTGTTGCGAGCACGCGACGGACGTCGGGAACTGGCACTTGTCACCTGGAGCCGTATAGGAGATGCGATCAACCTCGAGCGCTACTTCACCCGGGTCGACAAATTTTCCGAGCCACGACTCAAGCGTATCGCTCCCCCACATCGACAGCATGATGGCGGAAGGGTGGGTTGGGATGGCGGGGGTGTCCGTCACGGTGTGAACCAGAACGCCATTGACGAAGTAGCGCAGCCGCTGCCTCTCCCAGATGAAGGCATAGTCGTTGAAGGCTTGATCGGCGCCACCCTCGACCGGCGCGAACTTTTCATTCCCGCCCTTTCCGTCGACATACTGGTTCAACTGGACCTGGCTCGGATCCTTGCCGAGAACCTCGAAGTCGATCTCGTCCCAGGGCTGCTTCGAGACGGGGCCGATGTAGGTGAACATCGCGGAATTCAACCCCTTGCCGGCAGCGGACTTCATCCGGACCTCATAGGTACCGTAGCTATAGCGGGTCTTTGTCTGCACCTCGGCGCAGCCGTATTCCCGGTCCTTCGTCTTTTGCTTGGCAAAGACGAGTTTCAGGATACCATCCGAAAGCTTCACATTGCGCTTCAGCCAGGTGCAGTTCTGATGCGCCCCATTGTTCCAGCCATCGGAGATGTACCAGCGGCTGGGGCTGAGCTGGTTGAACTCTTCGAGAAAGGAACCGCCGGGCGGTTTTTGCTGCGCCTGCGCGAGGGTTGGCACGGCAAAGAGAGCCAAGACGGCCAGGGATGTGAAAGGGGCTTTTGCGATATTCCGACGAAGCATCTCATATCCTTGTTCCACGACATCGATCGTCGCTGGTTCTTTCGCACTGCACAATGGCAAGCAAACGAGAAGATAATAAGATCGTGCCGAATTTTCTCCCAGCATCCTATCCAATCGGGCATGCGGATAGCGCTATCGAGGCGACGAAGGACAGTGGGGTATCGTGTGTTCACTCAGGGCGGTGACGGAGATGCATCGCTCTCAGCCAGCTCGAGGCCCTCCAACGCCTGAAGTGCAGAACCCGCGGCGCAAATTTCGCCGCAGTTTGCCCCTCAGGCTGGCCTGCTCGGTTAAGCCAATTGAAGAGCCATACCGCCGTCATTCCGGTTCTGGATTGTAACATTCTGCGGCACGCAAATTTCACAAATGACTTCTAGTGATGCGCGCCAGCGCCGGAAGGGGCACTGCCCTGGACCATGCGAGGAAACATGACTGCATCAGAACCGCCAGAATATGGCGAGTGGGAGAAGATCGGCTGGCTGCACTACATCTGGAAGCTGCAGTCCCTTCCGACGAGCTGGAAAAACAACTTCTATCGTCGCCGCTTCGATGGCGGGTGGGTCTACAACGAGTCCCTGAGCTTACCGCCCCCCGTGCTGGTCAGTTCTCAGGACCGCCGAAAGGCGAAGGGCCAGCGCTTTAAGGGCCGTAACAGGCGGCGATTGGGATAGGCTGCAGATCGGAGCCTTGTCACTCGATACGCTCCATCCACCTAGGTCCGCGCGACGCCCCCCTTATATCATCAGCATTTCAAGAGCGGGATGACGACTACCCCACCAGCGACAGTATTGCTCCCCACAGCAGCGCCGAAAGGCTGAAGCCCAACAGCATGCCCCGCATCGGGTCTCGTGCCAGTGCTGTCGCGAGCGATAGCCGAACCACCCTGTAAAAATTTGAATGGGTTGAAGTGTGCAAATCCGCCTCCCTTTTTGTGGAAGTTGGCCCTCCATCTGTGATGAAGTCAGCACGAATACACTGGGTCGTCCATTAAAATTTCGGTCAAATTCACCAAAACTATTACGGGCATGGGTAGTCGAACGGCAGCCGATCACTCGCTTGCTTCAAACTCTATTTGCTCACTGCGCTATCAATTCCGGTTTTAAGAAACTGGACGATGGGCAGCGCTAAGCCCGAGTGTTTCGCAATGGCCATACCGACTTCCCGGCGTCGGACGGCTGGCGACATGCGACGGAGGCGCGGATGGCTTCAGATCAGCTGCGAACAACGGAAATTTGTTCACAAGCGTTAAGAGCGCAGTGGACAAATAGCCGGAACTCGGCTGCATTGCTTGCTCAATGAGCTAGATCACGCTTGAGCTGGTCTTGCGGGTTTCGTCCTCTTTAAGGGACGCCAGCCGCCGGATGACAGACGACCAAAACTCCTGGGGCATTGGGTAATGGAATACGACTTCGTGTTTGAGGTACCGCCATTCAAGGCGACGAATTCAGCAATCCACCGCAGACCCGCCTCCGAAACGCCGAAACCATTCCTCGTCTCGATGCTGCGACGCTTGTGGACGTCGATGACCGGCAGCTTGCCCGTCCGCATGACGGGACCCAACTAGAGCGCCCTGCGCCCTCACGGCCCGAGGTCCCCAAGCGCCTGGGCCATTCCGCATTGGACTGTTCGCGAACCGGCTCCGATCGAGCGAACGGCGTCAGGAGGGCTGATCTGAGAGGATCAAAGCTGCCTTCGCACTCGATCACTTTGTGGTTGGCGCAAGCCGACCCTTGATCAGCGTGCGCGGAAGCTTCTCATCCGCCGCCACGGAAGGCTCAGCGCGGGTCGATTTCAAATGGTCGTACTTGTCCAGGAAGATATCGGTCGCGACCCCCGGCAAAGCGGACGTCCGCGCCAGCATGCCCATGGCCGTTCGCCATAGGCCACGCTCGGCCTTCTCGTCGAGAAACCGCCTGAGCTCGTAACGCCGTTTTACCTGCGCGGTGTGCTGCTCGACCAGCCGCCGCCCCTCCCCCTGAAGGCCTGGCTGCTTGAGAAGAGCGCAATCGGCTTCATACAGGCATTTGAGATCGATCGTCCGGTGCCGGCCACTCAGCGAATTTGCTCGGACCACAGCCCCATAGCCGCAGCCATGGATGATCTTGTAACGGGCACCGGCGATCAAGGCGCGCGCATAGAGATCGTAATCTTCGCCGAGCCGCATCTCTTCGCGATAGCGCAGTCCATGCCGGTCGAGAAACGCCCTTCGCATTACCGGCTTCAGGAAGCCCGTCTCTGCGCGAGGTTGCCCCCGCACCGACAGATTGCCACGGATGAATTCAGAGAGACCGAGCAGGCTGGTGTCAGGCAGGAAGTCAGGCGCCTCGACGAGCATCGGGTCCAGTGGCGCGCCGTCTAAAAAGAGGATGTTGTCAGCGATGAAGTCCCAGCCGCCCTCGGCCAGCATCCGATCGAAGCGCTGCGGCAGAAAGAAGTCATCGGCGTCCAGAATGGCCAGCAGCGGCGCCGTGGACTGCAGGATCGCATAGTTGCGGGCGGCCGATGGACCGCGGTTCACGTCAAGCCGCTTCACCTGCAACCGGCCGGTACCGTCGTCGGCCCCGGCCGCCACCTCGGCAGTCCCGTCGTGGGAGCCGTCGTCGACGACCACCACCTCGACGACTTGGGCTTGGCCGAGCGCTGAACGAATGGCCTGGCCGATCGTCGCGCTGGCATTCATGGCTGCGATGATGACACATACGCCGCCGGTTGCGTCGTCTACCATCTGCAACTCCTTCTGGTCATTCCGGTCCGCGCAAGGCACATCCCCGCGTAGCATCGAACCTTGCAGTATCAGAGGCCGCGAGGCGCGGGCAATTCAGGTCAGCATAGGGAATTGAATCCACCCACGTAGTCGTCTGCTGCAAGGCATGCGCCCACCATCTTCGTCTTCGTGCCTCGCAGGCAGCGGATCGAACCCCGGAAAGCAGAAGAAGCCATGCACCCCGCGCGCTGCAGCATCCCAGATTTAGCGGATCAGCAGCACAGTGCCGCGGCATTCTCGGCAATTTCTGCACCATAGCTGAGCAGACTGCCCTCGTGCGCTCCACCCCAGCGCGCAAGGCTCTCGCTGAACCAGCAATTTGTTACACGGTTCAGACAGGCAGGAATGTATATGATTCAGCTTTCGCCGCGCGATTTTTCGAGGTCCACACCGTTCCCGTGAACCATCGGAGAGAATTTCACCTCAGCAACCTTACTACACCTTCCCCAGCATCTCTCGAGCAATCTATATAGATAATCTTCTGCTTGATGAGCTCTAATTGGTCCATTGAGCACATATTCGAAGCATGTCCTATACTAAATTTAACCGATTTCCGTCACATTCAGACCAAATCAAGGTCCGGATGCTGAAACTTTGCTGAATGCAGCTTTGATATGCACGCCTACGCGGGCATCGCGACCCATTCCAGATCACACTTGCTTGCTCGGACCATCGACAGTATGGTAGCTACTGCACTGCAGCATTTTGGGTGATGACACTGAGACGCCCGTAACCAACGTGGGAAACCGGACGATGAGACCCGAAGCCAGACTAGGATCGCTTCCGATTAAATTTTCGGGTCAAGCGAATGCTCACCCGCCAATCGGTGGAATGCTGAAGCGGGGCTTTGACGTTGTCGGCGCCCTCGTCGGGCTCTTGCTCCTCAGCCCGCTCTTTCTCATCCTGATGCTTCTGGTGAAGCTGTCGGGGCCAGGCTCGATCTTCTACGGCCATGTTCGGGTTGGCCGGAACGGCAACAGCTTCAAATGCCTGAAGTTCAGGACAATGGTCCAGGATGGCGCCGATGTTCTGGCGCGTCATCTGGCCGAGAATCCGGACGCGGCCATTGAGTGGGCTGCCACCCGCAAGCTGCAGAACGACCCGCGGGTAACCACCATCGGCACGATTTTGCGCAAGCTGAGCCTCGATGAGCTGCCGCAGATCCTGAACATCCTGTGCGGCGACATGAGCATTGTCGGCCCGCGACCGGTCGTCACAGATGAACTCGCGATGTATGGAAATGCCTCGGTCTACTATTTGAAGTCGCGCCCTGGCCTCACCGGCCTCTGGCAGATCAGCGGCCGCAACGATGTGTCGTATGGCGAGCGCGTCGCGTTCGATACGCACTACGTTCAGAACTGGTCGTTCGTCACCGACCTCACCATTATCCTGCGCACGGTTCCTGCCGTCCTCGCGTCGCGCGGAAGCTACTGACGCAAGGCGCTTCGGTTCATCTTGCTGCTACTGAACACTTGCCGTTCGGCCGATCTTGCGACATGACGGGCGAAGACGGAAAGAAGAGGAAGCTTCGATGAAAACCATGCGCCTTGGTGCCAGTATGTTGGTATCGCCTTTGAAGAGGCAGGCTCGTGCGGGCACCGTTTTCTCTCTGTCTGCTGCCCTGCTGCTCTCGACTCTGATCAGTTCCAACGCCGCGGACTATCAACTCGGAACGATGGACAAGCTCCGCATCAAGGTCGTGGAGTGGCGGACTGCGGAAGGCGCGGTTCGCGACTGGACGGCGCTGGCGGGCGATTATCTCGTGGGCCCCGCGGGCAATGTTTCCATTCCGTTCATCGGCGAGGTGCCCGCTGCCGGCAAGACCACGGCCGAGGTCGCGGATGCCATCGGCGCCGAACTTCAGCAGACCCTCGGCCTGACCGACAAGCCCAATGCGTCGGTAGAACTGGCCGAATTCCGTCCCGTCTTCATCGCGGGAGACGCGTCCAATCCCGGTCAGTATCCCTTTGCACCTGATATGACCGTCCTCAAGGCCGTCAGCCTTGCCGGCGGGTTGCGTCGCTCCGACAGCGGCCAGGCGATCGAACGCGAACTCATCAACGCCCGCGGCGACGAGGCCGTGCTCGTCGCTCAGCGCAACCGTCTGATCGTGCGCCGCTCCCGCCTGACGGCCGAGGCCGCCAGCGCGGAGAAGGAGGCCTTCGATCCGCCGGCCGAACTCCAGCAGGCCGCCGATATCGAATCCATCATTTCGGATGAGCAGGCGATCATGGGCACCCGCACCCGACGCCTGAAACTCCAACTCGAGGCCATCGAGGATCTGAAGAGATTGCTCAGCAGCCAGATCGAAACCCTCGAGAAGAAGATCGTCAGCCAGAATCGGCAGATCGAGCTTTCGAAGAAGGAGCAGAGCGACGTCGGCACACTGTCCAATCGCGGCCTCGTCGTAAACTCCCGGCTGCTGTCGGTAGAACGGACGCTGGCTGAGATGGAGACAAAGGTCCTCGATTACGAGACGGCCTTGCTGCAGGCCAAGCAGGATATTGTCAAAGCCAATCAGAGCGCGATCGATCTGCAGAACGACCGGGAAGCCGAGATCGCGCAGACCCGGCAGCAGACCGAAGCCGAATTGAAGAGCGTCGACCTGAAGATCGCCTTGAGCCGTGGATTGGTGAACGAGGCGACCTCGCGCGGCGCGATGATCGACACCGGAACTTTCGGCGCCACCAAGATCCGCTACACGATCGTCCGGAACCAAGAAGGCAAGCCTGAGGAACTGGCGGCCGAAGAGAACACACCCGTTGTTCCGGGCGATGTCGTGAAGGTGGCCTTGATCCCGGCAGCAGTGCCGCTCAACTAAGCCGGCGCTTCAAAGAGCGACTTCCACGGGGAATAGACTTAAGCCGGCATCATCGGGATGGACGGCTGGCTTTCTGTTTTAAAGAAACAGAAACATGAGGATAGCAATCCATAGGATTGCCGATATCACCGATCCGATCAGGAAGCCTCTTGGGCCACGCGTCTTTTTGAGCTGAATATCGGCAGCAGCGGTTGACCCCTCTTCGCCGGATCCCGAATGATGGCAATTAAACGTCTGCCTCCCCTTATGATAATTTTTGCCCCTATGATTTGACATTGGCGGTTATGTATTTAGTGGATAATTAGGTCTTTAGTTTTTGGTCGTTGCAAGCTGAAAAAGATTCCTATGGTGCGAAATCTCGGTCACGCCTACATAGTTTTTTTCGGGAAGATAAACCTGCGTTTTGTCATCTCACGGAATGTTTAAGACGTGGATGACTGTGCCAGATCTGAGTATTATTATTTCAGTTTTTGACCAGCTTTAACCGCAGCTGGCTGCTAAATTTTAAATCATGAAATAATGACGCCAGGGAAAGCAACAGTTCGTCATCTGCCACCCAGCGCCAACAGGCCGCTTTTCCAACCTCACCGAGCGCTTGCGATCATGATGACTTCAGCCCGACAATATGCGGGTTACCAAGTGATCTGACAATTCTCGCGGGCTTCTCGCGATGCGGCCATAGAGCCGTGAGCTTGCTGACTTAAGGTCATGAGAAGGGCATGCGACGGCGGCAATGACGTCGTGACCAACGTCTGGCACTAGATCGACTGCAGTCGATCGCGCGTTCGAAGAGGATGTAAAAGACCTCTGCAGCCCTCTTAGCTATTGCAGCTCTCTTTAAGCGGCTTTGATGCAGCAAATTAAAGAGACGTTGTTAGGCGCTCTAATGCCGCGCCCCAGGAAAGCCACGGCCGCGAACATGTAATTCTCGCGGTTTCTTAAACGGCTTTGTATGCACGTGTACGGAAGCGTCAATTGCCGACGGTACCCTCTGGATCCCGTCGAACTGATGATCAACCGATTGTTGTTACCCCGATGTCGCTCTAAGCGTCAGCCCATTATTTCTCGACCTCTTTTAGTTCGGATAGATCGAGGCTGCCATTCCGGGCGCTGAGACGCAGCGTATTCGCCGAGCCCTGTGCCTGGGACACGCCGGAAATATCGTGGTCGCCGGTGTCGTAAAGCCGGACCTTGCCATCTTCCTCGACAGCAATGCGGTGGCTCGGCGCAAAGATGGCGTAGCGCCGGCCGTTCTGCGAGCCGCTGGCACTTGGTGTCCCGAGGTGAGCGGGCCATGAAGCGCTGTTGCTGGACTGTACCGCGCCGGCACCTGTTGCCGCATTCCCGCGCTCATCGTCGGCATGTCGATCCGATGTATCCGCTTTGCTTTCGCCGCCCGCGCCCGCCTCCCGCGCCAGGCTTCTATCCGCCATGGCCGAGGCGAGATCGTCGGCGAGGCGGCCGACGCGCGTCTTGAGGTCGCTGTTGAACATGTCGCCGATCATCAGCATGCCACCCTGTGACCATTGTCCCATGCCACCGAGTTCGGGATGGCTGAACTGCGCCATGCGGCCCTGCCCGGACAGGATCGCCTCGGCCATCGCCGATGCCGCCGCATCGCTGAACCCATGGCGGGCGGCGATCTCCGCGATCGCCTTACGTCCGTTGTCGCCAAAGCCTTTGCTCATTGCTCTTCTCCTTGTCTGAATGTTGGAACTAGCGCTGCTACCGGGGATGAAAACCGCCGCCTTCCCCCCCGCTGCGAAACGCCTATAAGACGGCCGACAGATCCGCATGAGAGGACCGCCGGCCGTGCCCGCATTTCCCTTCGATCCCGCCGAGGCGCTGGCCTTTGCCGCCGAGCTTGCAGATGCCGCGCGGCCGATCGCCTTGCGCTACTTCCGCACGCCGCTGGACGTCGACAGCAAGACGGATGAGAGCCCGGTGACGATCGCGGACCGGACGATCGAGGCGGAGATGCGCCGGATGATCGAGGCGCGCTATCCCGAGCATGGGATCTACGGCGAGGAATTCGGCGTCCGCGCGGGCAACGGCCTGACCTGGGTGCTCGACCCGATCGACGGCACCCGCAGCTTCATCACCGGCCTGCCGCTGTTCGGCACCTTGATCGCCCTTGCGTCCGACGACAGGCCCTTCGTCGGCCTGATCGACATTCCCGCGACCGGCGAACGCTGGACCGGCTCGCCGCTCGGCGCCGACTTCGCGGGCAAGCCGGCCGCGACCAGCCCGCGCACAGAGCTGTCGGATGCCCGGCTTTACGCAACCTCGCCTGAACTCTTCGATGGCGATGCGCTCGTCACCTTCGAGCACGTGGCGGCAAAGGTGCTGATGCGCCGCTATGGCGGCGACTGCTACTCCTACGGCCTGCTGGCGTCGGGGCATTGCGACCTGGTGATGGAGACGGGGCTGCAGCCTTACGACTTCATGGCGCTGGTGCCAGTGATCGAGGCCGCCGGCGGCGTGATCACCGACTGGACGGGCGGCAAGCTGTCGATCGGCTCGGCCGGCGATGTCCTCGCCTGTTCGACACCGGCGCTGCACGCCGCGGTACTGGCCGAAATCCGTGAACAGGCCGGGATCAATCGAGCCTGACCGCCAAGGTGGCCGATGAAAGAACGAAGCTCCGGACGAGACATGGCGAACCGCCCGACCAAGACGCATCTCCCGCAAAAGATCTGCCAGGCCTGCGGCAGGCCGTTTGCCTGGCGCAAGAAATGGGCCCGCGACTGGGATGCGGTGAAGACCTGTTCGGAGCGCTGCAAGGGCGACCTTCGCCGCAAAGCGGCAAGGCCCGAGGCCTGAGAGCCACTCCGATCGGCAGGCGGCCGAAGGCTCACCAGGCCCGTTTGCCGCCACGGCGACGGCGCCTCGCGCGCGGGGTGAACCTGACGCCGATGGGCGCGATACTTTCGAAGAGGCGATGCCATGCAGGACGGAATGCCTTGGGCGCAGAGCTTTCTGCTCGCCTTCTCTGCGCTGTTTTCGATCGTCAACCCGATCGGCACCGCGTTCATCTTCAGCCAGGTCACCGCCGAACGCTCGCATGGCGAACGCGCCGCGCTGGCGAGGCGGATCGGGCTCTACTCCCTCCTCGTCATGCTCGGCGCGATATGGGGCGGCACCTATGTCATGAGCTTCTTTGGGGTCAGTCTTGCCGCGCTGCGCATCGCCGGCGGGCTGGTGGTCGGGGCGTTCGCCTGGCAACTGCTGTCGGCGCCGGAACGGCGGGAAGAGCGCAAGCAGCGACAGGCGGACGAGGCGGTCGGCGAGGCCGACGTCGCCTTCTTCCCGCTGACCATGCCGCTGACCACCGGCCCCGGCACGATCTCCGTCGCCATCGCCCTCGGCTCCAGCCGGCCCGAGGGCGGCACGGCCTTTCTGACCTTCTTCCTCGGCACCTCGATTGCCGCGGCGGTGATCGCGGTGATCATCTGGCTCGCCTATCGCTGGGCCGACCGCCTCACCGCGCTGCTCGGCGAGACCCGCGTCCAGATCGTCTCCCGCCTCGCCGCCTTCCTGCTGCTCTGCGTCGGCACGCAGATCACGCTGAGCGGCGTGCTCGACGCCGTGGCCATGGCGAGCGGGCGGTAGTCCGCTCCACGGCCGGGACGGGTCAGGACACTGCGGGGTCCAAGCGGTAACGGGGCCGCCCTGCCTCCATGAACAGGCGCAGATGGCGGTGCCGGACGAGATAGACGAGCGCGACGAGGGCTGCGCCGAAACCGGAGGCCGCACCGACGCCGATCGCCCAGCGCGGGCCGAAGGCATCGGCGACGAAACCGATGATCGGCGCACCGATCGGCGTGCAGCCGAGCGCGATGGCAAGGCGGATCGCCATCACCCGGCCGCGCATGCTCGGCTCCGTCGAGAGCTGGACGAGGCTGTTGGTGGTGTTGGTGAAAGTCAGCGCGGAGACGCCGACGACGATCAGCGCCAGACCGAACAGGATTGCGTTCGGCATCACGGCGGCCAGCGCGCAGCCGACGCCGAACACCGCAGCGCCGGTGAACAGCGGGGAAAGGCCCGGCTTCTCGCGTCCGGCCGCCAACAGTGCGCCCAGCACGGTGCCGATCGCCATCGTCGAGGTGAGGAGCCCGTAACCGCTGGCATCGGCGTGGAAGACGGCGACCGACATGGTGGAGATGAAGATCGGGAAATTCAGCCCGAAGGTCGAGATCAGGAAGAGCATCAGGAACACCGCCCGGAGATCCGGACGCTTCCAGACATAGCGAAAACCCTCGACGAGGCTGCCGCTGGTTCGCACGGCTCGGGCGCTTTTGTGCAGTTCGCCGATCCGCAGCAGCGACAGCGAGACGAGAACGGCGAAGAACGAGGCGCCGTTCAGCACGAAGGACCAGCCGGAGCCGACGGCGGCGATGGTCACGCCGGCCACCGCCGGGCCGATCATCCGCGCGACGTTGAACGACATCGAGTTGAGCGCGACGGCGTTGGACAGGTCCCGCTCGCCGACGAGTTCCGAGACGAAGGTATGGCGCGCCGGTGCGTCGAAGGCAGCGACGCAGCCGAGCAGGAAGGCGAAGATGTAGACGTGCCAGAGCTGCACGAGCCCGCTGACGGTGAGAAACCCAAGGCCGAGCGCCAGCGCGCCGAGACCGGCCTGCGTCGCCATCAGCAGGCGGCGGCGGTCGAAATGGTCGGCGGCAAAGCCGGTGAACGGCAGGAGCAGCAGATGCGGGCCGTATTGCAGCGCCATCACCAGGCCGACGGCGGTGGCGCTGTGGTCGGTCAGCTGGCTCAGCACCAGCCAGTCCTGCGCGACCCGCTGCATCCAGGTGCCGACATTGGAGACCAGCGCCCCGCCGGCCCAGATGCGGTAATTGTGGTTGCGCAGCGAGCGAAAACGGCCGCGCCCGGCGGCGTCGGCGCGCGCCGGCGCCGCGGGATCATCCAGGGTGGAGGCTTGAGGCGGCATGCCGGCGCCGCCCTCCGGCGCCGTCGCCTGCTGCTGCAGGATCGCGGATGAAACAGGATCCGGCGGAACGGGATCTGTGAGTGCAAAGCGGTCGGTCATGCGGAACTCCGAGAGGTCTCGGCGCGGGGCGTTTTCGTCTCGTGCGAGGCAAGCGGGAATGAAAAGGGGAAGCCTTCCGGCAGGGACTCGCCTATCCGGGGTTCAGATGGGCGCCTCTAGGTGTCGACCAGACGATCGAGGAGACGGATCGCCCGTCCGAGTTCGGCTTGCTCCGACGGCGACAGTGCCTTCTCGAGCGCGTGGCAGAGCCAGTCCTCGCGCGCCGCCCGGTTGGCCTTGATGCGGGCGAGAAAGGCGGGGGTGACCGACCACAGCGTCTGGCGGCCGTCGCCAGGGTCGGGCGCGCCGGCGGCAAGACCCGCCGCTTCCAGCGCTGCCATGTTGGCGCCCATGGACTGCGGCCGCATCGCCTCGGCCTTGGCAAGCACGGTGACGGTCGCGGGCCCCTCCCGCTCGAGGCGACCGAGCACGGCCATCTGGGTCCCCGTGATCTCGCCGAGATGCGCCTGCTCGCGCAGCCGTCGCCGCAGCCGCGCGGTGACGGCGCGCAGCTCTGCGGCAAGGGCGAGCGTCGCTTCCGGCTGGTTCTTCTCCGCTGTCATACCGCCGATATAGGAGATACGAAGGCAAACTTCAAAGGCATCCTTCGTATTTTAGAAAACCGGAAGATCAGGACCGCGTGATGGCTCTGTGCGCCTGCAGAAACGACGAGCGGGAGGCACGGCGGCGGCAGGCCGTGCGACAGCCAAACAACCCGTCATTGAGAGCCGGAACGCGCGGGACAAAGCGGCGTTGAGTCGGCAATTCTTCTCGTCCGGAGTATTGTTGGAATGGCATCTCGTCCCGTCTGGAAAGGCCAGATCCGCCTGTCGCTGGTGTCGATACCGGTGGAGATTTTCGCCGCCACCAAATCGGGTGCGCAGATTTCGTTTCGCCAGATCCACCGCAAGAGCGGCAAGCGCATCCATTACGACAAGGTGGCGGAGGGGATCGGCCCGGTCGATGCCGATGAGATCATCAAAGGCTATGAGTTCGCGAAGGACGAATATGTCCTTCTGACCGACGAGGAGATCGAGGGCGTCAAGCTCGAGACCAAGAAGACGCTGGAACTGGTCCAGTTCGTCGACAGCAACGATATCCCGCCGCTCTACTACGACAAGCCGTACTACGTCGTGCCCCAGGACGATCTGGCCGAGGACGCCTTCCGCGTGGTGCGGGATGCGCTGCGCGGCGCCAAGAAGACCGGGCTCGGCCAGCTTGCCATGCGCGGCAAGGAATATCTCGTCGCGCTCCGGCCTTGCGGCTCCGGCCTTCTGTTGGAGACGCTGCACTACGCCGACGAAATCCAGAAGGCCGACACGATCTTTGAGGACATTTCCGATGAGACCGCCGAGGAGGATCTCCTCGCGGTGGCAAGCGAGTTGATCAAGCGCAAGACGTCGCCGTTCAAGGCCGAAAATTTCAAGAACCACTATACCGAGGCGCTGAAGCGGCTGATCGCCGAGAAGCGCCAGCAAGGCGGCGATGGCAGGCTGGTCATCGAGGACGACGACACGGCGGCACCGAAGACCAAGAGCAACGTCATCGACCTGATGGCGAGCCTGAAGAAGAGCCTTGAGGGCGGGGTTCCGGCAGACGATAAGGCAAAGGACAAGGCAGCTGCAGGCGAGAAGCCGAAGCCTGCCGCCAAGACGGCAGCTGCGAAGGCCAAGCCTGTGGCCAAGGCGCCCGCTGCCAAGGCGCCAGCGCGCAAGCGTAAGACGGCCGCCTGATATGGCCGTCGACGCGCTGCTGAAGACCTATCGGCAGAAGCGTGATTTCGCGCGGACGCGCGAGCCCTCGGGCGAGGCATCGGCAGCAAAAGGCGAGGGTCTCGCCTTCGTGGTGCAGAAGCACGACGCGACGCGGCTGCACTACGACTTCCGCGTCGAGTTCGAGGGGGTCCTGAAGAGCTGGGCAGTGACGCGGGGGCCGAGCTACGACACCGCCGACAAGCGGCTGGCGGTGCGCACCGAAGACCATCCGATGGACTATGGCGACTTCGAAGGCACGATCCCGAAAGGCGCCTATGGCGGCGGGACAGTCATGCTGTGGGATCGCGGCACCTGGGAGCCGCAAGGTGATGCAGCAGCCGAGCTCGAGGCGGGCAACCTGAAAATGATCCTCCACGGCGAGAAGCTGAAGGGGAAATGGGCGCTGATCCGCATGAAGCCGCGGCCCGGTGAAAAGCGCGAGAACTGGCTGCTGATCAAGGAAAAGGACGAACTCGCCGACGCCGGTCACGACGTGCTGACCGAGGATCGCAGCGTCAAGACCGGCCGGTCCCTCGCGGAGATCGCCGATGGCGACGAGGAGTGGACCCAGCCGACGGCGTCCCCCGCCAAGACCAAGGCGGCCGCGCCGAAAGCGAAGGTCCCCGCCAAGGCGGCCAGAAAGGCGAAGGCTGACACGGCGGACGAGGCTCCTACAAAGACTTCCGGCAAGCAGGCGGCAAAGTCGGCAAAGTCCGGCCGCAGCAAGAAGGTACCGGCGTTCCGCCCATTACAACTCGCGACCCTCGTCGATGCCGCACCATCGGGCGGCGACTGGCTGAACGAGATGAAGTACGACGGCTACCGCATTGTCATCGCGATCGGCGGCGGAAAGACGCGGATCTACACCCGCAATGCGCTCGACTGGACCAACCGTTTCGCGTTCCTCCTGCCGGCGATTGCCGGGCTCCCCTGTGACAGCGCCTTGATCGACGGGGAGCTCGTCGCCTTCGACAGTGACGGCAACACCGATTTCTCCACGCTGCAGCGGCATCTGAAGGACGGGGGCGACCTCGCCTGTTTCTGCTTCGATCTCCTGATGCTCGACGGGGTCGACATGGAGGACAAGCCGCTGACCGAACGCAAGGCCGCGCTGGAGCAGCTGCTGAAGGGGCACGAACAACCGGTCCTGCTCTACAGCGAGCACATCCGCGGCAGCGGCCCCGCCATACTGAAGCAAATTTGCGCGGCCGGGCATGAGGGCCTCATCGCCAAGCGCGCCGACGCCCCCTACCGCGCCGGCCGCAGCACCGGCTGGCTGAAAGCGAAATGCACCCGGCGGCAGGAGTTCGTCATTGGCGGCTTCTCGCCCTCGGACAAGAAAGGCAGAGCCTTTTCCTCTATCCTCATCGGGGTGAACGAGGACGGTGAGTTTCGCTACCGCGGACGCGTCGGTTCCGGCTTTGACGACGCGGCGCTGACCGATCTCGCGAACCGCTTCAAGGCGCTCGCGCGCGACACCTCGCCCTTCGCCGACCTGCCGCGGCCGATTGCACGGACGTCGAAATACGTTGTGCCCCAACTGGTGGCGGAAATCGACTTCGCCGAGATCACAGCAGACGGCCAGGTGCGGCACGGCGTCTTCAAGGGATTGCGGGAAGACAAGCCGGCGGCCGATGTCGCCGACGAGACAGCTAAGCCGGCAAATAAACTTGAGGGCGACCCGCTTGCGCCTCCGGCGTCGGACGCGACCGAGCCTCCGGCGACGCGCAAGGCGGTCTCACGCGGCGAGAAGGCGTCGGTGACGAAGGTCGCGGGCATCACGCTGTCGCATCCTGAGCGTGTGATCTTCGCCAGCCAGGCCGTGACCAAGCTCGATCTTGCCGAATACTACGCAGCCGTCGCCGACCGCATGCTGGCCCATGCCGGCGGCCGGCCGCTGTCGCTGGTGCGCTGTCCCGGCGGGCGTCAGAAGGCCTGCTTTTTCCAGAAGCACGACTCCGGCGGCTTTCCCGACGCGATCCGGAAGATCGCGATCGCGGAAAAGGACGGCGGAACGGCGGACTATCTCTACGTGGCGGACGCGGCGGGACTGGTCGCCGCCGTCCAGATGAACACGCTCGAGTTCCACATCTGGGGCGCCGACATCCGCGATGTAGACAAGCCGGACCGGATCGTCTTCGACTTCGATCCGGACGAAGGCCTGGCCTTCGCGGACGTAAAGGCTGCTGCCTTCGACATGCGCGATCGCTTGCAGAAGATGGGGCTGGAGAGCTTTGCCCTCGTGACCGGCGGCAAGGGCGTGCATGTCGTGGTGCCGCTGTCCCGCAGGCAGGCCTGGCCGGTGGTGAAGGGATTTGCCCGCGACATGGCTTATCTTCTGGAGCGGGAAGAGCCGGCGCGCTTCGTCGCCACCATGTCGAAGGCTAAGCGCAAGGGGCGGATCTTCGTTGACTGGCTGCGCAACGAGCGTGGCTCGACCGCGGTCGCCCCCTACTCCACCCGCTCCCGCGAAAATGCCCCGGTCGCGGTGCCCATCGGATGGGACGAGTTGCAGGGCCTCGGCGCGGCAAACCTCTTCCACCCCGCCGATGTGCTGAAACGCCTGGCGGACCCCGACCCTTGGGCCTGCTACGGCGCGGTGAAGCAGTCTTTGACGCTGGCCATCCTGAAAAAGATGGCTGGCTGAACAATGGACAGCCCGGCTGGCCATGGCGACGCAGGCAGAGCGGGACTGATGACGCCATGGGACCCACGCGGATGACCTCACAGAGGTCGTGTCCGCGACACCGTGGGCGGCAGGCTTATGCTGAAGTAGGCTGAGCCAAGATCGCTCTTGGGATGCGGACCCGAGATCTTGAGCCTCTGGGCCAAGTCGATCGCATTCGCCCCTTAGGTTTTGGCTTAGATCCCATGCCCTTCTGTTCTTACGCGACATCGTTGGGTGGCCCACGCCGCAGGCCTTGTGAAACCTCAAACCTCGCCGACATAAGAAAATTCAAGAATCACGACGCTAGATAAGCTACAATTCCGAAAAATATTCAGATCGCAATAATAATACATATAGCTTATCATTGTCTGTTAATGACAATATTCGTCACTTGAATCGATTATTTTCCTTATGAAAAGCATCTGTCTTAGTCTTCTGTAAAGCGCTATACTGAAATCAGTTTGCAAGGTGTACGATTTCGTACAGCCTATTTTAATCTAGTAAATCATCCTGTACCCGTAACTAAGGTTTTGCCAGCTATTGGTAGTGCCCATTAAATGAGCACGACTAGGTGTTGTAACCAGGGGGATCGGGGACATGCCATTTCACGCCGTTGAAGCGCAGAGAGATACTGGCGCCGCCTTGCATTCGGCGATGCCGTCGAGCGACCCGGTTCCGATCGTCAGCCGGCTTCTGTCTATTTCCAAGCTGACGCGGGCTATGCTCGGGTTGAAGCTCGCCGAGATCGACCTGTGCGCGGGGCAGGATCAGTTGCTGGCCGTCTTCAACGATACCAGCCGCGCCAGCATCTCGACCTTGGCCACTGCGGTTTCGGTGCGCCCTTCGACCGTCTCGAAAATGGTCGACCGGCTGATCGAAAAAGGCCTCATGCAGCGGCTGCGGGATCCGAACGACGCCCGCACGACCCTCGTCGAACTGACGCCGCTCGGCTACCACCAGCAGCGGCTGGTGGCCAGCATCTGGCATGCGCTCGAGCTAGACCTGACCAAGGCGCTGCATTCACGCGACATCGATTCGTTGCGCAAGGAACTTGAAAGGGTCGACGGCCTCTTGGCCTCTCGGATGGCGCGCCTTCGGTAGCTTGCGCCTCGCACGCTACCGAAACCGGAGAGATATACCCTCCCGAGCCCTCCGGGCTGGGATCAGACGCGTTCGAACTTCAGCAGCCGCTCGTATTCCCGCTCGGCAAGTCCGTAGCTTTCGCCGGCGATTTCGACGAGCTTCTCGCGATCGAGCACGCGAATATTGCCACGCGTCGCCCGGATGATGTGCAGGCCCTCGATCACGTGCAGTTCGCTGGTGATACCGGCGCGCCGCACGCCCAGCATCAGCGACAGAAATTCGTGCGTGATCGCCAGATCGTCGCCATCCAGCCGATCGTGGTACATCAGCAGCCAGCGGGCGAGCCGCTCATGGATCGTGTAGAGCGAATTGGACAGCGCCGTCCCGGCGATCTGCACCTCGTTGACATGGATATAGCGCAGCATGAACGCTCGAAGCCGACTGTTGGCGTCGATTGCCTGGGCAAGTCGTGCCGCCGGCATGCGATAGGCCGAGCCCGGAACCTGAACGAAAGTCATGTCCGGCGTGACGTCGACGCCCAGCAGAATCGAACGCCCGGCCATCCCCTCGCGGCCGACCTGCCCCAGCTCGATCTGCTTGCCTTCCGCGCCATTGGCGACAATGGACGCGATGCCGCTCTCGATGAAATAAACATGCTCAATCCGCTCCCCCGACTGCACGATGACATCGTGCAGCGGAAGGTCGACGAGAGCGAGATGAGGCCGAATCACCTCGAAATCTTCCGTGTGCATTGCCTGCAGCAGTTGGTTACGAACGCTAGACTGACTTGGCGATGACATGTGTATCCCTTTGTAGGGAAGAGAGAACTCTTCGTCGCACGCACCCTAGACTTGATCAAGCGACGATAGGCCTATGCCCGATAAACGAGAGCCTGCACACGCGTCGTAGGCGACCGTACGATTTCGAACATTTTTCGCTTCGGAGAAGGCTCGTTATTTACGAATAAATCACCACTGATCTCGGACACGATACGAAGTTCGCTTCGCTTTGTAAGAAATATTCAGAATTGTTCGCGGGCTTCCGAAGCTGGACATAAGACCGCTGACCGAAATTACAAAGGCCTACGATATATTTTCCGGTCTTCTAAGCCTCCTGTTGCTGGAAGGATAGGAGCGCGACCCGTTACAACGTACTGGACTGCTCCGATGAGTTTGCGAAGTGTTGCGGAAGCGATTAGAGGGCGATCAGGGCGTCGACGGCCAGTTGGTAGGACATCGGACCGAAGCCGGCGATGATTCCCCGGCAGACCGGCGCCAGCATCGAGTGGTGGCGAATGGCTTCTCGGGCGTGCACGTTCGACAGATGCAGTTCCACCACCACGGCCTTGGCCCCGGAGATCGCGTCGCGGATGGCGAGCGAGGTATGGGTGTAGGCGCCGGCGTTCAGTGCGACACCGGTGCCGGCAAGACCGGCCTCCTGGATCCAGGTGACGAGATCGCCCTCGTGGTTCGACTGGCGGAACTCAAGCTCCGCGCGGCCGGCGACATGGACGCGAAGGTCGGCCTCGATGCTGGCGAGCGATTGCGAGCCGTAGATGCCGGGCTCGCGAACGCCGAGGAGATTGAGATTGGGTCCGTTGAGGACCAGGATCTGGCGCATGCGGTCTATCCTGCCTGGGCTGTGATTTGAAAGCGGGGGCAAAGCTGCGGAGATTGAGCTCCGCCATGCCCGATCCTATCGCGACGGTTCCACCAAGGGAACGCCGGCACCGCTATGGCAGCGGATCAGCCTTGGTCGCGCGCCCGCTCGCGACGATCTGTGCCTGGCGGGTGCGAAAGGCGCTGGCGCGCTCGGGCGTCAGCGCCTCGGCGCAATGGCGGCAGGAGACGCCCTTTTCGTAACGCGGCTCAAGGAGATCATCCGGCGCCAGCGGAGCACCGCAGCCGAAGCAGCGGTCCCAGTTCGTCTCCGAAAGACCTTGCCCGACGGCGACACGGCTGTCGAACACGTAGCAGTCGCCTTGCCAGAGGCTTTCGGCCGCCGGCACGTCTTCCAAATACTGCAGGATACCCCCCTTCAGATGGACCACGTCCTCGAAGCCGTGCGCCAGGAGATAGGACGAGGCCTTCTCGCAGCGGATGCCGCCGGTGCAGAACATCGCGATCTTCTTGTCCCTTGCGGGATCGAGCTTTGCCGCGACGAAATCCTTGAATTCGGTGAAGGTGTCGATGCCCGGATCGATCGCGCCCTCGAAGCTGCCGACGAGCGTCTCGTAGCGGTTGCGCGTGTCGACGACGACGACATCGGGATCGGCGATCACGGCATTCCAGTCGGCCGGCGCGACATAGGTGCCGGCGCGCCGGGTCGGGTCGGCCTCAGGCGCCCGCATCGTGATGATCTCGCGCTTCAGCCGCACTTTCAGGCGGACAAAGGGCTTTTTGCTGGCGGCAGAGAATTTCAGCTCCCCTTGCCGCACGCCGAACAGCGCGTCGAGCGCCTCGACCAGCGCCGGCATGGCGGCCTCGGGCGCCGCCAGCGTGCCGTTGACGCCCTCCGGCGCGATCAGCAGCGTCCCACAGGCGCCGGCGGCGTCACAGGCTGAGCGCGCAGCGGACTGCAAAGCCGGAAGGTCGGCGAGCGCGACGAAACGGTAGAGGGCGGCAACGGACCAGGTCATGCCGCCGTCATAGCCGAACCGCCGCAGGTTTTCAAAAGCCGACGGGCATTGGCGGGCCGGAAGGAGCCGCCCCTTTTGCCTTGCCCCCACCCACCGAACGTCGGGGGAAGGAAACGGTAATTCGTCTTAGGATTCCAGCGTTCCGGCCTTCGCCGTCGCCGAGCGGGCGCTGCCCAAGAGCTTCAGGAGGTCGTCGCCGGTCCGCGCCAGGCGGTTCGACTTGCGGGTGAGGATCAGGCCGGCCTGGGGCGCCAGCACCAAGGTCTCGCCGCCGGCCTCCCCGGGCGCGGTCAGGATGCTGACCAGCCGGTCGCCGGCCTCGACCCGGTCGCCCGGCACCACATGGTAGAGCACGGCGCCGCCGACCGGCGCCCGCACCATCTCGACCTGCTCGAGCGGGGTCACCGTCCCCCGCCATTCCGGCAGCGGCGCCAGCGTCTCGTCGGCGATGACGCCGCGCGCGACGAGGAAGCGATAGAGACCGGCCGCGTCGCTCTCGGCAAATTCCGGCGTGACGTCGGCCTCGCCGCGAAACTCCACCGTCGTCACCGCCCGGCGCTGCCAGCTCGGATCGGCGTCCGGCAGATGGCGGTAGGGCGACCAGGCGGCCTCCTCGAAGGCGCCGTCCGAGGTCTCGTCCCAGAGAAGAACGGCCTCCGAGCCGAGGCTCGCAGCGAGATCTTCCATGTGCGGCCAGTAGGCCCGCGCGATGTAGAGATAGGACGGCCCCTCGTCATCGCAGTGGAGGTCGAGGACGATGTCGTGGCCGAGCGCCAGCTTGGTGAGCCTCGCCTTCAGCCGTTTCTCCGCGGCGATCGGCGCGTCGTCATTCGGCAGGCCGGACGTGTCCTCGGTATCGAGCAAGGGAAAATCGCGGTTGAAATTGGCGCGGGTGGCAAAGGAGAACCGGCCCATGTGCTGCTGGAAGAAGTGCTGGCCGGCGCCGATCGGATTGGCGTGCGGCAGGACGGTGATGCTGCCGCGCAGCCGCCCCTCGGCCTCCGCTCTTTCGAGCATCGGCACGAGGTAATGCAAGGCGACGACGCCCGGCAGCTCGTTGCCGTGCAGCGCCGCCTGCAGGTAGGCGGTCGGCGCCGTCGCATCGCTGCCGGAAAAGCGCAGAACGCTGAAGCGCCATTCGGTGCCCGGCGTATCGCCCTTGATGATCTCGACGGTCTTCTGCACGGCCTGCCTCCGGATGGAATGTGGGCGATACCTCGGACAGGAGGCCGGCAAAGGCAAGTCGTGCAGACCCCAATCCCCGCGAAGGCTAGGCGGCGTCTGCGGCGTAGTCCGCGACGGTGGCGGCGGCTCCCTTGTCCATCAGCGAGGCCAGCGCCTTCTCGACCGCGGCGACGAACACGGCACTGCCGGTAAGGTCCGTGCCGAACACTGCGGTAACGCCGAGATAGGCGGCGGCAATGGATGCGGGATCGGAGCCAGCCTCCGCGCCGAGTCGCCGGAGCCTTTCCGCCAGCGGGTCCCGCACGTCGATGGCGGCGCCCGTCTCGTCGGTACCGCCGACGTAGCGCATCCAGGCAGCGACGCCGAGGGCGAGCCTGTCGACCGAAGCCCCCGCCGTCAGGCGATCGCGGATGGTGCCGAGCAGGCGCTGCGGCAACTTTTGCGAGCCGTCCATGGCGATCTGCCAGGTGCGGTGCTTCAAGGCCGGATTGCGGAACCGCTCGATCAGCGCGTCGCGATAGGCGGACAGCTCAGTCACTGGGATTTCCAGCGTCGGCATCACCTCCTCGGTCATCAGCCCGTTCACGAGACGGGCGAAAGGCGCGTCGGCCATCGCGGCGGAAACGGTCTCGTGGCCGGCGAGGTAGCCGAGATAGGCGAGCGTCGAGTGCGAGCCGTTCAGCATGCGTAGCTTCATTCGCTCGAAGGGTTCGACGTCCGCCACCATCTGCGCACCGACACTGGCGAAATCCGGCCGTCCGGTCGGGAAGCGATCCTCGATCACCCATTGCAGGAAGGGCTCGCCGACCACCGGCCAGGCGTCGTGCAGGCCGAGCGCCGCGTCGATGGTTGCGATGTCCTCGTCAGATGTCGCCGGCACGATCCGATCGACCATGGTGCCGGCGAAGGCGACGTCGTTTTCGACGAAGCGGCCGAATTCGGGATCGATCAGGCCGGCATATTGCGCGACGATGCGGTGGACGGTCGGGCCGTTCGACGGAAGGTTGTCGCAAGGCATAACGGTGAACGGCACGATGCCGCGGTCGCGGCGCAGGCGCAGCGCCTCGGCAATGAGGCCGGGCGCCGAGACCGGGCGGCGGGGATCGGCAAGGTCCGCCTTCACGTCGGGATGGTTGACGTCGAGATCGCCGGTTGCGGGATCGTGGCAGTAGCCCTTCTCGGTGACGGTCAGCGAGACGATGCGGACGGCCGGGTCGGCCATCCGCTCCAGCAGCGCCGCGGGATCCTCCGGCGCGACGTCGATCGAGCGAATGGCGCCGATGACCCTCAGCCGCGTGCCTTCGCCCGAGCGGATCGCCAAAGTGTAGAGATTGTCCTGCGGCGCCAGCGCGTCGCGCATGTCGGCGCGGCGCAGCGATGCCCCCGCCACCGCCCATTGCGGATCGGTGGCGAGGATGTCGTCGAGGCAGACCGCCTGGTGCGCGCGGTGGAAGGCGCCGATGCCGAGGTGGACGATGCCGACCGTGGTGGCGGCGACGTCGTAAGCGGGACGGCCCACGTTGGCGGGAAGCTGTTCGAGCGTAGCGAGGGACAGTCTGGCGGTCATGCGGCTCACCGGTTGAGGGAGGGCGGGAAAGCTTGTAGTTGCGGGGGAACCGCACTTTGCAAGTCGGTGGTATGCTAGTATGCCGAGACTGACAACAAGGGTTCGCCATGCCGCTCGATCTCGCTCTGCAGGATGCCGCGCCCCGGAGCACCATCGCCGATGCGGTGTTCGACGAGTTGCGCCGTGCCATCCTGGAAGTGCGCCTGCCACCGGGCACCCGAACCTCCGAGGCGGAAGTCGCCAAGCAGCTCGGCGTCTCCCGCCAGCCGGTGCGCGAGGCGTTCTCGCGCCTTGCCCGCGCCGGCTACCTCCGGATCCAGCCGCAGAAGGCGACCGAGGTGGTGAAGATCTCGCCGCAGGAGGTGATGAACGCGCTTTTCCTGCGGGAGGCGCTGGAGATCGCCGTCGTGCGCAAGGCCGCCGAGCGCCGCGACGACGCCGCGCTCGAGCGCCTCAGCGCGCTGATGGCGCTGCAGGCGGCAGCCCAGCAGCGCGACGACCGCAACGCCTTCCAGCAGCACGACGACGCCTTCCACTTCGCGGTGGCGGAGGCGGCGGACTGCCGCTTCGCCTGGCCGCTGATCGACGAGCAGAAGGCGCAGATGGACCGCGTCCGCTTCCTGTCGCTGGCCTTCGGCCAGCCGGCAGCGCTGGAGGATCACGGCCGCATCTTCGCCGCGATCGAGGCGCGCGACCCGGTGGCGGCGGAGGCGGCGATGCACCGCCATCTCGGCGGCATCACCGCCATCCTCGCCCGGCTGCGCAGCGAGTTCGCCCCCTATTTCCAGGACGAGAGCCCCGCTCTGCCGGCGGCCGAGGACATTCATGACTGACCCAACGGCCGACCGACCGAAACGCCTGATCTCGATCGGCGAGTGCATGGTGGAACTGTCGGGCGCCCCCGGCGGCCTGCTGCGCATGGGCTTTGCCGGCGACACCTTCAACACCGCCTGGTACCTGCGGCGCGAACTCGGGCCGGACTGGCAGATCGCCTATCTCTCGGCGGTCGGCACGGACGAGACCTCGGCGGCCATGCTCGGCTTCATGCAGGAAGGCGGCATCGACACCCGCCTCGTGCGACAGCTGGCGGGGCGGATGCCCGGGCTCTACCTCATCCATCTCGACGGCGCCGAGCGGCGCTTCTCCTACTGGCGCGACACATCGGCAGCCAAATCCCTGGCCGACGACGACGCCCATCTCGCCGCCGCCTTCGCCGAGGGCGACGCCTTCTACTTCTCGGGAATCACCCTCGCCATCCTTCCGGCGGAAGGCCGCGAACGGCTGCTGCGGCACCTCGTCGCCGCCAAGGCCGCAGGCAAGCCGGTCGCCTTCGACCCCAACATCCGGCCGCGGCTTTGGCCGGACGCCTCGCAGATGCGGGCCGCCATCGAGGCCGGGGCCGCCGCCGCCAGCATCTGCCTGCCGAGTTATCCCGACGAGCGCGAGGCCTTTGGCGACACCACCCCCTCGGCAAGCGCCGCGCGTTATCTGAAGCTCGGTGCCAACGAGGTCGTCGTCAAGAACGGCGGAGATCCAGCGATCATCGCGACGCCCAAGCATTCCGAGGTCGTGCCGGCGCCTGAGGTCGGCGATGCCGTCGACACCACGGGCGCCGGTGACAGTTTTGGCGCGGCCTACGTGGCGGCACGGCTGTCCGGCGCCAGTCCCGCCGACGCCATGCACCGCGGGCACCGGCTGGCCGGCGAAGTCGTCCGGCACTATGGCGCCTTGATCCGCTAGCCGCTCGATCCTGTTGGCTCCGCTTGGCCCGCCCCGCTCTGTCGTCCCAAGCGGGGCTCAACGGAAGGCCACACGTGACTTTCGAGCCGTGCTTGCGGCCGGTTGCTGGCACCCCCGTTCCGGCGCTATCCTCGCCGACATGCGCCAGCTCATCCTCCTCACCCTCCTCCTCTGCCCGGCAACGGCGCTTGCCGCCGACTGCACGTCGATCAACGGCACGATCGACGGCGGCGCCGTCACGGCGGAGCGGACGGTGGTTCTGCAGGGCAATGCTATGCAGCTTGGCGGCACCATCGACGGCACGAAAATGCCGCATCAGACCTTGCCATGCCTTCCCTTTGCCGGCGGCGTGATGTGCGAGCGCCGCTCCGGCACCGCCATCATCACGGTGACCACCACCGGCAAGGAGATGACCGAGACGATCAATGAAAGCCGGACCGGTGCGCCGCGTGTGAAGATCACCTATGCCTGCACACAGGCCTTCACGCTGAAGCGATAGGCCGACCGGCAGCGTTCCGAGCCGTATTTGGACTGATAAACTTGCGGCTGCGGCCTTCTATAGGGCGTCGCGCTTGTCGGGCGCCTCGGCTTGCGGCAAGACTAAGGCCGGGCCGCTGCCCCGGAGAAGGCGTCGGGCCAGGCTGACAGGATTGCGACAGGAAAGCCGGCCTAGGCTGTGCCGGACCGGGTGTGTCCGGCAACAAGAAGCAGGCGGCCGGATCTCACGGAACCGCCGGACTGTGTGGTCGCATCCCGGGAGCTGGATGCCACCGTCTTGGAACCATTGAATACGGCCGCAGAGGGCTGGACGCAGCGTCCAGAGGGAACCGCGGCCGGTATGATCGGGAGGATCATTTTATGAAGAGACTGCTCGCGGCCGCCCTGATGTTCGGCCTTCTGTCCGGCTCGGCTATGGCCCAGACCGCTTCCTACGAGATCATGGCCCCTGCCTCGCCCGGCGGCGGCTGGGACCAGACCGCCCGCGCCATGCAGGCGACGATGACGGCGGCAAAGGTCGCCAATGACGTCCAGGTGGTCAACGTCACCGGCGCCGGCGGCACGATCGGCCTCGCGCAGTTCGTTTCGCGCGACAAGGGCAATGCCGAGAAGCTGATGGTCGGCGGCTACGTCATGGTCGGCGCGATCCTCACCAACAACTCGCCCGTCACGCTCGACCAGGTCACGCCGATCGCCCGCCTCACCGGCGAATACGAGGCGATCGTTGTGCCGGCAGCCTCGCCCTTCAAGACCCTCGCCGACTTCACCGCCGCCATGAAGGCCAATCCGGGCGCCGTCTCGATCGCTGGCGGCTCGGCCGGCGGCACCGACCACATCACCGCGGGCCTCGTCGCTAAGGCGGCCGGCCTCGACCCGAAGACGATCAACTACATCGCCTTCTCCGGTGGCGGCGAAGCGCTGGCCGCCCTCCTCGGCAACCAGGTCGCCGCCGGCATTTCCGGCTATGGCGAGTTCGAGAGCCAGGTGGCGGCCGGAACGCTGCGCCTCCTCGCCGTCACCAGCGACGCCCGCATCGACGGTGTCGACGCGCCGACGCTGAAGGAATCCGGCCTCGACGTCGTGATCCAGAACTGGCGCATGGTCGCTGCCGCGCCCGGCATCACCGACGAAGAGAAGGCAACGATCACCGCCGACATCACCAAGATGGTCGAGAGCGCCGAGTGGAAGGCCGTGCTCGAGCGCAATGGCTGGGAGAACACCTTCCTCGCCGGTGACGCGTTCAAGACTGAGCTCGCCGCCAACATCGCGGCGACCAAGACGATCCTCCAGGACATCGGTCTCGTCCAGAAATGACGGAAACACCTTCGGAACTGACCCACCGCCGCCCCGATAAGGCGGCGGTGGGCATCGGCGTGGGCCTCGGCGTGATCGCCGCGGTCATCGCCTGGAACACGTCGAGCCTCGTCGGCGGCGGCTATTCCCGCATCGGCCCGGCAGCCTTTCCCTATGCGATCGCCGCCTCGCTGGCAGCGCTCTCGGTCTGGACGATCATTGCCGGCCTGCGCGGACAGTTCCCCGAGCGCGAGCACGACGAACCGGCACCGATCCTCTGGATCGTCGGCGGCCTCATTGCCCAGTTGATGCTGCTGGAGACCGTCGGCTTCTCGATCGCCACGGGCCTGCTCTTTGCCGCCACCGCCAAGGGCTTCGGCCGCGGGCCGCTGTGGATGACCGTGCCGATCGGCATCGTCGTCAGCCTGGTGATCTGGCTGATCTTCACCCTTCTCCTCAAGCTGTCGCTGCCGGCCGGTCCGCTCGAACAGCTGTTCCGCTGAACGGGGAAACCGATGGATACCTTCGCTCTGCTCGGCAACGGTCTTCTGACCGCCATGGAGCCGATGAACCTGTTCTACGCGCTGATCGGCGTGACGCTCGGCACCGCCGTCGGCGTGCTGCCGGGCATCGGCCCGGCGCTGACCGTCGCGCTGCTGCTGCCCGTCACCTACCAGCTCGACGCCGCCGGCTCGCTGATCATGTTCGCCGGCATCTACTACGGTGGCATGTATGGCGGCTCGACCACCTCGATCCTCCTCAACACGCCGGGTGAGAGCGCCTCGATCGTCACCGCGCTCGAGGGCAACAAGATGGCGCGCGCCGGGCGCGGCGGGCCGGCGCTCGCCACTGCGGCGATCGGCTCGTTCGTCGCCGGCCTCATCGCGACGCTGGCGCTCGCCTTCCTGGCGCCTTGGGTCGTCAGCTTCGCCCTCTCCTTCGGCCCGGCCGAGTATTTCGCGCTGATGGTGCTGGCCTTCGTCACCGTCTCGGCGGCTTTCGGAGATTCGACGCTGCGCGGCCTCTCGGCGCTCGCCGTCGGCCTCACCCTCGGCCTCATCGGCATTGACCTGCAGACCGGCCAGGCGCGCCTGACCTTCAGCAATGTCGGACCGTTCTTCACCAACCTCGCCGCCGAGCCGAGCGCCCTTACCGGCATCTACCTGTGGCTCGCCGGCTTCTTCGGCGACATCTCGGCGGCCCTCCTCGACGGCATCGAAGTGACGACCTTGGCCGTCGCGCTCTTCGCCATCGGCGAGACGCTGTCGGTCGCGGCCGCCGGCCACCGCACGCCGGACAAGGTGGAGGCGATCAAGGGTTCGCTCTGGATGAGCAAGGAGGACTGGAAACGGTCCTGGAAGCCCTGGCTGCGCGGCACCGCCATCGGCTTCCCGATCGGCGCCATGCCGGCGGGCGGCGCCGAGATCGGCACCTTCCTGTCCTATGCGACGGAAAAGCAGTTCGCCAAGAAGCCGGAAGAGTTCGGTCATGGCGCGATCGAGGGCGTGGCCGGACCAGAAGCGGCGAACAACGCGTCCGCCGCTGGTACGCTGGTACCGCTGTTGACGCTCGGCCTGCCGACCACGGCGACCGCGGCGATCATGCTGGCCGGCTTCCAGCAGTTCGGCCTGCAGCCGGGCCCGCTGCTCTTCGTCAACTCGCCCGACCTAGTCTGGGGCCTCATCGCCTCGCTGCTCATCGCCAACCTGATGCTGGTGGTGCTCAACCTGCCGCTGATCGGCCTGTGGGTCCGCCTGCTGACCATTCCCCGGCCCTGGCTTTACGCCGGCATTCTGGTGTTCGCCACGCTCGGCACGATCGGCGCCAACCCTTCCGCGGTCGAGCTCGGCATGCTCTTGTTGTTCGGCCTGATGGGCTATGCCCTCCGGCGCTTCGGCTACCCCATCGCGCCGGTGGTGGTCGGCTTGATCCTCGGGCCGATGGCGGAAAAACAGCTGCGCAACGCGCTGGCGATCAGCCAGGGCGACGTGACGGTGCTGGTGCACTCGCCGCTGGCGATTATCCTCCTGCTGCTGGCGCTGGCGGCGCTGGTCGTGCCGCTGGTGCTGCGCGCCCGCGGCCGCGGCAAGGTGCTCTCGCAGCTCGCAGCCAACGAAGACTGATTGGCCGGCGGCAGGTTTCTCCCTGCCGCCGCCGCTCCCGTATCAAAGCAACCTCTTACCGACGCGGCGTGCTGCCGCCTGATTTGCCGTACCACTCGGCATGCCGAAGGATTGACGCATGGATTTCCTCACCGGCGAGTCGCTGACCGCGCTCGCGCAGATCATCATGATCGACCTCGTGCTGGCCGGCGACAACGCCATCGTCATCGGCCTTGCCGCTGCCGGCTTGCCAAAGGACCTCCGGACGAAGGCGATCCTCGTCGGCATCATCGCCGCGACGGTGCTGCGCATCATCTTCGCCGCCGGCACGCAGTTCCTGCTGACGCTCGGCGGTGGCCTGCTGATCGGCGGCGGCCTGCTGCTGCTCTATGTCTGCTGGAAGATGTGGCACGAGCTGCGGACCTCGCAGCACGACCTCGACAATGCCGATGCGGCCTTGCACGGCGACGCCGTCAGCGGCGCCCCGCGCAAGACCTTTGCCCAGGCGGCCTGGCAGATCGTCATCGCCGACGTCTCCATGTCGCTCGACAACGTGCTGGCCGTCGCGGGCGCGGCGGGCGAGCACACCTGGGTGCTGATCGTCGGCCTCGTCCTGTCGATCGGCCTGATGGGTCTTGCCGCCAACTACATCGCCGCGCTGCTGCAGAAGCACCGCTGGATCGCCTATGTCGGCCTCGTCATCATCCTCTACGTCGCGCTGAAGATGCTGGTCGACGGCTCCGAAGCGGTCTGGCCCGGCACCTTCGCCTGGCTGCCGTTCCACGGCTGAGGCGTTTCAGCATCGGGTCTTCTCGCTGGAAGATCCGATGCCGCGTCTTCGCGAAGATCGGACAAGACAAGCAAAAGGCCCGCGACGCTCAGCATCGCGGGCCTTTTGGCATTGCAGCTACTAATTCGAGCAGACTGGCCCCATTGGGATCAGATCTTGCCAATCGCATCCCAGGAAGCGCCCGAGATGCCGACGGCGTTCAGCGCGCGGCTGTTCGGGCGATGACCGCTCTCGGCTGCGGCAGCGCAGGCGCCGGCACCGCCGATGATGTCGGCGATCGACGCGAGGGTCGAGCGGATCGAGCGGCGGGTCGGGGCGGCAGCGGCGCGGGTCATTGAAGTCTCCTGGGTTGTTGTTGACCCCAATATGCGTATGTTGCGCCGCAATAGAAAGTGCTGACTTCGCAGCGGAGGCATGCACCCAGTGAATAGCTGGCAACACTGATCGGCCCCCGGCGCACATCGTTACCAAAACCTTAATGCTGAAAAGCGGTAATGAGGGCTCAGCGCTTGCCTTCTCCGGCGTTTTTCGACGAGGTGCGCCGAGGAGGCGATGGGTCGATGCGGGTTCTGCTGGTGGAGGATACACTCGACGTCGCCTCGGCGATCGTCGCGAGCTTCGCCAAGCGCGGCCATGCGCTGGACCATGCCGCGACCGCCGCCGCCGCCGGTGACTTCCTGTCGGTGCAGGCCTATGACCTCGTCATCCTCGACATCAACCTGCCGGACGGCTCGGGCATCGACATCCTGCGTGATCTCCGCCGCGAACGGCGGGCGACGCCGGTGCTGATGCTGACGGCGCGGATCGACGTCGAAGACCGCATCGAGGCGCTCGACCTCGGTGCCGACGACTACCTCACCAAGCCCTTCGATCTCCGCGAACTCGAGGCCCGGGCGCGCGCTTTGATCCGGCGGGGGAGCGAGGAGCGCGCCGGCACGATCGAGGTCGGCGACCTCGTGCTCGACCCGGCCGGCCGGGCGCTCAGCATCGGTGGCCAGCCGGTGACGCTCGCCCGGCGCGAGTTCAGCCTCCTCGAGATCCTCCTCGTCAACCGCGGCCGGGTGATGCCGAAGGCGCGGTTGTTCGAGAAGCTTTTCGGCTTTGCCGACGAGGATGTCGGCATGAACGCCATTGAGCTCTACGTCGCCCGGCTGCGGAAGAAGATTGAGGGCTCGCGCGTGCAGATCGTCACGCTGCGCGGCATCGGCTACCAGATCGCCGTCGATGACTAACTCGCTTGCCGGCCGCCTCGCCGTCACCATCGCGCTGATTCTGTCGGCCAGCGGCGTGGTGGTGACGCTGGCCGCCTATGCCTACGGCCGTGAGGCGGCTGAGGCCGCCTACGACCGGCTGCTCGCCGGCGCGGCCTTCCAGATCGCCCAGTCGATCTCGGTCTCGGCCGACCGGCTGACCGTCGACCTGCCGGTCTCGGCTTTCGAGCTCCTGGCGCTCGCCACCTCCGACCGCGTCGTCTACCGGGTGATCGACCGCAACGGCGCGACCGTCACCGGCTATGACAGTGTCCGCCCGCCAACCGACCCGCAAGGCGACCTCAGCTTCTATACCTCGACCTTCGGCGAGGAGACCGTGCGGCTCGCCGCCACCCGCCGGCGCTTTGCCGAGCAGGCCTATAGCGGCGACGTCGAGGTGCTGGTCGGCCACACCACCCGCGCCCGCGACGCGCTGGCGCGCGACATCGCCACCAAGGCGATGCTGCTGGTGCTCGCCGCCGGTCTCGTCATCGCCGCGCTGACCCTGTTTGCCGTCCGCTCTTCGCTGGCCCCCCTCGCCCGCATCGAGCAGGCGCTGGCCGCGCGCGATCCGAAAGACCTGTCGCCGCTCAGCGTCTCGACGCCGCGCGAGGTGGAGGCGCTGGTGGCGGCGATCAACCGCTTCATGGACCGGCTGCAGCGCCGCGTCACCGGCATGCAGACGCTGATCGCCGATACCGCCCACCAGCTGCGCACGCCGATCGCAGCGCTCCGCGCACAGGCGCAGCTCGCCGGCGAGGAAACCGATCCGGGGGCGCTGAAGGCCATCGCCGAGAAGATCCACCGCCGCGCCATCGGGCTCGGGCGGCTCGCCGACCAACTGCTGAACCAAGCGCTCGTCGTCCACCGCGGCGACGCGCAGGCGGCCGAGACCCTCGACCTCCGGGAAGTCGCGATGGGGGTCGCCGACGAGATCGACGATCTCATGCCCGCCAGCACGCTGCGCCTGGTGCTGGCGGAGGAGCCGGTCTGGATTGCCGGCGACGCGTTCAGTCTTGCAGAGGCGGTCAAGAACCTCGTCAACAACGCCTTCGCCTACGGGATGGAACCGGTATCGCTGGTGGTCGAACGCATTGATGGAGCGGCTGAGATCGCCGTGCTCGACCGCGGCGCCGGCATCCCCGACCCCGGCTCTGCCGGCCGGCGCTTTGCCCGCGCCAATCCCGCGGGCGGCGCCGGCATCGGCCTTGCCATCGTCGATGCGGTCGCGGCGAGCCATCAAGGCAGCCTGGCGCTGTCGCAGCCCGCCGGGGGCGGCTTCCGCGCCGCGCTCCGGCTCCCCTTGGTCAGGCCGCCGGCATGAAATTCCTGGCGCTCGCCCTCACCGCCTTCTTCGCCCTTGCCGCGCCGTCCGCCGCCGTCGAGCCGGACAGCGTGTCGCAATACGGCGCTCCGGCCGCGGAGGCGACGGAAACGCTGCGCGTTCAGGGCGCCACCGATCCTGAATTCTTCGCCGCGCTGCTCGGGCGCTTCGCCGAGCTCAATCCCGGGCTGCACATCATCTACGAGGACATCACCACCAACGCCCTGAACGGCCTCGCCGCCGCGGCCTGTGCGGGCACGGTTCCCTCGGCGGACCTCGTCGTCAGCTCCTCGGTCGACCAGCAAGTGAAACTCGTCAACGACGGCTGCGCGCAGCCCTATGCGTCGAGCGCCACCGCGACCATGCCGGACTGGGCGAGCTGGCGCGAGGAGCTGTTCGGGCTGACTTTCGAGCCTATCGTCATGGTCTACAACCGCGACCTCGTGCCGCCGGACAAGGTGCCGACGTCCCGCTTCGACCTCATCGACTTCCTGCGCCCGGACCGCAACATCTTCACCGGCCGCATCGCCACCTATGACATCGAGGCCTCCGGCGTCGGCTACCTCCTCGCCTTCGCCGATTCGCAGCAGGCGACCACCTTCGGCCGGCTGATCGAGGCTTTCGGCCGCAACGACGTGGTGGCGACCTGCTGCTTCAAGGAGATCGTCGACGGCGTGGCGGCCGGCAAATACCTCCTCGCCTACAACATGTTCTCCTCCTACGCGCTGGCGCGCGCTGCCGCGGACAAGCGCATCGGCATCGTCGCGCCCAGCGACTACACGCTGGTCCTCTCGCGCGCCGCCTTCATCCCGAAGGCCGCGGCGAACCCGGCCATGGCCGGCGCCTTGCTCGACTTCACACTGTCGGAAGAAGGCAAGCGGATCCTTGCCACGGCGTCGCTGATGGTCTCCTTCACCGAGGAAGGCGGCGGCATCGGCCCCTCGCTCGACGGCATGCCGAACCTCAGGCCGATCACCTTTTCGCCGGTGCTGCTGGTCGGGCTCGACAAGGAGAAGCGGCGGCTGTTCCTCGACCTCTGGAACCAGTCAATCCGCATCGTCCGTTCCGGGATGCCGCCGAGCCTCCGGACCGATTAAGCCGCCGCCGCGCTGCTTGGTGGTCAGGCTCCCGGGAGCGCGGCAGGCGCGGCCTCGGCCTCGATCAGCCCCTCGTCGTCCTTCAGCCGGACGCCGCTGAAGCCGAGCACCCGCGACCGCGTCAGGAAGCCGGCGAGCTTGGCGGCGGCGAGCGGCGGCGGGAGGCCGCCGGCGCGGATGTTGGAGACGCAGTTGCGGTCAGCATCGGTCTTGCCGATGCGCGGGCCGAAAGTGAGGTAGGCGCCGAGGCTGTCGGCGGCAGACAGGCCTGGCCGCTCGCCGATCAGCATCAGCACCAGTTGCGCCCCGAGCGCGACGCCGACGGGATCCGACAAAGCGACGCGCGCGCCGTGCGCCAGCACGACGGGCGCCACCCGCCATTCGCCCGGCAGGAGCTTCAGGACCGCCAGCGCGGTCTCGGCGGCGTAGGTGTTGACCGCGCGGGCCGAGAGCCCGTCGGCGATGATCAGGCAGAGGTCGGGCGCGCCCTCCGCGTCCAAGGCCGCGAGGTCGTCGCGGGACGCGTCGCTGAGGCGGCGGCCGAGGTCGGGCCGGCGCAGATAGGTCGCGCGGTCCCCGGCCTCGCTCGCGACCTGCACCGAGGCAATGCCGCCCTCGGCCAGCGCCGCGGCGATCGCCTCGGCCTCGAAGCCGGCGTGCACGGCGTCGCGGGCTTTCGCATGCGCCTCGGCGAAATCGAGATGCGCCGATGTCGGCAGGCCGGCGCCGAAGCGGCCGAGGCCGATGCGCGCCTCGGTATGGCGGCGGAGCGCGGCGATCGGGTGCAGCGCGACAGGCTTGACCATCAGGACGCCTCCAGGAGGCGCGAGCGCTGCAGCAGTTCGAGCGAGCGGTCGGCCGCGCCCGTCGCCAGCTGGCCCTTGGCGTCGAAGATGCCGAAATCCTGCGCCCAGCGCTCGAACTCGGGCGCGGCCCGCAAGCCGAGCGCACTGCGGATATAGGCGGCGTCGTGGAACGAGGTCGACTGGTAGTTCAGCATGATGTCGTCCGAGCCCGGCACGCCCATGACGAAGTTGACGCCGGCAACGCCCAGCAGCGTCAAGAGGGTGTCCATGTCGTCCTGGTCGGCCTCGGCATGGTTGGTGTAGCAGACGTCCACCCCCATCGGCAGGCCGAGCAGCTTGCCGCAGAAATGGTCTTCCAGCCCGGCGCGGATGATCTCCTTGCCGTCATAGAGATATTCCGGCCCGATGAAGCCGACGACGGTGTTGACGAGCAGCGGGTCGAACTCGCGTGCGACGGCATAGGCGCGGGTCTCCATGGTCTGCTGGTCGAGGCCGTGATGGGCATTGGCCGAGAGCGCCGAGCCCTGGCCGGTCTCGAAATACATCGCGTTCTGCCCGACCGTGCCGCGGCCGAGCTCTTTTGCCGCCGCATGCGCCTCGCGGAGCACCGCGAGATCGATGCCGAAGGAGGCGTTGGCCGCCTCGGACCCCGCGACCGACTGGAAGACGAGATCGACCGGCGCGCCACGCTCCATCACCGACAGCGCCGTCGTGACATGGGCGAGGATGCAGCTCTGCACGGGACAGCCGAGGCGCAGGCGCAGCTCCTCGATGAGGTCGAGCAGGCGGATCATCGCGTCGGGGCTGTCGGTCGCCGGGTTGATGCCGATCGTCGCGTCGCCGCAGCCGAACTGCAGCCCGTCGACGATCGAGGCGGCGACGCCCTTCGGGTCGTCGGTCGGGTGGTTCGGCTGGATGCGCACCGAGAGGTGGCCGGGCAGGCCCACCGTGGTGCGGAAGGCGGTGACCACGGGCCGCTTGAGGGCGACGGCGATGAGGTCCTGGTTGCGCATGATCTTCGAGACGGCAGCGACCATTTCCGGCGTCAGCCCCCATTTGAGCGCTGCCAGCGTCTCCGGCGTCGCCGCTTCCGACAAAAGCCATTCGCGGAATTCGCCGACCGAGAGACCGGAGATGGGTGCAAAGGCTGCGGGATCGTGCCGGTCTAGGATCAGCCGCGAGACCTCGTCGATCTCGGGATCGACCAGCGGCGTTGCGAGGAACTCGGCAAGGCCGGTATCGGCGAGCCGGCGTTGCGCCTTGACGCGCGCCTCCTGGCTTTCGCAGGCAAGGCCCGCCAGGAAATCGCCGGAGCGGGGCGGCGAGGCATGCGCCATGAGGGCTCGCAGGGTCTCGGGGGACATGGTTCTCCTTTCCGGCCGCCGGGCCTTTCCGCCGGGCACCCCCGGCAGGACGGACAGGCCGGGCGTGACGCGCGGACCGCCGGCATCGGCATAAACCTGCCGGCGCTCGCCATGCCCCATCAGACGCCATTCCCGGCGCGTGGTCAATTTGCAAGCAGGCGTTTGCCACCCGCCTTTCGCCCTTTCCCTTCCACCCTTCCCCCTTCGACCCTTGGCCAATCGACGCCGCCGCCGCGCTCAGCTACGCCTGGGGAAGAGATCGCCGTCAGGGCGACGGGAGGAAGGCCGATGGATTTTGCCTTGAGTGCCGAACAGGCCGCCATATTCGACATGGCGCGCGCCTTCGCGGTGACGAAGATGGCACCCTTCGCGCAGGACTGGGAGGATGCCAAGGCGCTCCCCCGCGACGTCCTGTCCGAACTCGCCGGGCTTGGCATGGCCGCGATCTGCGTTGGCGACGATTACGGCTCGGGCCTCGGCCGGCTGGATTCGGCCGTCATCTTCGAGGCGCTCGGCTATGGCGACCCCTCGGTCTCGGCCTTCCTGTCGATCCACAACCTCGTCGCCGGCATGATCGACCGCCACGGCAGCGACGCGCAGCGGGCGCGGTTCCTGCCGGGCCTTGCCGCGATGCGCCAGATCGGCAGCTACTGCCTGACGGAGCCCGGCTCGGGCTCGGACGCGGCGGCGCTGCGCACCACGGCGCGGCGCGACGGCGAGAACCTCGTCCTCGACGGCAGCAAGGCGTTCATCTCCGGTGCCGGCACCGCGGACGTCTATGTCGTGATGTGCCGCACCGGCGGGCCGGGGCCGAAAGGCATTTCCGCCGTCCTCGTCGAGAAGGACGCGCCCGGCCTCTCCTTCGGCGCCCAGGAGCGCAAGATGGGCTGGATCGCCCAGCCGACGGCGGAAGTGCGCTTCGACGGCTGCCGGGTGCCGGCGGAAAACCTCCTCGGCGTCGAAGGCGAGGGCTTCGTCTACGCCATGCAGGGCCTCGACGGCGGCCGCCTGAACATTTCCGCCTGCGCGCTCGGCGCGGCCCAGGCGACGCTCGACAAGTCCGTGCGCTACCTCCGGGAGCGCCAGGCCTTCGGCGGGCCGCTGTCCGATCTGCAGGCGCTGCGCTTCCGCCTTGCCGACATGGAAACGGCGCTCCAGGCGTCGCGCGTCTTCCTGCGGCAGGCGGCCTGGAAGCTGGACACCGGGGCAGTGGATGCCACCAATTTCTGCGCCATGGCCAAACGCTTCGTCACCGATGCCGCCTTCGACGTCGCCAACCAGGCGCTGCAACTGCATGGCGGCTACGGCTACCTCACCGATTTCGGCATCGAGAAGACCGTCAGGGACCTGCGCGTCCACCAGATCCTCGAGGGCTCGAACGAGATCATGCGGCTGATCACCGCGCGGGCGCTGCTCGCCGAGGCGTGACAGCGGCCGCCAACCTTCTAAACTCGCCCGAAACAAAAAGCGCGGCGGATCACAAGGCGCGGCGAGCCCCCGAGACCCTCCACAGACAGCATTCTCGAAAGGAACGGACATGAAGATCGGCTTTATCGGCCTCGGCAACATGGGCGCGCCGATGGCGGCGAACCTGGCAAAGGCCGGCCATTCCGTCACCGGCTACGACGCGGCGGGCGTCACCGTCGAGGGCGTCGCGCCGGCCGGCTCGCTCGCCGAGGCCGTGCGCGAGGCCGAAGCGATCGTCACCATGCTGCCGAACGGCTTGATCGTGCGCGCGGTGCATGCCGAGATCATCGACGCGGCCCGGCCGATGGCCCTCCTCATCGACTGCTCGACCATCGACGTCGAGAGCGCGCGCGCCGTCAACGATGCCGCGATGGAGGCTGACCTCATCGCCCTCGACGCCCCGGTCTCCGGCGGCACCGGCGGCGCGGCGGCGGGCACGCTGACTTTCATGGTCGGCGGCGCCGAAGGCGCCTTCGAGCTGGCGCGGCCGCTGTTCGAGATCATGGGCGCGAAGGCGGTCCATTGCGGTTCGGCCGGCGCCGGCCAGGCGGCGAAGATCTGCAACAACATGATCCTCGGCATCTCGATGATCGCCGTCTGCGAGGGGTTCCATCTCGCCGACCAGCTTGGCCTTTCCCGCCAGGCGCTGTTCGACGTCGCCTCGACCTCGTCGGGCGCCTGCTGGTCGCTCAAAACCTATTGCCCCGCCCCCGGCGTCGGCCCGAAGAGCCCGGCCGACAATAGTTACCGCCCGGGCTTTGCGACCGAGCTGATGCTGAAGGACCTGACGCTGGCAGCGGAGGCGGCCCAGGCGACCGGCGCCCACACCGCGCTCGGCGAGCATGCGCGCGCCCTCTATGCCGCGTTCGACGCGGAAGGCGGCCGGGGCCGCGACTTCTCCGCCATGCTGGAGCATCTCTCAGCGACGTAGCGCGCGGGACCGGCGGTCATGCCCGGTGCGGGGCCTGACGTGCGCGGCCGGACACGCGAAACCGGCCGCACAAGCCCCTGCGGCCGGCGAAGGGAAGCGGGACGTCGCGATCAGGCCAGCTTCCGTCTCAGGCGGATCGACGGCTCCCGCGGCGAAGCGCATGATGGCGGCGTTCCAATCAAGCGGTGGGCCATGTCAGCGTCAGCGTCGAACGATCCCCTCCTGCAGCCCTACCAGCTCAGGCACCTGACCCTTCGCAACCGCATCATGTCGACGGCGCACGAGCCGGCCTATTCCGAAGACGGCATGCCGAAGGACCGCTACCGGCTCTACCACGTGGAGAAGGCCAAGGGCGGCATCGCCATGACGATGACGGCGGGCTCGGCGATCGTCTCGCCGGACTCGCCCGCCTCCTTCGGCAATCTCCATGCCTACAAGGACGAGATCGTGCCGCACATGAAGCGGCTCACCGACGAGTGCCACGAACACGGCACCGCGGTGATGATCCAGATCACCCATCTCGGCCGCCGCACCTCCTGGAACAAGGCCGACTGGCTGCCCGTCGTCTCCGCCTCGCCGGTGCGCGAAGCCGCCCACCGCGCCTTTCCGAAAGCCGCCGAGGACTGGGACCTCGAGCGCATCGCCAAGAACTACGGCGATGCCGCCGCGCGGATGAAGGAGGCCGGGCTCGACGGTGTCGAGATCGAGGCCTATGGCCACCTCCTTGACAGCTTCTGGTCGCCCGCCACCAACCAGCGCGACGACGAGCATGGCGGCTCGCTCGACAACCGGCTGCGCTTCACCTGGATGATCGTCGATGCGGTGCGCGCCGCCGTCGGGCCGGACTTCATCGTCGGCACCCGCATGGTCGCCGACGAGGCCTGGGACATCGGGCTGTCGAAGCGCGAGGGCGTCGAGATCGCCCGGCGGCTGGTGGCGTCGGGCAAGATCGACTTCATCAACGTCATCCGCGGCCATCTCGACCACGACAAGGACCTGACCGACGTCATCCCGATCCAGGGCATGCTGGCCTCGCCGCATCTGGATTTCGCCGGCGAGGTGCGCGCGGCGACGAAGTATCCGGTGTTCCACGCCGCCCGCATCGCCGACGTCGCCACCGCCCGGCACGCCATCGCCGAGGGCAAGCTCGACATGGTCGGCATGACCCGCGCCCACATCGCCGACCCCCACATCGTGCGCAAGATCATGACGGGCCGCGAGCACGAGATCCGTCCTTGCGTCGGCGCCACCTACTGCCTCGACCGGATCTACGAGGGCGGCGGGGCGCTGTGCATCCACAATGCCGCAACCGGGCGCGAAGAGTTCATGCCGCAGCTGTTGAAGCGCTCCAACACGCCCGGCAAGCGGGTCGTGGTGATCGGCGCGGGACCTGCAGGCCTCGAGGCCGCGCGTGTCGCCGCCGAGCGGGGCCACAGCGTCGTCGTACTAGAGGCGAGCGGCCAGGCCGGCGGACAGGTGGCGCTCGCCGCCCGCGTGCCGCGCCGGCGCGAGATGGCGGGGATCATCGACTGGCGGCTTGCCGAACTGGAGCGGCTCGGCGTCGAGGTCCGCTACAACGTCTATGCCGAGGGCGCCGACGTCACGGCCGAGAACCCGCACATGGTCTTCGTCGCCACCGGCGGCCTGCCGCAGAACCCGCCGCTCGAAGAAGGCGACGATCTCGTGGTCTCGAGCTGGGACATCCTCGCCGGTACCGTCAAGCCGGACGGCCCGGTGCTTTTCTACGATGACAACGGCGCCCACCAGGGCCTCAGCGCCGCCGAGATGATCGTGCGGGCCGGCGTCGCCCTCGAATTCGTCACCCCCGAGCGCAATTTCGCGCCCGATGTCGGCGGCATGAACCACGTGCCCTTCGCCAAAGCCTTCGCCGAGACCGGCACGCGCATCACCATCGCCAAGCGCCTCAAATCGGTGAAGCGGCGCGGCAACGGGCTCGTCGCCGTGCTCGACAGCGACTGGGCACCGGGGCATCCCGAAGAGCGCGAGGTGGCGCAGGTCGTGGTCGAGCACGGCACCTCGGCGATGGAGGAGCTCTACTTCGAGTTGAAGCCGTCCTCCCGCAATCTCGGCGCCGTCGACTACGACGCGCTGATCGCCGGCCGCTGGCCGCTGCCGGACCGAAACCCGGCGGGCAGCTTCCACCTCGTGCGGATCGGCGACGCCGTGGAATCGCGCAACATCCACGCTGCGATCTACGACGGGCTGCGCTACGCCATGCTGCTGTAGGCAGCATTGGGCCTCTCCCGCCGCCGCAGAACGGACGCAGCGCCGCTACAGCTTCACCGTCCGCAGCCGCAGGGCATTGCCGATGACCGACACGGAGGACAGGCTCATCGCCGCCGCCGCCAGCATCGGCGACAGCAGCCAGCCGAACAGCGGATAGAGGACGCCCGCGGCGACCGGCACGCCGACGAGATTGTAGGCGAAGGCGAAGAAGAGGTTCTGCCGGATGTTGGCGATCGTCGCCTCGGACAGGCGACGGGCGCGCAGCAGCCCGTCGAGATTGCCCTTCACCAGCGTGATCCCGGCGCTTTCGATCGCGACGTCGGCGCCGGTGCCCATGGCGATGCCGACCTCGGCCGCCGCAAGCGCCGGCGCGTCGTTGACGCCGTCGCCGGCCACCGCCACCCGGCGCCCCTCGGCCTGCAGTCGGGCGACGAGCGCCTGCTTGTCCTCGGGCCGCAAGCCGGCATGCACGGCATCGATGCCCAGTTGCCGGGCGACGTGCCGGGCGGGACCCTCGGCGTCGCCGGTCGCCATGACCAGCTTCAGCCCCTCGGCCTGCAGCGCCCGGACGGCTTCGGCCGCGCCCGGCTTGATGGGATCGGCGACCGCCACAAGGCCGATGACGGCGCGATCGACCGCGATGAATACCGCCGTTCGACCCAGACCTTCGAGCCCCATGGCCTTCTCGTTCAGCGCGGCAAAACCCGGCCCCGCGCAGTCCTCCATCAGCCTGCGGTTGCCAAGGCTGACCGCCTTGCCGTCGATCCGGCCGCGAACGCCTTGGCCGGTCACGGCTTCGAAGTCCGCCGTCTCGGCCAGCGTCAGCCCCTTTTCGGCGGCACCGGCAAGGATCGCCTCGGCCAGCGGATGCTCCGAGCCGCGCTCGAGGCTGGCGGCCAGCCGCAGCAGCGCATCGCCCTTGCCGTCGAGCGCGACGACGTCGGTGAGCACCGGTCGCCCTTCGGTCAGCGTGCCCGTCTTGTCGATGATCAGCGTGTCGACGCCGGCGAAACGCTCCAGCGCCTCGGCGCTTTTGACGAGGACGCCGGCCTGCGCGCCGCGGCCGGTGGCGGTCATGATCGACATCGGCGTCGCCAGCCCCAGCGCGCAAGGGCAAGCGATGATCAGCACCGACACGGCGGCGACCACGGCATGGGCGAGCGCCGGCGCCGGGCCGAGCAGCGCCCAGGCGGCGAAGGCGAGCACCGCCACCGCCACCACGGCCGGCACGAATGCCCCGGCCACCCGGTCGGCAAGGCCCTGGATCGGCGCCCGCGAGCGCTGGGCAGTCGCGACCATGGCGACGATCCGCTGCAAAACCGTGTCCGAGCCGACGGCCTCGGCGGCCATGACGAAGCCGCCGGTGCGGTTCAGGGTACCCCCCGAAACCTTGTCGCCGACGGTTTTCTCGACCGGCAGCGGCTCACCGGTCAGCATGCTCTCGTCGACCGCCGAGCGGCCCTCGACCAGCACGCCGTCGACCGGCACGCTCTCGCCCGGCCGCACCCGCAGCCGGTCGCCCGTCACCACCGTCTCCAGCGCGACCTCCGCCTCACTGCCGTCCGCCGACAGCCGCCGCGCCGTCTTCGGCGCGAGGTCGAGCAGCGCCCGGATCGCCGATCCCGTGCGCTCGCGCGCCTTCAGCTCGAGAATCTGGCCGACGAAGACGAGCGCGACGATCACCGCCGCCGCCTCGAAGTAGACCGGCACCGTGCCGCCCATCATCTCACCCGCGGCCCCCTCGGCCATCGCCATCCCGCCTTGCCGGAAGGAGGCGGGAAACAGGCCGGGCAGGAAGGTCGCGACGACGGAGGTGAGATAGGCGGCGCCAACGCCGAGGGCGATCAGCGTCCACATGTTGGGCGAGCGGTTCACCAGCGATTGCCAGCCGCGGCGGAAGAAGGGGAGCGCGGCCCACAAGACCACCGGCGTTGCCAGCGCGAACTCGGCCAGCACGGCGGCGCGCTCGCCGATCCAGCCGCGCACCGGCAGGCCGAGCATCGGCCCCATCGACAGCACCAGCAGCGGGACGGCGCAGGCGATGCTGACCCAGAGCCGGCGGGTGAAATCGACAAGTTCCGGGTTCGGCCCGGCGTCGGCGGCCGGCACGCCCATCGGCTCCAACGCCATGCCGCATTTCGGACAATCGGCAAAATGGTCGCTGACCACCTCGGGATGCATCGGGCAAGTGTAAAGCGTGCCATTCGGCACCGGTGGCGGTGCAGGGCGATCGCCGAGATAGGCTGACGGTTCGGCCTCGAACTTCTGCTGGCAGCCGGCGGAGCAGAAGTAGAACCGCTGGCCCTCGTGCTTGACCATGTGCGCGGCCGGCGCCCGGTCGACCGTCATGCCGCAGACCGGGTCCTTCGCCTCGATATAGGTGCCGGGATCGGCCTCGAACTTCGCTCGGCAACCGCCGCAGCAGAAGTGGAAGACCCGCCCGTCCCGCTCAACGCTGGGCTTGCCCGCCGCGGGATCGACCAGCATGCCGCAGACGGGATCGCGGGTGACCGTCTTGTCGTCTTGATGATGATGGGCGTTCATGCGCGTCTCCCGAACTCAGACCCGAGAGATGGGGCTTCCAGCCACAGGAAGGTCAAGGGGTGTTGGTGAACCGCAGACCAACGGCCGGAATGGTCATCGGGACTTTCAAGGACGTCGCCTCCCCTCGCAGTCGTCATCCTCGGCCGCAGGCCGGGGACCCATGCCACCCAAGTGACGCGCCGGTCCGCTTCAGGGGGGGAGGGAATGTCTCTCCACGCCGCGCTTGTTCGACGGCTTGGCATGGATCCCCCAACTGCGCGCGAGATGACGATGGGTACGGTTTTGCGCTCCCGCCGCCCCCCCAAGGACGATGGTACTTCGATCAATGATTCCGCGGGGGAACGCCGCTGCCCTCCCCGCGTCATCCTCCCCAACCCAAAAAAGCCGCGCGGTCCATTCTCGGACGGCGCGGCAAGAGCGGTCCAACGGGGAGGACGTCAGGCCGCTTGGCGGGGAGCCCCGGCGATGCTCTCGCGGATCGCCTTCATGTTGGCCCCGTAATGCGCCGGCGTGCCGCCGCGGAAGATCGCAGATCCCGCAACGAGGACGTTGGCGCCCGCTTCCACCACCAGCGGCGCCGTCTCGGGCGTCACGCCGCCATCGATCTCGATGTGGATCGGCCGGTCGCCGATCATCGCCTTGACCCGCCGGACCTTGTCGACGACCGCGGGGATGAAGGCCTGGCCGCCGAAGCCGGGATTGACGGTCATCAGGAGCACGAGGTCGACGCGGTCGAGGACGTAGGCGATGACGCTTTCCGGTGTCGACGGGTTCAACGCGACGCCGGCCTTCTTGCCGAGGCCACGGATCGCCTGCAGGGAGCGGTCGAGATGCCGCGTCGCCTCGGCATGCACGGTGATGAGGTCGGCCCCCGCTTCCGCGAAGGCCTCGAGGTAGAGGTCGGTCGGCTCGATCATCAGGTGGCAGTCGAAGAGCTTCGCCGAGGCCGGGCGGATCGCCTTCACGATGCCGGGGCCGAAAGTGATGTTCGGCACGAAATGGCCATCCATCACGTCGAGGTGGATCCAGTCGGCGCCGGCCTTGTCGACATCCGTCACCTCGGGCCCCAGGCGGGCAAAATCGGCCGAAAGGATCGACGGGGCGATGATGAGGTCCATGGAATTCCCTTCCCTTGTTCTGCTCTGGCCGGGACCGGCTACTGCGCCTCGGCGGCGTTCTGCCGGCGCGAGGCGTCGAAGACCCGGCTCACCGAAATGTCCACCGCCTCGATACACGACAATTGCGCCGCGTTGAGGGGGCCGGTCGCGCTTTCGAACAGCCGGTTCGCCTGGCGAAGCCGCGCCCGGTCCAGCGCGTTGCGGATTGAGCGGGCATTGGCGAAGTGCGGCTGCTGGCGGCGCTCGCCGATATAGCGCTCCAGCACCGCCTTCGCCTCCGGACTCAGCGTATAGTTCTGCCGCGACAGCATGCCTTCCGAAATCGTCAGCAACTCCCCGTCGGAATAGTCGGGGAAGTCGATATGATGGGCGACGCGCGAGCGAAAACCCGGATTGCTTTCGAAGAACTTGTCCATCCGGTCGGCATAGCCTGCGAGGATAACGACGAGGTCGTCGCGCTGGTTCTCCATCACCTGCAAGAGGATCTCGATCGCCTCCTGGCCGTAGTCGCGCTCGTTGTCCGGCCGGTAGAGGTAGTAGGCCTCGTCGATGAACAGGACGCCGCCCATCGCCTTCTTCAGAATTTCCTTGGTCTTCGGCGCGGTGTGGCCGATGTACTGGCCGACCAGGTCGTCGCGGGTGACGGAGACGAGATGGCCCTTGCGGATGTAGCCGAGCCGGTGGAGGAGGTTCGCCATCTTCATCGCCACCGTGGTCTTGCCGGTGCCGGGATTGCCGGTGAAGCTCATGTGCAGCGTCGGCGTGTCGTGCGCGAGGCCCATCGCCTTGCGCGCCCGCTCCACCAGCAGCAGCGCCGCCGTCTCCTTGATCCGCTGCTTCACCGGCTTCAGGCCGACCAGCGACTGGTCGAGCTCGTCCAGCACCTCGCCGACGCCCGCCTCCTCGTATTCGCGGCGGAGGTCGACGGTTTGCGGCGGGGACGCGGGTTCGGCGGTGATGGGTTCGGCAGTGGTCGTGCTCATGACGCGCTCCTTGGGATATCGTTAGAAGAGGGCGGCAGCTCGCCCCCTCTGTCCTGCCGGACATCTCCCCCTCAAGGGGGGAGATCTGGCAGTTGCGGCGTCGGCGGTCAGCTGATCTCCCCCCTGGAGGGGGAGATGGCCGGCAGGCCAGAGGGGGGCGCCATAGAGCGCCGCCCTTTGATTACGCCGGGTAGCGCTCGCTCTCGGGCAGGTCGACCGAGTACCCTTCCGTCGAGTAGCGCAGCGTGCGCCCGCTCGCCTCTTGGCGGCGGAGGCGGAAGCCGGGCTCGACCGCGGGACGGTTGACGATGAAGGAGAGCTTCACCGACTCCCAGCCATGGGTGGAGTCGAAGGCGGAGACGCGGATGTAGCGGCCGCCGTAGACCTTGCGGCATTCGGCGAGCTCCATCATCACGCCGGCCGCGTCCGGCACGTCGAACATCGGGTGGCCCCACATGTCCCAATAGGTGTTGCGCGGGTGCGGGTCGTCGGTGAACTCGATGTTCACCGCCCAGCCATTGTCGATGCAGTACTGGATCTGCGCCGAGATCTGGGTGTCCGTGAGGTCGGGCAGGAAGGAGAAGGCGCCCTGGGTAATGCGCATGGCATGGTTCCTTTCGGCATGATGATTGGCGGTCGGCCGTCGCGGTGCGCGCGGCCACGGGACGTCTGGCGAGGTTCGGGCCTTGGCACCGGGCAGCAGGGCTGCCCGGCGTAAGAGCGGAGCCCGGCGGGGGATCAGGCGGCAGCCGTCACGGCAACCTGGTAGTCCGGCGAGTCGGTCGAGGCGTAGTTGAAGGTGACGTCCTTCCAGGTATCCAGCGCCTGGCGCAGCGGGGTGCAGGTCTTGGCGGCGGTCGCCAGGATCTCCGGGCCCTCGTTGACGATGTCGCGCCCCTCGTTGCGGGCGAGCACCATGCATTCCAGCGCGACGCGGTTGGCCGTCGCGCCCGCGCCGATGCCCATCGGGTGGCCGATCGTGCCGCCGCCGAACTGCAGCACGGTGTCCTCGCCGAGGAGGTCGAGCAGCTGGTGCATCTGCCCGCAATGGATGCCGCCTGAGGCGACCGGCATCATCTTGTTGAGCGAGGCCCAGGGCTGGTCGAAGAAGATGCCGTTGGAAAGGTTCTGCGGCGTGAACTCGTCGCGGCAGAGGTCGTAATAGCCCTTCGTCGTCGCGGGATCGCCTTCCAGCTTGCCGACCACCGTGCCGGCATGGATGTGGTCGACGCCGGCCAGCCGCGACCACTTGGCGATGCAGCGGAACGAGACGCCGTGGGTCTTCTGGCGCGTGTAGGTCGAGTGGCCGGCGCGGTGAAGGTGCAAGATCATGTTGTTGCGCCGCGCCCATTTCGCCATGGACTGCATCGCCGTCCAGCCGATGACGAGGTCGATCATGACGATGGTCGAGCCGAGTTCCTTGGCGAACTCGGCGCGCTCGTACATGTCCTCCATCGTCGCCGCGGTGACGTTGAGGTAGGTGCCCTTGATCTCGCCGGTGGCGGCCTGCGCCTTGTTGACCGCCTCCATGCAGTAGAGGAAGCGCTCGCGCCAATCCATGAAGGCCTGGCTGTTGATGTTCTCGTCATCCTTGGTGAAGTCGAGCCCGCCCTTCAGCGCCTCGTAGACGACGCGGCCATAGTTGCGGCCGGAGAGGCCGAGCTTCGGCTTGACCGTGGCGCCGAGCAGCGGCCGGCCGAACTTGTCGAGCCGCTCACGCTCGACGACGATGCCGGTCGCGGGGCCCTGGAAGGTCTTCACGTAGGCGGTGGGCAGCCGCATGTCCTCGAGCCGCAGCGCCTTCAACGGCTTGAAGCCGAAGACGTTGCCGATGACCGAGGCCGTGAGGTTGGCGATCGAGCCGTTCTCGAAGAGGTCGAGATCGTAGGCGATGTAGGCGAAGTAGCTGCCCTCGGCGTTCGGCACCGCGTCGACGCGGTAGGCCTTCGCGCGGTACTTCTCGGCCGCGGTCAGCCGGTCGGTCCAGACCACCGTCCAGGTCGCGGTCGAGGACTCGCCGGCGACGGCGGCGGCTGCCTCGATCGGGTCGACGCCGTCCTGCGGGGTAATGCGGAAGCAGCAGATGACGTCCGTGTCCTTCGGGACGTAGTCGGGCTCCCAGTAGCCCATCTTCTTGTATTCCATGACGCCGGACTTGTAGCGGTCCTTGCCGGTGACGGTTTGCGACTTCTCTTGCATGGTCGTTTCCTCCAAATGCCCATTGCATAGACGTGACGGGTCGTTCCGCGGCGGGGCCGCGGTCGGGCTCGACGGGTGAAGCTGCGGCTTGCCGCAGGTAGGTTTCGGTTGTTCAGGCTGCGGCGGGCCGCAGATGCTCTCAGGCGGCCGCTTGCTGCAGCCCTGTCTGCGGATCCAGTTCGCCGCGCTGATAGCGTTTCGCCATCGCGTCGAGGCCGATCGGCCGGATCATCGACGCTTTGCCGGCGGTGCCGAACTGCTCGTTGCGGTCGGTGCAGAGCGCTTCGAGCGCGTCCATCGCCGGCTGCAGGAACTTTCGCGGGTCGAACTCCTGCGGCCGCTCCATGGCGATCTTCCGGAACTGCCCGGCCATCGCCATGCGGCAGTCGGTGTCGATGTTCACCTTGCGCACGCCGTGGCGGATGCCGCGCACGATCTCCTCGACCGGCACGCCCCAGGTCTGGGGCATCTCACCGCCATAGCGGTTGATCACGTCTTGCAGCGCCTGCGGCACCGAGGAGGAGCCGTGCATCACCAGATGGGTGTTCGGCAGCTTGCGGTGGATCTCCTCGATGATCCCCATCGCCAGGATGTCGCCGTCCGGCTGGCGGGTGAACTTGTAGGCGCCGTGCGAGGTGCCCATGGCGATGGCGAGCGCGTCGACGCCGGTGCGGCGGACGAAGTCGACCGCCTGGTCGGGATCGGTCAGCAGCTGGTCGTGGCTGAGCACGCCTTCGGCGCCGTGACCGTCCTCCGCTTCGGATTGACCGCTCTCCAGCGAGCCGAGCACGCCAAGCTCGCCTTCGACCGAGGCGCCGACCCAGTGCGCCATCCGCGTCACCCGCTCGGTGATCGCGATATTGTAGTCGTAGGAGGCGGGCGTCTTGGCGTCCGCCTCAAGCGATCCGTCCATCATCACCGAGGTGAAGCCGTGGCGGATCGCGGTGAGGCAGGTCGCCTCGTCATTGCCGTGGTCCTGGTGGATGCAGACCGGGATGGTCGGGTACATCTCCACCAGCGCGTCCATCATCTTGGACAGCATGATGTCGTTGGCATAGGCCCTGGCGCCCCGGGACACCTGGAGGATGACCGGGGCATCACACTTCGCCGCCGCCTTCATGATGGCGAGGCCCTGCTCCATGTTGTTGATGTTGAAGGCAGGAACGCCGTAGTCGTAGTCGGCGGCATGGTCGAGAAGCTGGCGAAGTGTGATCTTGGCCATCGGGGATACTCCTATGTCATGGTGGACTGGGTCTTCAGGATCTCGATCCCCGGCAAGTCGCGCCCCTCGAGCCATTCGAGGAAGGCCCCGCCCGCCGTGGACAGGTAGGTGAAGTCGTCGGCGACGCCGGCAGCGTTCAGCGCCGCCACCGTGTCGCCACCGCCGGCGACCGTGATCAGCCGGCCGGCCTTGGTGAGCTTGCCCGCCGTCTGCGCCACCGCATTGGTGGCGGCGTTGAACGGCTCGATCTCGAAGGCGCCGAGCGGTCCGTTCCACAGAAGCGTAGCGCAGGTCTCGAGCGCTGCGTTGATCGCGGCAACGGTCTTCAGCCCGACGTCGAGCGCCATGGCGTCCGACGGGATGGCGGAGATGGCGACCGTCTCGTTCGCGGCATGTCCCTTGAACTCGCGGGCGACGACGACATCGACCGGCAGATGCAGCGTGCACCCCGCGCCTTCCGCCATCGCCATCACCTTCTTGGCCGTCTCCATGGCGTCCGGCTCGTACAGCGACTTGCCGACATCGTGGCCCTGCGCCGCGAGGAAGGTGTTCGCCATGCCGCCGCCGATGACGAGGTGGTCCATCTTCGGCACCAGGAACTCCAAGACGCCGATCTTCGAGGATACCTTCGCCCCACCGACGAGCGCGGCCACCGGCCGCTTCGGCGTGTCGAGCGCGGCCTCCAGCGCCTTCACCTCGGCCATGAGAGAAGGCCCGGCATAGGCCGGCAGGATCGTCGCCAGTTCGTAGGTCGAGGCATGCGCCCGGTGGGCGCAGGAGAAGGCGTCGTTGACGTAAAGGTCGCCGAGCGCCGAGAGGCGCAGCGCGAAGGTCTTGTCGTTGGCTTCCTCTTCGGCGTGGAAGCGCAGGTTCTCGAGGACGGCGACCTCGCCGTCCTTCAGCGCGCCGGCGACCTTCTCGGCCTCGATGCCGACGCAGTCCGCCGCGAACTGCACCGGCCGCCCGAGGATCTCGCCGAGCTTCTCGGCCACTGGCCGCAGCGAGAAGTGCGGGTTCACCTCGCCTTTCGGCCGGCCGAGATGGCTGAGCACGACCACCCGCGCGCCGCGGTTGGCGAGGTCCGTCACCGTCGGTGCGAAGCGCTCGAGGCGGGTCGCATCGGTGATGACGCCGTCCTGCATCGGCACGTTCACGTCGGCGCGGATCAGCACCGTCTTGCCGGCGACGTCGACGCCCTCGATCGGGCGCAGCTGTCCGCCGCTCAAGCCACCAGCTCCTTGCCGGCGGCAAGGATCGCCTCGGCGGTGATGCCGAAGTGCTCGTAGAGGAGCGGTGCCGGACCCGAGGCGCCGAAGGAGTTCATGCCGATGAAGCGGCCGTTATCGCCGATCCAGCGGTCCCAGCCGAAGCGGGCGGCCGCCTCGACGCCGATGCGCGGCGCGGTGCCGAGCACGGAAGCGCGGTAGGCCGCGTCCTGCTCGAGGAAGAGCTCCCAAGACGGCATGGAGACGACGGCGACGCGAATGCCCTCGGCTTTCAGCTTCTCGGCGCCGGCGATGGCGAGCTCGACCTCCGAACCGGTGGCAAGGATCGTCAGCTGGCGCTCGCCGCCCTCGGCCTCGCGCAGGACATAGGCGCCCTTGGCGGTGCGGTTCTCGGCGACGTCGCCGCCGCGCAGCGTCGGCAGGTTCTGGCGCGACAGCGACAGTACCGACGGGCGCTTGGTCTCGGTCATCGCGATCTCCCAGGCTTCCGCGGTCTCGATCGCATCCGCCGGGCGGAAGACGAGGAGGTTCGGCGTCGCCCGGAGCATGGCGAGGTGCTCGATCGGCTGATGCGTCGGGCCGTCTTCGCCAAGGCCGATGGAGTCATGCGTCAGGACGTAGATGACGCGCAGTCCCATCAGGGCGGAGAGCCGGATCGCGCCGCGGGCATAGTCGGAGAACACCAGGAAGGTGCCGCCATACGGGATGAAGCCGCCGTGCAGCGCGAGGCCGTTCATCGCCGCGGCCATGCCGTGCTCGCGGATGCCGTAGTGGATGTAGCGGCCGGAATAGTCGCCGGGGGTGACCGAGGTCATGCCCTTGGTGAGGGTGAACACCGAATGCGTCAGATCGGCCGAGCCGCCAATGGTGATGTCGGTGGCGTCATTGATGACCTGCAGCGTCGCCTCGGAGGACTTGCGGGTGGCGATCTTCGGCTGCTCGGTGGAGAGCTTCTCGCGGAAGGCCTGCATGGTCTCGGCAAAATCGTGCGGCAGCGTCGTCGCGGCGTGGCGGCGGAACTCTTCCGCGCGGTTCGAGCCCTCGACGCGCTTCTCCCAGTCGGCGCGGGCCTCGGCGCCCTTCTCGCCGACCTTGCGCCAGCCCTTGACCACGGCCTCCGGCAGCACGAAAGGCTCGGACTCCCAGATCAGCGCCTTGCGCGCGCCGGCGATCTCCTCGGCGCCGAGCGGGGCGCCATGCGTCTTCTCGGTGCCTTGCAGTTTCGGCGCGCCATAGCCGATGATGGTGCGGCAGGCGATCAGCGCCGGCTTGTCGGAGTTGCGGGCGGTGGCGATGGCGTCGCGGATGGCGTCGTCGTCGAGCCCGTCGATCGAGACGGCGGTCCAGCCGGCGGCCTCGAAGCGCTTGATCTGGTCCATCGAGGTCGACAGCGAGGTGCGCCCGTCGATCGAGATGTTGTTGTCGTCCCAAAGCACGATCAGCTTGTTCAGCTTCAGGTGCCCGGCGAGATCGATCGCCTCGTGGCTGATGCCCTCCTGCAGGCAGCCGTCGCCGCAGATGACATAGGTGTGGTGATCGACCATCGCGTCGCCGAAGCGGGCATTGGCGAGCCGCTCGGCCAGCGCCATGCCGACGGCGGTGGCCAGACCCTGGCCGAGCGGGCCGGTGGTGGTCTCGATGCCCAGCGCATGGCCGTATTCCGGATGGCCCGCGGTACGCGAGCCGATCTGGCGAAAACTCTTCAACTGGTCGATGTCCATGTCGGAATAGCCGAGCAGATGATGGACGGCATAGAGCAGCATCGAGCCGTGGCCGGCAGACAGGATGAAGCGGTCGCGGTCGGGCCAGGTCGGGTTCGAGGGATCGATCTTGACGAAGTCGCGGAACAGCACCGAGGCGACGTCGGCCATGCCCATCGGCATGCCGGGATGGCCGGAATTGGCCTTCTGGACGGCGTCCATCGTCAAAGCGCGGATGGCGTTCGCCATGTCGCGGGCGTCCTGGTCGACGGTCTTCGGATCGGGCTTGGCTGAGGTGGTGGACATCGGTCTCTTTCGGGTCTCAGGCCGCGCGGCGCTTGCGCTCGATGAGCTGCAGGATGAGCGGCGTCAGGATCAGTTGCATGGCGAGGTCGAGCTTGTTGCCCGGGGCCACGATGGAGTTCGCTCTCGACATGAACGAGTTCGGAATCATCGAGAGCAGGTACGGAAAGTCGATACCCCGCGGACGGGCAAAGCGGATCACGATCATTGATTCGTCGGCGGTGGGGATCCACCGGGCGATGAACGGATCCGATGTATCGACGATCGGCACGCGTTGGAAGTTGATGTCCGTCAGCGCGAACTGCGGACAGATGTATTTGATGTAGTCCGGCATGCGGCGCAGGATCACGTCCATGACCGCTTCGGTGGAGTAGCCGCGCGACGCCTTGTCCCGGTGAATCTTCTGGATCCATTCGAGGTTGATGACCGGCACGACGCCGATCTTCAGGTCGACATGGGCGGCAAGGTCCACCGTGCCGGTCCGCACGCAGCCGTGCAGGCCCTCGTAGAACAGGAGGTCGCTCTCGTCCGAGAACGCCGACCAGTCGGTGAACGTCCCCGGCGCGCAGCCGTAGATCTTGGCCTCCGCATCGTCGTGGATGTAGCGGCGCGTCTCGCCCCGGCCCTTGCGGCCGTATTCGGCGAACACCTCCTGGAGCTTTTCCAGGATGTTGGCCTCGGGGCCGAAATGCGAGAAGTGCCGGTTCTCCTTGGCGTCTTCCTCGGCGATCTTCTCTTTCATCGCCTGGCGGTCGTAGCGGTGGAAGGCGTCGCCCTCGATGTAGACGGCGTTGACGATCTCGCGCCGAAAAATCTGGTCGAAGGTATTCTTGACCGATGTCGTGCCCGCGCCGGACGAGCCGGTGATCGCGATGATCGGGTGCTTTGCGGACATGCTCGGTTCCTCCCAGAAGCCGTCGACGTCGAATGTTAGGCCCTGAACAGGCTCCGCTTGCCGAACAACGGCGATCGCTCGCCAATGCCCGAGGGATCCGTCAGGTAGCGGGTGACACGGGCGACCTCGCGCTTGGAGCCGCAGACCAGCGGCGTGCGCACGTGCAGGCTCTCTGGCACGATGTCGAGGATGCGGGTGACGCCGTCGGTCGCGCTGCCGCCGGCATTCTCCATGCAGAAGGCGATCGGGTTGGCCTCGTAGCAGAGCCGCAGGCGGCCCTTGGCGTAGCCCTTCCGGCCGTCGCCCGGGTAGAGGAAGATGCCGCCGCGGATCAGGATGCGGTAGCAGTCGGCAACCATCGAGGCGATCCAGCGCATATTGAAGTCGCGCTCGCGCGGTCCCTCGGCGCCGGCCAGGCAATCGTCGATGTAGAGCCGCATCGCCTCGTCCCAGTGACGGTAGTTGGAGGCGTTGATGGCGAACTCGTGCGCCCGGTCGGCGACCTCGACGGAGGCCTTCAACTCGACGAAACCGCCGAAGGACGGCGAGAAGGTGAAGATATGCGTGCCGTTGCCGACGCTCATCACCAGAAGAAGCTGCGGTCCGTAGATGAAGAAGCCGGCGCCCAGCTGCTTCGTGCCCGGCTGGCAGAAGACGGACGCGGCATCCATTCCCTCGGTTGGTAGAATGGAAAAGATCGTGCCGATCGAGACATTGGTCTCGATGTTGGACGAGCCGTCCAGCGGATCGATCGCCAGTGCCAGCGCGCCGCCCTCGGCGAGCCGAACCGGCTCCTCCTGCTCCTCCGAACCGTAGAAGGCGATGCCGGAGGCGGTGGCGGCCTCGAGGAACACCTTGTCGGCGACGACGTCGAGTTCCTTCTGGATGTCGCCGCCGGCATTGGCGACGTCGCGGGACTGGCCAAAATGGTCGCCGCTGCCACCGGCGATGATGGTGTTGCGGACCTTGATGGCGGCCCCGGCGAGATGACGGAGGGTTTCGGCGACTTTTAGCCGAAGCGGATCGGTCCCGGCATATGAGCCGAGATGCGCGTCTAGCGACGATGCCATGCATTTCTCCCTGTCGGTTCGGGGCTCTTCGTCCCCGTTCACCGATTACCCTCAGACTATGGCCGGCGCGATGCCGTTAGTAAAATTTATTCTATTTACATTCGCAGTCAGTTTTATTATGGATGGGAAATGCGCACCCTCACCCTTCGCCAGCTTCGCTCGGTCCAGGCCATCTACCAGCACGGCACGATCGCCGCCGCTGCCCGGAAGCTCGGCCTCACCGCTCCCGCCATCACGCTGCAGATCAAGCAGGTCGAGGAGGACCTCGGCGTCGCCCTGTTCGACCGGACCAGCGACGGCATGCAGCTGCGCGAGGCCGGACGGGCGGCCCTGCGCGCGGCCAACGCGATCGAGACCGTGCTGCAGACGCTGCAGGACGACATCGACGCGATCAAGGGCCTGCGGCACGGCTCGATCCGGCTCGGGGTCGTGTCGACGGCAAAGTATTTCGCGCCCCGGATGATCGCGGGCTTTGCCCGGGATTTCCCGGCGATCGAGATCAAGCTGCTCGTCGGCAACCGCGAGGAGATCGTCGAGAAGCTGCGCAACTACCAGCTCGACATCGCCTTGATGGGCCGGCCGCCGCGCGAGTTCCAGGTGTCCGCAAGCGCCTTCGGCGACCATCCATTGGTGATGATCTCGGCGCCCGACCATCCGCTGGTGACGGCACGCGCCATCGATAAGCCGCGTCTTCTGGAGGAGACGATCATCATCCGCGAGCCGGGCTCGGGCACCCGCTCCTCGCTCGAGCGCTTCTTCGCCGGCATTCCCGATGCGCTCGAGAACAAGGTCGTGGAGATGGGCTCCAACGAGACGATCAAGCAGGCGGTGATGGCCGGGCTCGGCATCGCCTTCATCTCCGCTCACACCATCGAGTTCGAGGTCGAGATGCACCGGCTGGCGGTGCTCGACGTCGCCGACATGCCGATCCGGCGGCAATGGTTCGCGGTCTCGCGCAGCGACCACGCCTCCGCCCCGGCCGAGCGCGCCTTCACCGATTTCCTTACCCAGCGCGGCGCCCAGTTCCTGCCGCTGCTGGCACGGCTCTATCCCGACGGCCCGGCGATCGATTGACGCGCGCGGACTTTGCCAGGGCTCATGCAATCGAAAGAATGCAGCAGAGATGCTCTATCGCTGAAGTCTAGAGCAGCGGCGCACGCCGAAGGGCATCGAGATCGGCCGAGCCGGTGCAGAAGCAGGCGATCCGCAGCTGGTCGATGACCTCCGAGAAATGCGCCACCACCGCCTCCGTCGAGACGTCGGCGCTGGCAAGGCTCGCCGCCGCCTGTCCGGCGATGTCGGCGCCGAGCCGGATCGCCTTCGCCGCGTCGAGCCCCGAGCGGACCCCGCCGGAGCCGACCAGCACGACATCCGGGCAGGCCGCGCGTACCCCGGCAATCGCCTCCGCCGTCGGGATGCCCCAGTCGGCGAACATCAGCGCCGTGCGGCGTTCCGCAAGGCTCGCCGCACGCTCTGCCTCCACCGCCGCCCAGCTGGTGCCGCCGGCGCCGGCGACGTCGATGACCGCGACGCCGGCCTCGACCAGCCGTCGCGCAACCGAGGCGGACAGGCCGGCGCCGACCTCCTTCACCACCACCGGCACGCCAAGGCTCCGGACGAGATCACCGATCGCGACGAGAACGCCACGCCAGTCCCGGTCGCCGCCGGTCTGCACCGCCTCCTGCAGCGGGTTGAGGTGGACGATCAGCGCATCCGCCTCGATCATCGCCACCGCCCGGCGCGCCACGTCGAGCCCGCCCTCGAGGAGCTGCGCGGCGCCGATATTGGCGAGCAGAACGACGTCTGGCGCCAGCGCACGGAGCGATCGGTCGAGGCCTCCGAAAGCGGCGCCCTCGAGGGCGATGCGCTGCGAACCGACGCCCAAGGCGATGCCGAGCTCCTGCGCCGCTTCCGCCAGATGCGCATTGATCCGCGCCGCCCGCGCCGGTCCACCGGTCATCGACGAGATCAGGAGTGGCGCCGAAAGCGGCTTGCCGAGGAAGCGCGAGGAGAGATCGATCGCGCCGAGATCGAGCTCCGGCAAGGCGCAGTGCTCGAATCGGATGGCGTCGAACCCGGCATCGGCGTGCCGCGCCGCGAGCCGGGGCGTCAACACGATGTCGAGATGGTCGCTCTTGCGGGCGCCGATATCGTCCGCCTTGCCGGTCTCGCTCTGGCTGGTCAACGCCCTGCAATCCTTCATCTCTCGGGGCGCACGGCCGGCGCTGGCGGCGCTTTGCCCGCTCTCGCGGCGGGGTAAAACCCATCTGCCCACAGTTTCGGCACTTGGCACCGCGGCTGCAAGGGTCAAGTATAGGTGGTAACTGGTAAAAAGGCCCAGATGAGACAGAGCGAAGCGAGAAGTCGGCAATGAATGTGGATGCGACGACGGGCCTGACGCTCTACCGCCGTCAGATCGACCTGCGCCTTGCCGCCCTGCTGCCGCCCGTGCTGCCCGGCCACTCCGCGCTCGACGCGGCGATGCGTGACGGCGTGCTAGCGCCCGGAAAGCGGCTGCGGCCGCTGATGACGGTGCTGACGGCCGAGGATCTTGGCGGCAACGCCCTTTCGGCGATCGATGCCGGCTGCGCGGTCGAGCTGGTCCACGCGGCGTCGCTGGTGCTCGACGACCTGCCGTGCATGGACAACGCCAAGCTGCGGCGCGGCCTGCCGGCCGTTCATGTCGGACATGGCGAGGACATCGCGGTTCTCGTCTCGATCTCGGCGGTGAGCCTTGCCTACCAGCTGATCTCGGAAATCTCCGACATTCCCGCCGCCGGACGGCTCGACGCGATCTCGATCCTGGCGAAGGCGGTGGGTGTCGCTGGCCTCGTCGGCGGCCAGTTCGACGACCTTCGCCGCGGAAAGACGCGGCGCGCGGTGGCCGAAATCCAGGCGGCCAACGGGCTGAAGACCGGCGCGCTGTTTTCGGCGGCCGTCGAGATCGGCGGCGTCATCGCCGGGGCGGATGCGGCGACCCGCGCAAGACTGCGCAGCTTCGCCGAGGAACTCGGCCACGCCTTCCAGCTGCTCGACGACTTTCTCGACCTGGCGGCGAACCCTGGCCTCACCGGCAAGGACATCGGCAAGGACGAGGGCAAGTCGACCATCCTGTCGATCATCGGCCGCGACTCGGCCCGCCGCCGCATCGACCGGCACATCGAAACCGCGCAAGAGGCCCTGGACGAAATCTTCGGCACCGGCAGCCGGCTGCACGGGCTGGTGTCGGCGATCGTCGAACAGGCTCTGCCCACCCCGCTAACCGCCGCCTTCAGCAATGACGACATGCCGGGCGGACTGGGCCAGGAAATTGGGGTGCGTTAGGCTTCTACCGCCGGCCTTCTCTCATCCCTATCAGCCTTCCGACCTTCATCGGCATGCAAGCATCCATCCGGGCGAGCCGTGGGGCATTCCACTAAACGTTTGCTCGACGCCTCAGTCGGTGTGACGCCACAGCCCATCCGGCCGCGGGGACGGATGCGGCTTGCGCGGGCCAAAGGCCGCCGCTGCCGCCTTCGCGACATGGCCCAGCTTGTCGGCCTTCGAGGTTGAAACCCGGGCATCCCAGGCGCGCGGCCCCAGTGCCACCACCCGCAGCCCGATCTCGCGGTACACCCCGAGCGCCGTCGCCACGGCCCAGGCCGACCGGCGCGGCAAGGCGTCGACGCCGATCCGCGCCGAGGCGTAATAAGGCTCGGCCATCGCCACCAGCCGCGCGGCGAGGACTGCGACATCCCCGCGTCGCTCGGGCCGGGCGATGTCGGCCGCATCCAGCCCGACTTCCGCCAGCCATGTTGCCGGCAAGTAGACGCGGCCGACGCGCGCATCCGGTACGATGTCGCGGGCGATGTTGGTGAGTTGGAATGCAAGGCCCAGATCGGCCGCGTGCTGCAGCGTCCCCGCCTCGCGGGCGCCCATGACCATCGACATCATCTCGCCGACGACCCCGGCCACATGGTGGCAGTAGTCGAGGAGGTCCTCGCTCGTCCGGTACTGCCGCTCGTCGACGTCCATCCGGAAGCCTTCGAGATGATCGAGCGCAAGGCCGAGCGGCAGGCCGTGCCGGCGCGCTACCAGCTGCAAGGCGCGGAACGCCGGGTCGGACACCGGCTCGTCGGCGAAGGCGGCGCACGTCGTCGCCTCCAGCCCGGCGATCCGCTGGGCAGGCGAGGTCGCGGCTACGGTGTCGCGGGCGAAGCCAAGGTCCTGGTCATCCACCACGTCATCGCAGTGCCGGCACCAGGCATAAAGCAGCATGGCACCTTGCCGCGTGACCGGGTCGAAGAGTTTCGCCGCCGCGGCAAAGCTCTGCGATCCCCGCGCGATGGTCGCGGCCGCCATCGCGGCGATGGCCTCTTCGTCCACCGCTGCCAGACCCGCCGGCACCGACGCCGAGCTGCCGCCCCGCACCCGTCCGCCGGTCGCTTCCGCCTTGCCGCCCGCCCTGTTCACCGGGCCAGGGGTACCGACCAGCCTTTCGTCCGCCGCTCCGGCAACGCGTTCAGACACGCGCGGCATCCGCGATCATCAGTCCTGCGGTCGCCTTGGCGGAGCCGACGACGCCCGGAACGCCGGCGCCCGGATGCGTGCCGGCGCCAACGATGTAGAGGTTTGAAATGACATCGTCGCGGTTGTGCGGCCGGAACCAGGCGCTCTGCGTCAGCACAGGATCGAGCGAGAAGGCCGAGCCGACATGCGCGTTCAACTCGTCGCGGAAGTCGAGCGGCGTGAAGATGCGGGAGGTCACGAGGTCCTCCTTAAGGCCCGGCATGTAGTGCTTCTCAAGATAATCGAAGATCTGGTCGCGGTAGCGCGGCCCCTCGACTTCCCAGTCGATCTCGGCATTGCCGAGATGCGGCACCGGCGACAGGACATAGAAACTGCCCGCCCCCTCCGGCGCCAGCGACGGATCGGTGGCGCAGGGGTTGTGGAGGTAGAGCGAGAAGTCCGCCGGCAGCTCGGCCCCGTTGAAGATCTCTCCGATCAGCTCGCGGTAGCGCGCGCCGAAGCAGACGGTGTGGTGCTGGATGTCCGGCCGATGCTTCTTCAGTCCGAAATAGATGACGAAGAGCGACATCGAGAACTTCTTGCGCTTCAGGCTCTTGGCCGCCGCCTCGCCGCGCGGCGTGCCTGCCAGAAGCGTCGCATAGGTGTGGACGACGTCGGCATTGGAGGCGACGAGATCGGCGGCGAAGCGCCGGCCGTCCTTCAGCACGACGGCCGTTGCCCGCTTGCCCGTCAACTCGATCCTCTCGGCCTCGGCCGAGAGATGCACGGTGCCGCCGATATCCTCGAACAGCTGCACCATGCCACGCACCAGCGCCCCTGTCCCCCCGCGCGGGAACCAGACCCCCCATTGCCGCTCCAACGCGTGGATCAGTGCATAGATCGAAGATGTCGCGAAAGGATTGCCGCCGACGAGGAGCGAATGGAAGGAGAAGGCCTGCCGCAGCTGCTCGTCTTGGATGTAGTCGGCGACCTTGGCATAGACGCTCTTCCACGCCTGCAGCTTGGCGAGCGCCGGTCCGGCCTTGATCATGTCCTTGAAGTTCAGGAATGGCACGGTACCGAGCTTCAGGTACCCCTCCTCGAACACCGCCTTGGAGTAGGCGAGGAAGTTCCGGTAGCCCTCCAGATCGGCCGGGTTCTTTGCGGCGATCTGGCGGTCGAGCTCGGCCTGGTCGTTGACATAGTCGAAGGCGTAGCCGTCTTCCCAGCACAACCGGTAGAACGGGCTGACCGGCAGCAGCTCGACATAGTCGGACAGTTTTCGCCCAGCGACCTCGAACAGTTCCTCCAGCGCCGAAGGATCGGTGATGACCGTCGGCCCGGCATCGAAGGTAAAACCCTGGTCTTCGTAGACATAGGCCCGGCCGCCGGGCTTGTCGCGCTTCTCGACCAAAGTCGTGGCGATGCCGGCGGCCTGCAGCCGGATCGCAAGGGCAAGGCCGCCAAAGCCGGAGCCGACGACGACGGCGGTCCTGGGCGAGAGTTTCTGCAGCATCAGGCGCGCGCCTTCTTCGTATGGGAGGGTTGCGCGAGTACGCGCATGGCATTGCCGAAAGGCACCGGCGGCTTGCCGGTGAGGATGCGGGCCCAGTCGAGCGGATTGAGCTTGCCGGCATAAAAGCGCGCCACCAAGGGCGTCGGCAGCCGGTAGAAATGCTGCAGGATGCGGTAGCGCTCGCCCGGCAAGCCGGCAAGGAAGAGGAAGCGGTTCAGCATCCGGAAGAAGCCGCGAGCCTTCCACGCCTTCCGCGAATGCGCCCGCGTCGCGGCGTAGACCGCGCCGGCCGAAAAGTCCTGGAGCGCGGCGATGCGGTCGGCGAGGCGCACGGCATCCGGCAGCGAATAGCCGGTCGTCGGGTGGAAGAGGGCCGCGGCAAGGCCTGTCGACGCGACGCCCGCCTTGTCGTCCCAGAACGCGTCGATGTCGCCGCCCAGCGCGATCGGCAGCACGCCCGCCTCCTCGCGCAGCACCGTCTTGGCCACCCAGCCCTGACGCGCGAGGTAGCTCTGGATCTCCGCCCGCAGGCGCTCGGGTTCGAGCGCCGGACCGTCGGCATAGTAGGTGTCCTCGACCAGCAGCGTCTTCGGACCGAAAGGCAGAGTGTAGACGAAGCGGTAGCCATCCTGCTGCGGGATGGTCGCGTCCATGATGATCGGCCGCTGCAGCCCGTGCGGCGCCGTCAGCTCGATCTCCTGGCCGAGGAATTTCTGGAAGCCGAGCGTCAGGTGTCGGCTCGGCGCCGTCCCGCGTCCGTCAACGACGCAGCCAGCCTCGATCCGCTCGCCGCTGGCCAGCGTGACAGCGGTGGCGCCGACAGCCGCGACCTTCGCCTCACAGCGGATGGCGGGTCCGAGCGCCTGGGCGAGGACTTCAGCGAATCGCTCCGACGTCACGCTGCGATAGCCGGTCGAAAGATCGCGCGCGCGCTCCGGAAAACGGACGGAGTAGCCGGGCCAGCGGTGGACGATGAAGGGTTCGAGCCAGGCCTGCTGGTCGGCCGTCAGGTCGCCATCGTGGAGAGACCACGTGTGGTTGCCCCCGACCGTATCGCCCGCTTCCAGCAGCAGCAATTTTAGGTCTGGACGAAGCTTCGCCAGGCGATAAGCGACCAGCCCGTTCGCCAGCCCGCCGCCGACGAACAGAATGTCGACCCCGTCCCGATCCTGCCTTGCCACTCTGTCTCCCCGGCGAAACCGCTCACCTGCCTCGAACTAGCCGCCACAGCCTATCCTACAAGGGCGGCATTCCGCACAAAAAGTTCAAGCGGAGAACGGGAGGCAGAGAGCAGGACTGGGCAAAGCGTGGACTGAAGCGACAGTACATCCTTTCGACGGAGAACCAGTACCTTCCAGCCCCCGGTGATGCGCTGATTCGACGCTGCCTGTCAGGTGTATCGTTCTCCAGCGCTACAGGCTTCGATCCATAATCAGGCTGAATCCGAAGGCGTCACCGAAGATGTTGCGTCCGCAGCGATTGCAAGGCCGACCACGTGGATCCAAGATAGCAAGATGGACACGACCCTCTTTCTACCGCCGGAACTGTGTAACCGCGTCGACGCGGTCGCCGCGAGATCCAGCCTGACGGCTTCTGAAGTGGTCGCCGATGCATTGGAGAACGGCCGTTCGCTGGAGTGGCAGGAACGGTTTCTAGACACCGTCGCCTCCGGCATCGCCGCGGCCGACGCCGGAGAGTTTGCCACGCCTGAGGAGATCGAACTGGTGCTGAAGCGGCATCGCACCCGCTGATGCGGGTGGTCTGGACCCGATTTGCGCTCCGCCAGATCGACGAGATCCAGAACTATATTGCGCGGGACAGCCCAAGGATGGCTGAGCAGGTCGTTCCGGACATCTTCCAGCGAACCCAACGGCTGCTGTCGGCCAATCCACTGCTCGGATGGACAGGGTGGGACAAGCGAACCCGCGAGCTCGGTATCGCCCGCACCAGTTATATCGTCGTCTACCGAATTCACGATCAGATCGAGGTTCTGGCTGTCGTTCACATGGCGCAGGATTGGCCAGACAGTTTGAAGCTGCAGTAGCCCTACCGCCCGGACAGCCGTGCGGCCCGCCGGGCCCGTGCCTCGTCGAGTGGCGTCGGGGCCGCCGGCGGGGGCGGCAGATTGCCGCGCTGGGAAGCGCGCCAGGGGGTGCCGGTGATCGTCACCACGCGGTTGCCGCGGAAATCGGCCTCGGCGGTGATGAAGTCGCGCTCGGCCATGAAGCCCAAGAGGAAGCGGCCGCGCGAGGGCGAGCGGCTGCCATAGGCGCGCGCCAGCGCCTCGTCGGACGGGCATTCCTCGCCGTCGCGGGCGGCGCGCGCCAGCATGAGGTAGACGCCCTGCATTTCCTCCGGCAGCGCCTCGGAGCGCTGGATGACGCTCAGCCAGTCCTCGTCCTCGGTCTCCTCGGAGACTCCAGCGCGGGCAAGCGACAGGCGCCGGCGGAAGGCCGGCATGCCGGTCTCGGCACCACCGAGTCGCTTTAACCGGCAATGCACGAGAAAGTCCTGGTAGAGGATCGGCACCGGGCGGAACGCCGCCTCGGGATCGGCGAGCATCTCGGCAAAGATATCCTCGACCAGCGCCTGGCGCGATTCGGCCGAGCGGGGATCGGCGTCGGGCTCGGGCTTCGGCGCGGCGACGCGCTCGATGAGTTCGCGCGTCGGGGTCGGCGCGCGCGCCATCATCGGCGCCGGCGCGTCGTTGCCGCCCTTGAAGATGAGGTCGGCCATGTCCTCCGGCGCCATTTCCGGCCGCGCCATCAGCGTCGGCCGCCCGGTGCGCCCTCGCGTCTCGACGGGGCCGATGCGGATCGGCACCGGCCGGCGCGACAGTGCCGGCCCGAGGGCGACGAAGTGCCCGGGCTCAAGGTCACGGAACCGTTCGGCCTGGCGGCGGTCCATGCCGAGGAGGTCGGCGGCGCGCGCCATGTCGATGTCGAGGAAGGTGCGGCCCATCAGGAAGTTCGACGCTTCGGCCGCGACGTTCTTGGCAAGCTTTGCCAGCCGCTGCGTCGCGACGATGCCGGCAAGGCCGCGCTTGCGCCCGCGACACATCAGATTGGTCATCGCCGAGAGCGAGACTTTTCGCGCGTCGTCCGAGACGTCGCCGGCGATCGCCGGGGCGAAGAGCTGCGCCTCGTCGACGGCGATCAGCATCGGGAACCACAGCGAATGGTCGACGTCGAAGAGGCCGTTGAGGAAGGCCGCGGCGCACTGCATCTGCACCTCGGCGTCGAGGCCCTCGAGGTTCAGCACCACCGAGGCGCGGTGCTGGCGGATGCGCGCGGCGATGCGCTGCAGCTCGGCGGGCGTCCGGTTGGCGTCGACGACGATATGGCCGTAGCGCTCGGCGAAGGAGACGAAGTCCCCCTCGGGATCGATGATCGCCTGCTGCACCCATTCGGCGCTCTGCTCGAGCAGCCGGCGCAGGAGGTGCGACTTGCCGGAGCCGGAATTGCCCTGCACGAGGAGCCGCGTCGACAGCAGTTCCTCGAGGTCCATCTCGGCGGGATCGCCGGTGGCGGTGGTGCCGAGGTCGACGGCGACTTTCATCGATGGCGCTCCTTCGGCCGAGAGGGGGACAGAGGCATTTCCTATCACCGCGGGGCCGTCAGGAGTCGGAGGAAAAGCCGTCTTCTCCACAGCTTCGCGCAAATTCTCCGGTCTCTGTGCGAAAGCCGTGATGCGCGACCTTATTCCGGCGTCAAAGGGGACGGATTGCGCGGGCCCGCGACGGCCGGTCGGTCGATGGAGGAATCGATGAAGCGCAGCGCGTCGACGATCGAGACCCGCCAGAGATCCCAGCTATGGTCCCCGTCCGTCATCCGGAACTCCATCGGCCGATCGTCGGCCCGCATGGTCTCGAAGAAGGCGATGCCGCCGCGCCAGAGGAGATGGCTGTCATCATCCCCGACGGTCACGAAGATCGGCGGCAGCGATGCCTTCGCCGCGATCGCCTGCGACAGCAAGGTGAAGACGTTGCTGGCATTGAAGCGCTGCGGCTGAAAGGGCGTGCCGAAAGCGCCGCCGAAATGCAGGCCTTCCGGCGGGATGTCGATGCCGGTGCCGATCGTGTCGGGATCGATGCGGTGGAAATAGCGGCTGTCGCGGATCACCGCAAGTTCGGCGGCGCTTCTGCCGAAATCCTCCGCGGGCACGTTCTGCCAGATCGCCGGCGACAGCGCGGCCACGGCGCCGTACCGCTCGGGCAAGGTCAGCGCCAGCCGCAGCGCGCCAGCGCCGCCCATCGACAGGCCGGCAATGGCGCGGTGCGCGAGATCGCGGCCGACCGGAAAGGCCTTTTCGACCGCCGCTGGCAGGTCGCTCGAGATCAACGTCGCATAGTTGCCGGGCCCGCCGACCTCGGCGGAATCGACGTACCAGGAGTCATTGGCATCCGGCATCACCACCAGCAGCGGCCGGATTTCCCGGGCAGCGATCATCCGGTCGATCGTCGCGTCGACGCCGCCTGCCCGCTGCCAGTCATAAGCGTTGCCGCCGAGCCCGTGCAGCAGATAGAGCACGGGCCAGCCGCCCTCCGGCGCCCGCCCTTCGGGCACGTAGACACGCGCCGACTGCGCCTTGCCGAGCGCCGGCGAGTAGAAAGCGAAGTCCCGGATATCGCCGGCCACAGCGGCCGACGCGCTGACCGCCGTCAGGGCCATGCCCGCCAGGAGGGCCATGAGCCCGAGCCGCCACCGCCGCGCCGCTGGCCGCAACCCGGCGGAGGCGAGCGGCATCAGCTTTTCAGCCAGGCATCGTAGTCAGCGACGAGGAGGTGCAGCGGCGCCTCGTCCTCCTCGATCTCGGCAAAGCGCCCGACCGGCTCGCGAAAGATGTTGTCGGTCCGGTCGTCGTTGACGGTCGAGACCTCGGCGACGAGGACGTCGGCGCCCTCGCCCCAGAAGGAATGCCAGTGGTGCGGCATCAAGGTGACGCTCTCGCCGGGCGTCAGCCGCAGCTTGTCGCCCGCCGCCATGCGGCGCGCGATGCCGTCGCAGTAGACCTCGACATCGGCCGTCTCGTCGATGCCGCCATCGGGGGCGCGGGTGAACAGCTCCAGCGTCAGCGTGCCGCCACCGCGGTTGATGATGTCCTCGGCCTTCAGATCGTGCCGGTGCATCGGCGTGACCTGATCCTGCTTCGAGATCATGATCTTCTCGGCGTAGAGCATGCCGCGGCCGGCCGCGAGATCGGCGTTGTCGCCGTTGCGCACGGTGAAGAGGAAGAGCCCGAGCCGGTCGAAGTCGCCGCTGCCGAAGTCGGTGACGTCCCAGCCCATCTGCCGCTGCTTGAGCAGTGCGAGATCGCTTCGGGCCTGCATTTCGGCGGGGCTGAAATAGGCGAAGGGCGGCATGACGTAGCCGAAGGAGCGGATGAAGGCGTCGCCTTCCTGCAGGATGGCGTTCACTCGGCTTCGTTTCATTTCTCTCTCCCAAGGCGTTCGCGGCGGGACGTTAGCCGCGGCGCCCGCCGCCGCCAAGCCTCAGCCGACGAGGATCACGCGGCAGTCATTGACGTTGGTGAGCGTCGGCCCCGGCACGAACAGCCCGCCGATCGCCTCGAAGAAGCCGGTGGAATCGTTGTCGTCGAGCGCTCCGGCCGGATCGATGCCGGTGGCGATAGCCGCCTCCAGCGTCTCCGGTCCGGCAAACGCGCCGGCGGGGTCGCTGGCAAGGCCCGTGCCGCCATCGGTGCCGTCGGTATCGGCGCTGAGCGCATGAATTCCCTGCGCGCCGCCCAAAGCGAGGGCCAGCGCCAAGGCGTATTCCTGGTTCGGGCCACCACGTCCCTCACCGGCGATCGTCACCGTCAGCTCGCCGCCAGAGAGAATCGCCAGCCGCTCGCCATCCCGCCTTGCCGCGAGTGCCAAAGCGGCATGCGACCGGGCGACCTCGCGCGCCTCGCCCTCGAGATCGGCGCCGAGCATGACCGCGCGATAGCCGAGCGCCTCGGCGGCGGCAACGCCTGCGGCGAGCGCCGTCGCCGGGGTGGCGACAATGGTGTAGGGCCGGCCGTCGAAAGCGGCATCGCCGGGCTTCGGCGTCTCGCTCGCGTCAGTTTCAAGCGCACGCAAGCAGCTTTCCGGCAAAGTGATACCCCGGCGGCGGACGATCTCGCGCGCCTCGGCCAGCGTCGTCGGGTCCGGAACGGTCGGCCCGGACGCGATGACGCTCGAATCGTCGCCCGGCACGTCGGAAATGGCGAGGGTCACGAGGCGCGCATCGCCGCAGGCGACAGCCAGGCGCCCGCCCTTGATCTCCGAGAGGTGCTTGCGCACGCAGTTGATCTCGCCGATGCCGGCACCGCTGCGCAGCAGCGCCTTCGTCACCGCCTGCTTGTCAGCGAGCGTGATGTCGCCGCGCGGCAGCAGCCAGTTGGCCGAGCCGCCGCCGGAGATCAGCGCCAGCACGAGGTCGTCCGGCCCCGCGCTCCGCGCGAAGTCGAGGACGCGGCGCGTCGCCGCAAGGCCCGCCGCGTTCGGCAGGGGATGGCCGGCCTCGACGACGTCGACCGGCCCGGCGTCGCAGCCATAGCCGTCGCGCGCCACCGCGATGCCGGTGATGCGGTCATCGCCGAGGCCCTTGGCCTGGTAGAAGCGGACGGCAGCGGCGGCCATGCTGGCGCCGGCCTTGCCAGCGCCGAGCACGATCACGCGGCCCGTCGGCGGCTCCGGCAGATGCTCCGCCAGGACGGCGCCGGGATGGGCAGCCGCCACCACCGCCGCGAAAATCTCCTCTAGGGCTCGCCGCTCGCTGCCTTTGCCGTCCATGCCATCGATCCCCTTATCGCCGCTCTCTGCCGTGTTCCGCAGACCCAGCGCCGTTCCTGCCCTGCCCCGGCATACTGAAAGGACCGGCGGCGCGCGACCCCTAACTCTCCGGCGGAGTTTAGCGATGGGACGGTTTGTCCGGGCGCGGCTGCTCCTGCAGGCCTATATGAGATGCAGCCATTCCCCAAAGGAGATCCGATTGCCCCACCCTGTCATTCGCGACGAGACCCCAATCGCCCCCCAGTCCTGGCAGCGCAAAGTGCTGCTGATCGGCGGCATGGTGTGCCTAGCCATCGCGCTCATCGGTTTCGTCGTCTTCGCGTTGCGCGCGGTGAGCATCGCCTGACGGCGCCGAGCCTGGTGCGAAAGGCGACCCGCGGATGCCCTAGGCCGCGAGCGCGATTTCCGGCACGTAGTCCCGCACCCGCGCCATGTCGGCGTTGAACAGCTCGGTCTCGCGCGCCTGCGCCTCAGGGTCGGGCAGCCGCAGGATGTAGGCGGGGTGAACGGTGACGAGGAGCTTGGTGTTCTCGTCGAGGTCGATCAGCCGCGAGCGGGTGTCGCGGATGGTGACCGTCTTGCCGAGCACCGAGGCTGCGGCGGTCGCGCCGAGCGCCACGATCAGTTTCGGCCGCACGAGGTCGCGCTCGAGCTCCAGCCAGAATCGGCAAGCCTTGACCTCGCCCATGTTCGGCTTCTGGTGGATCCGCCGCTTGCCGCGCGGGGTGAACTTAAAGTGCTTCACGGCATTGGTCACGTAGGCCTGGCCGCGATCGATGCCGGCCTCGGCGAGGGCGGCGTCGAACACCTTGCCGGCCGGGCCGATGAAGGGCTCGCCCGCCAGATCCTCCTGGTCGCCCGGCTGCTCGCCGACGAAGATCACCGGCGCATTGTCCGGCCCCTTGCCGAACACCGTCTGCGTCGCCGGCTCCCAGAGCGGACAGGCCTTGCAGTGCTGGGCCTCGGACCGCGCCACATCGATCGTCTGCGGCTGGTTGCCCTGTCGCTGCACCACCGTCTCCTGCCGGGCCATCTCGTCACGCTCCGCCTGTTTTGCGTGGCGTAAACTCGGCAGCGTCGGCGCGGTTTCCAGCATGCGGCGGGCGGCGGCGTCGGCGCCCTGGATCAACGGCTCGATCAGCACGGCCTCGGGGAGGTTGTGCCAGTACTTCTTCGGCATCTCCGACTGCATCGCCTTCACCTTCAGCCGCGCCGGGTTGAAGATCGAGGCGTAGTAGGTCAGCCACAGCGCCTCCATGTCGTCGTCCGCCGGCCGGTCGGCGATGGAAGCGCCGGGGGCGAAGTCGAGCGCCGTGCCGTCCCAGTGCACCGAGCGCAGCGGCGTCAAAATCGACCAGACCATGCCGGCGAAGCGCCGGGCAAAGAAAGGCGCGGTGCGCTCGACGACGTGGTGGAAGGGCTCGAACCAGGCGATGTAGTGTTTTGTGGGCGTGTCGGTGTCGGACCCCACCTCGATCTCGCGAAACCGCACGAAGGCCTTCATCTTGTGGCTGTCGCGGCGGACCGCCTTCTCCATATCGGTCGCCGCGAGCACGTCGGCGTCGGAGGCGATCTCCAAAAGTTTCTTTTCGGTCTGCAGGCGCCAGAGCAGGCGGTAGGCGAGGTCGAAGCGGGCGGGATCGGCGTGGCAGACGATCTTGCCCGCGAGGTCCGGAAACGCCTTCGAGACGGTGATCGCCTTGGCGCCTGTCGGTCGCGGCGGCAGGGGTTCGGCGAAGAGGCCCGGCGCGTCGTCGCCGACAGTGAAGCTCATCTCAGGCGGGGCAATGCCGAGTTCCACCGCAGTGCGGGCGGCACTGCGCCAGCCGTCGAAGTCGGCGGGATGGTCGAGGCGGGCGTGGAACATGGGCGGCTCCTTTTGCGCACAAGCGCTGGGAACGGCGGCGGTTGCATGGGGAGTGGATTGGAGCGGCGGATGGCTTCCGACGTTGCGGCGGCTTGCCCCCCCCCCTCTGGCCTGCCGGCCATCTCCCCCTCGGGTGGGGAGATCGGCAGCTGCGGCCTAGGCGACTGATCTCCCTCCTTGAAGGGGAGATGCCCGGCAGGGCAGAGGGGGGTGAACCACCGCGACGATGACCACCCCAACCCTCTCAGAACAGCGACAGCTGCTCCGCCTTCGGCTTCGGCGACATGGTCGCCCGCAATCCGGCGCTGTCGGTGAGGCCGCCCGGCGTCCAGTCCAGCGCCTCGATGAACGGCCGCGCCTTGGTGATCGACTGGCAGAGCTTGGCGACGTCGTCGAGCCGCAGCGTCCGGTGCCGCCGGGTCGTCAGGATGCGCGCGACCGCCTTCGTCCCAAGCCCCGGCACACGCAACAGCATCTCGCGATCGGCACGGTTGACGTTCACCGGAAAGCGCGCGCGGTGCTTCAGCGCCCAGGCGAGCTTCGGGTCGATGGCAAGATCCAGCATCCCATCCTCGCCGCCCGACACGATCTCCGCACGCTCGAAGCCGTAGAAGCGCATCAACCAGTCGGCTTGATATAGCCGGTGCTCGCGGATCAGCGGTGGACGCGCCAGTGGCAGGCGGCTCGACGCATCGGGAATCGGCGAGAAGGCGGAGTAGTAGACGCGCTTCAGCTGGTAGGAGCCGTAGAGATTCTCCGAGCGCGAGAGGACGTCGTTGTCGTCGGAAGCGTCGGCGCCGATAATCATCTGCGTCGACTGGCCGGACGGCGAGAACTTCTTCGGCTTGGCGCGGTCCTTCTTCTCGCCCTTGTGCTCCTCGATCTTGGCGCGCAGGTGCCCCATCGAGCGGCGGATGTCGCGCGCGTCTTTTTCCGGCGCGAGCGCCGAAAGCGAGAGGTCGGTCGGCAGCTCGATGTTGATCGACAGGCGGTCGGCGAAGAGCCCGGCCTGCTCGATCAGGTGGGGCGCGGCGTCCGGGATGGTCTTCAGGTGAATATAGCCGGCGAAATTCTCAACCATCCGCAGCTTGCGGGCAATCTCCACCATCTGCTCCATGGTGTGGTCGGAGTTCTTGATGATGCCGGAGGAGAGGAAGAGACCCTCGATGTAGTTCCGCTTGTAGAACTCCATCGTCAGTTTCACGACTTCATCGACGCTGAAGCGAGCCCGCGCGACATTTGAGGACGAGCGGTTGACGCAGTAGATGCAGTCATAGACGCAGAAGTTCGTCATCAGAATCTTGAGCAGCGAAATGCAGCGGCCGTCCGGGGCGTAAGCGTGGCAGATGCCATGCCCTTCGGTCGATCCGATGCCGCCGGACTTGGCGCTGTCGCGCTTGGTGGTGCCGCTCGACGCGCAGGACGCATCGTATTTTGCGGCGTCGCTGAGGATCGCGAGTTTTTGCATGAGGGTCGGTGCAGCCATGGCAGGGATGTAGCGTTCCCGCTTCGTTCGTACCAGTGACTTCTGCGTGCGAGTCCGGCATTTCAAAGCCAACAGGAGCGGTGACGTCGGATTGCGGGACTTGCTTAGCGCTGCCGGTCCCAACGGAACCTTGGTGCCGGAGTGCGCATTAAACTCTATCTCGCTTTTCTTGCGGCTCTGTCCGCTCCTACAACTCTGAGGCAAGCCATGAAGACCTTCTTCGCAGCGCTCGGCACTGTCGCGATGCTGGTGACCGGCACTCTTGCAACGGCGACCCCTGCGTCGGCGGACGGCTACTATCGCCATCACCGCGGCTACTACGACGGCGGCCGTCGCGATTATTATGATGGCGGACGCCGCTATTACCGCGGTTATGACGGCGGTCGCCGCTACCATCACCGTGGGCATGGCGACGCGCTGGCAGCGGGCGCCGTTGGCCTCGGCGTCGGCGCTCTGATCGGCGGAGCGCTTGCTGCTCCGCGCGCCTATGACAACGGCTACTACGGCCGTGGCGGTTACATCGTCAACGAGGGCCCAGTGAACCGTGCCTACCGTCCGGCGCCGGTCTATCGCGGCGGCTACAACCGGATCGACGCCTGCGCGGCCCGCTACCGTACCTATGACGTCCGCTCGAACACCTTCATCGGCAATGACGGCCGTGCCCACCAGTGCCGGCTCTAAGGGCTGAGCAACTGTTCATTTGATGGGCGCCCGGTTCGGTCTCGAACCGGGCGTTTTCGTGTGGGAGGTACGGGGCGCCAAGGCCTGCCGCCTCTCCCGTCCACCGCTGTGACTGCCACACAACATGCGGCTACAGAATGGCCGGGATCACGTGATGGTCAGTCTCACGCCAGCGAGATGTGTTGTTATTTAATGTTTTATCGGCTTGTTAGACCCGGCGTCATCGGGGGATCGGCGCGGCCTGGTGCCATCGGTCGCCTTCCCCGAAGCGCGTTGACGGTGACAGGTCCGAGGTGCGTTTGATCTTTCCGAAGCTGCCTTTTCCCTCGCGAAAGCTCTCCGCTGCCGGCCGTCGTGCACCGCGGGCGATGGCCCTCGCACTCGGCTGCGCCGGCATGGTGGCCCCCTTCTCAGCAGCGCCTGCTCAGGCGCTGGAGATTTTCGGGATCACGATCTTCGAGAGCAAGAAGGACAAGGCCGTCGAGGGGATCGTCGATCCCATCCGCTATACCGTCACGCTCGGCGTGATGCCGGATGTCGAAAGGCTGAAGGACGAACTCGATACCGCCTCGACGCTCGTCGCCGACGTCGACCAGCCGGTCTCCGGCTCGCTTGGCCTCCTCGCCAAGGCGAAGAACGACCGCAAGCGCCTTGTCGCCTCGCTTTACGAGAACGGCCGCTATGATGGCGTCGTCACCGTCCTGATCGAAGGCAAGAACATCGACGACCTCGCGCCCGACGCGGAGTTCGACACCTCGCGGCCCGTGCCGGTCGCCATCATGGTCGATCCCGGCCAGGCCTTCACCCTCGGCAAGGTCGACATCACCGCCAACGGCGTCCCGATCGATCCGGCGAGCTTCGACCTTGCCGGCGGCTCGTCCGCCGCATCGACCCGGATCCTCTCTCAGGAAGCCAAGGTGCTGGAGGCGCTGCGCAACGAGGGCCGGCCCTTCGTCGCCGTCACCGACCGCGACGTCGTCGCCGACAGTGCGACCGGCAAGCTCGACTACCGGCTGGCGATCTCGCCGGGCGCCCCGGTGCCTTTCGGCGACCTCTATGTCGACGGCAACAAGGACGTCGACCCCGGCTTCATCGCCTACATGACCGGCATCGAGAAGGGGAAGATCTTCTCGCCGCAGGACATGGCGGACGCGCGCGACCGGCTGCTCGGGCTCGACGTCTTCTCCAGCGTCACCGTCAAGGAAGGCCGCGGGCAGGCCGAGGACGGCACGCTGCCGGTGCAGGTCGAGGTCGGCGAGCGCAAGTTCCGCTATTACGGCGTCGGCGCGACCTATTCCAACACCGAGGGCGCTGGCGTCTCCGGCTACTGGGGCCACCGCAACCTGTTCGGCCGGGCAGAGAGCCTGCGCATCGACGCCGCGGTGTCGCGCATCGGCGCATCGGCGCTGGACGACACCGTCCGCCAGACCGACGAGTTCGACTACAAGCTCGCGGCCGTGTTCAAGAAGCCGGGCGTGCTCGGACCGGACTCGGTCTATATCGGCTCGGTCGAGGCGGTGACGGAGCACCCGCTCGCCTATGACCGCCAGTCCTTCGCCGCGACGTCTGGCGTCCAGTACAAGCTGTCGAAGACGCAGACGATCGAGGCGCGGATCCGCGGCGAATACGAGGACATCACCGATTATCTCGGCGATGCCAGCTTCATCATCGCCTCGCTGCCGATCACCTACACCTATGACGGCCGAGACGACAAACTGAACCCGACCTCGGGCTTCTTCGCCAAGCTGATGGCCGAGCCGTCCTACGAGATCAACGAGGGCACCGCCTTCGTGAAGACGCGCGCCGACGCCTCGACCTACCTCTCGCTGACGCAGAGCGACCGCTTCGTTCTCGCCGGCCGCGTCGCCTATGGCACGATCTTCGGCGCCGACCTCCAGGACATCCCGAACGATCGCCGCTTCTATGCCGGCGGCGGCGGCTCGGTCCGTGGCTACCAGTTCCAAACCATCGGCCCGTTCTTCCCGGACGTTGACCGGCCGGGCGGCGACAACAACTTCAACGACACGCCGACCGGCGGCCTGTCGCTGTTCGAGGCGTCGGCCGAGGTGCGCATCGGGATCACCGAGAAGATCCAGCTCGTCCCCTTCGTCGATGCGGGCGTCGTCTCGAACGACCTCGTGCCGGACTTCGGCGAGATGAAGATCGGCGTCGGCGTTGGCGCCCGCTATCTCACCGGCTTCGGGCCGATCCGGGTCGATGTCGGCATCCCGCTCGATCCGAGCTCGCGCGACGCCAGCTACCAGATCTATGCCGGCATCGGACAGGCGTTTTGACGATGAGGCTTCTTCCCATTTCCCGTTTTGCCGCCTTCGCCCGCCTTGGTGCCGTCGCGCTGTTGACCGTCCTTCTCGCGCAGGCTTCCGTGCGCCCGGCATCGGCGCAGCAGTTCCTGGCCAACCAGATCCAGAACCTCATCTCGACCGACACGATGAAGGTCGAGATCACCGGCCTCAGCGGCGCCTTGACCGGCAATCTCAGGATCGACAGCGTCACCGTCTCGGACCCGAAGGGCGTGTTCCTCACCGCCAAGGATCTGGCGATGGACTGGTCGCCGCTCGCCGTCGTGCGCTCGCGCATCGACGTCGAGGCGCTGACCGCCGGCCAGATCGTCCTCGAGCGGCTGCCCGAAAGCGCCCCTGCCGATCCGAATGCCGAGCCGTCCTCCGGCCTTCCGAACATCACCGCCGACATCCAGAAGATCGCCATTCAGGAGATCATCCTCGGCGAGGCGATCGCCGGCACGCGCGCGCGCCTCTCGGCCAATGCCCGCCTGAAGCTCGAGAACGACCCGACTAATGTCGAGGCCAATATCGACATCGAGCGGCTCGACCAACCCGGCACGATCGCGGCGAACGTCGCCTTCGCGCCGGCCGATAACCGCCTGGCCGTGAAGGTGAATGCCAGCGAGCCCGCCGGCGGCCTGGTCGCGACCCTCCTGAAGCTGCCGGGCGCGCCGCCGGTGGCGCTGACGATCGACGGCAGCGGCCCGCTCGCCGACTTCATGGCCAACGGCCAGCTCACAGTCGGCGGCGAGTCCGCGGCGATGCTCACCGCCCGCGTCGCCGACCAGCCGGAAGGGCGCCGCGTTACCGCGACGCTCAACGTCGCCGCCGAGCGCTTCGTGCCCGACGCCTACCGCGCCTATGTCGACGGCGGCGCCGATCTCGACGTGCAGCTGTTGCTGCGACCGGACGGCGTCATCGGCATCGACCAGGCGCAGATCGCCTCCGGCCAGATCCGCGCGAACGTCACCGGCACGCTCGACCGGGCCGGCCCGCAGACCGCGCTCGACGTCGCCATTGCCGCGCGCGATGGCGGAACGGTGCCGCTACGCTTCGGCACGGCGCCGAGCCAGACGGTCCTCGACGTCACCAGCCTCAACGCCAAGCTCGCCGGCGCGCTTGTCGCCGCCAATATCGACCTCACCGCCAAGCTGCCGACGGCCGGCTTCGGCGAATATGTTGGCAAGGACGTCTCGGCCAGCGCGACCGCCCGGGGCTTCAACCTGTCGGGCCTCGAGGGGCCGCTGCAGCTTCAGCTCGCCGCCGCCTCGATGACCGCGCCCGCCGGCGTCGCCGACCGATTCCTCAAGGGCCCGGTCAGCATCGCCGCCGATGGCGCGCTGACGGCCGATGGCCTGACGCTCAGCCAGAGCAAGGTCACCACCAAGGTCGCCAATGCCGCGGTCACCGGCAGCGCCGCCTACAACTTCTCGACCTTCGACCTCACGCTTTCCAGCGATTTCGACACGCTCGCCCTTTCGGCCGCCTTGGTGCCGCTGGCCGGCGACCGGCTCTCCGTCGGCGGCCATGTCGTTCAGACCGGCGAGGGCCTCGCCGCCGACACCCTCGCCATCAACGGCACGGGCCTGACCGTCACGGGCGGCGCGGCGCTCGCGGCCGGCCAGATCACCGCCGACATCAAGGGCGTCCTCGACGCGAAGGCCGGCGAGGACGCCGCGATCTCCGGCAAGGCCGAGTTCGGCCTCACCGCGCGCGGTCCCTCGGCCCAGCCCGACGTCGACATCTCGCTGACCAGCCAGGGCCTCAAGGTCAACGGGCGCGAGCTTGCCAACCTTAAGGTCGAGGCGCGCGGCGAGATCGCCTCCGCCACGCCGTCCGGGACCGTCACCCTCTCCGGCGAACTCGACGGCGCGCCGCTGTCCGGCAATGCGAAGGTCGAAACCCTCCCCACCGGCGACATCAACCTCTCGGGGCTCGAGATCCGCCAGGGACCGAACAACGTCACCGGCGAGGTCCTGCTCGGCAAGACCGGGCCGGTCGGAAGCCTCAATGTCGCGCTGGGCGATGTCGGCCCACTGGCCGCCCTTGCCTTGCAGAGCATGTCCGGCGATCTCAACGGCAAGATTGAGCTGTCGGTCAACGAGCGCGAGTTTCCGGTCGCCACGCTCGACCTCCTCTCGACGAGCCTGGCCGTCGGCGGCAACACGCTGACCGGCCTCGGCGTCAAGCTGGCGGTCGAGGACTATCTCGGTGCCCCCTTCCCGGCCGGCACGATCCGCGCCGAGAAGCTGGTCGCCGGCGGCGCCACCGTCGAGACGGCCGCGATCGATCTCGCCCGGCGTGGCGACTACACCCAGATCGATGCGAAGGCGCGCGCCAACGGCATTCCGGTCGGCCTGTCCGGCCAGGCGCAGATTACCGCCGCCGAGACCATCGTCGCCCTCGACAGTCTCACCGCCGCCATCCCCGACGCGGAGATCGCGCTCGCCAAGCGCGCGACCGTCTGGATCGCCGACGGCACCACCAAGCTCGATGCGCTGACGCTGAACGTCGGCGCCGGTTCGGTCGCCGTCTCCGGCACGGCCGGGGCGACGCTCGACCTGACGGCAAGCCTCACGAGGGTCCCCGCCGCCGTCGCCAACCCATTCGTGCCGAACCTCGGCGCATCCGGCGTGATCACCGGCAATGCGGCCGTCAACGGTCCCTCGAGCGATCCGGAGGCTCGCTTCGAGATCGCCGCGACCGGCATCGAGACGACGCAGACCCGCGCCGCCCGGCTGAAACCCATCGAGGCCATGGCCGCCGGCCAGTATGCCGGTGGCACGCTGGATCTCCAGAACGCCAACATCGACCTCGGCGACGGCTCGATCACCGCGTCCGGCCGGATCGGCGACACGCTCGCCGTGAATGCCGACCTCGACAATGTCCCGGTGGCGCTGGCCAACGGCTTCGTCGACGGGCTGAACGCTTCCGGCACCATCTCGGGCTCGGCCCGCGCCGGCGGCACCGTCGCGGCGCCGACGGCAAGCTTTACCCTCACCGGCACCGGCATCACCGCAGCCGAGGTTGCCGCCAGCGGCGTGCCGCCGGTCGAGCTCGACGTCGCCGGCAACTTCGCCGGCAACCTGCTGACGCTGGAGCGGGCCCGTGCGACGGTCGGCAACGGCTTGTTGGAGGCCTCCGGCACCGCCGGCGACACGCTCGACCTCGACGTCCGCATGACCGAGCTGCCGGTCGGCCTCGTCAACGGCTTCGTGCCGGGCCTCAAGGCGTCGGGCACGCTCTCCGGCACCGCGACGGCGACCGGACCGCGCACCGCCCCGCAGGCGACGTTCGACATCAGCGGGACCGGCATTACCGCGGCCGAGGTCAAGGCCGGCGGCATTCCGCCGATGACGCTGCGGCTCGCCGGCAGCTTCGCCGACGGCACCGCGACGCTCGAGACCGCCGTCGCCAATCTCGGCGACGCCTCGCTGACCGCTAGCGGCAGCGTCGGGCAGGCGCTCGACCTCGACGTCGTCCTCAACCGCGTTCCGGTCGGCCTTGCCAACGGCTTCGTGCCCGGCCTGAAGGCCTCCGGAACGATCTCCGGCACCGCCACTGCAACGGGAACGCTTCAGGACCCCAACGCGACGTTCAACCTCACCGGCACTGGCATCACCGCCGAACAGATCGCAGCGTCCGGCATCGCACCGCTCAGCCTCGACGTCGCCGGCCGCGTCGCCGGGCGCACCGCGACGATCGAGACCGCGCGCGTCCTCGTCGGCGACGGATCGCTGAACGCCAGCGGCACCGTGGGGGATGCCCTCGACCTCACGGTCGCGCTTGACAAGCTGCCGGTCGGCCTCGTCAACGGGTTCGTGCCCAACCTCAATGCAACGGGCACCCTGTCCGGCAATGTCCGGGCGACCGGCTCGCTCAGCGACCCGAACGCCAGCTTCCAGCTGACCGGCACCGGCATCACCGCCGCGCAGGTGAAGGCCGCCGGGATCGAGCCGATCACGCTCAACGTCGACGGCAGCTATGCTGCCGGGAACGCAACGATCCGGACAGCACGCGCCGACATCGGCAAGGCATCGCTCGTCGCCAGCGGAACCGTCGGGCAGGCGCTCGACCTCGACGTCGTGCTCGACGCCTTGCCGGTCGCCCTCGTCAACGGCTTCGTCCCAGACCTCAAGGCCTCCGGCACGCTCTCGGGCAGCGCCAAGGCGACTGGCTCGCTCGCCGATCCCGCCGCAACGTTCAAGATCACCGGCACCGGCATCACCGCGGCGCAGGTGAAGGCCTCCGGCGTCGCGCCGATCGACCTCGACGTCGCCGGCCGCTACGCCGCGGGCACCGCGACTTTGGAGACGGCACGCGCTGAAATCGGCGAGGGCTCGCTGTCGGCGACCGGCAGCATCGGCCAGCAGCTCGACGTCGACGTGAAGATCGACAAGCTCCCGGTCGGCCTCGCCAACGGCTTCGTCCCAGACCTCGGCGCCCGAGGGACGCTGTCGGGCACCGCCACCGCCACCGGCTCGCTGACCAGCCCCGACGCCCGTTTCGACATCGCGGCAAACGACGTTTCCGTCGCGCAGACCCGGCAGGCTGGCGCGCCTGCGATCGATGCGATCGCACGCGGCACCTACCGCAATGCCGGCGTCGCGCTGGAGACCGCGCGGATCACCGTCGGCGGCGGCACAGTGACGGTCACCGGCACGGCGGGGCAGAACCTTGACCTCACCGTTGCCATCGATGATCTGCCGGCTTCGCTCGCTGCAGCGGCAGCGCCCGGGATAGATCCGGCTGGCTCGATCAACGGCACCGTCCGCGCCACCGGCTCTGCGACCAATCCGGACGTCACCTACGACCTCAGGGCCGGCGGCCTCAGCATCGCCCAGACGCGCGATGCCGGTGTCGGTCCTCTCGACATCACCGCCAATGGCCGGTTCGCCAACAAGCTGCTCGGACTCGACGCCCGTCTTTCCGGCAGCGGCCTTGCCTTCCAGGCCAGCGGCTCGGTCAATCTCGCCGGGACGCCACAGCTCGACCTGGCGCTGAACGGCACCGTCCCGCTCGCCATCGCCAACCGGATCCTCGCCGAGGGCGGCCGCTCGGTGAAGGGGACCGTCGCGGTGAACGCCACCGTGCGCGGCACGCCGTCGGCGCCGGATGTCAACGGCACGATCTCGACGTCGGGGGCAAGCTTCACCGACACGGGCGCCAACGTCGCCGTCAACGGTATCTCGGCGACGATCGTGCTCAGCGGGCAGACGGCCACCATCCGGTCGTTCCAGGCTTCGCTGGCGGCGGGCGGCACCATCACGATCGGCGGCACGGTGGGGCTTGCGAACGGCTTTCCCGCCGACATCCGCATCCAGCTGGCCAATGGCCGGTACAATGACGGGGAGCTGATCGCCGCCCGGCTCGGCGCCAATCTGACGATCACCGGGCCGCTGACCGGCAGCCCGCTGCTCGCCGGCCGGATCGACGCCACCGGCATCGACGTCCTGGTGCCCGAGCGCCTGCCGAGTTCGCTCGCCCGCATCCAGGTGCAGCACAAGAACGCACCCCGCGCAGTGCTCGAACAGGCCAAGAAGATCGAGCCGAAGGCGGCGAGTGGCGCCTCCTCCAGCGCAGGCCTGCTGCTCGACGTGACGTTCAGCGCGCCCAGCCGGGTGTTCGTGCGCGGCCGCGGCCTCGACATCGAGCTTGGTGGTTCGGTGCGGATCGCCGGCTCGGCGTCGGCGCCGAGCATCACCGGCGGCTTCGAACTGGAGCGCGGTCGCTTCAACATCCTGTCGAACCGTCTGGATTTCCAGCGTGGCCGCCTGACCTTCACCGGCGACCTCCTGCCGACGCTCGATCTCCTCGCGACCTCCGACAGCGGCGGCGTCACGGTCAGCGTTGCCGTCACGGGCCCGGCCAATGATCCGGCCTTCAACTTCTCCTCGACCCCGGCGCTGCCGCAGGACGAGGTGCTGGCGCGGCTGATCTTCGGCCAAGGCACCGCCAACCTGTCGCCGCTGCAGATTGCCCAGCTCGCCGAGGCCGCCTCGCAGCTTGCGGGTGTCGGCGGGTCGAACGGGCTTCTGGAGAACCTGCGCGCCCAGCTCGGGGTCGACGATCTCGACATCAAGACCAATGCCGATGGGCAGACCGCAGTCGGCGTCGGCAAGTACCTGACCGACAACGCCTATCTCGGCGTCGACTCGACCGGCCGGGTGTCAATCGACCTCGACCTCGGCAAGGGCCTGAAGGCCCGTGGTGCGGTGTCGGCCACCGGTGGCGGCGAGGTCGGCGTGTTCTACGAGAACGAGTACTGATCGCCCGGCGGGCAAGTTCCGCGCCCGGCTTCAGCATCGGGCGCGGTCGCCCCTTGGGGAGAGGCGCGGCTTGACGCGCCCTGTCCCGGCGACATAGCCCTTTCGGCATTCATCGCCGAAAGGAAGCTTCAGCCATGGCCCGCAGCATCAACCCCGCCACCGGCGAGACGATCGCCGACTACGCCGAGCACACGCCGGAGCAGATCGAGGCAGCGCTGGCGAAGGCCGAGCACGGCTTTCGCGACTGGCGCCAGACGCGCTTTGCCGAGCGCACCGCTCTCCTCCTGCGGGTCGCCGACATCCTCGACGAGCGCCGCGACCGTCTGGCGGAAATCGCCGTCGCCGAGATGGGCAAGCGCCTCGCTGAGGCGAAGGCCGAGATCGAGAAATGCGCCGCCGGCTGCCGCTTCTACGCCGAGAACGCCACGGGCTTCCTCGCCGACAGCTTGCGCGAGGGTCCGGCGGGGAAGAACTTCGTCGCGTACCGCCCGCTCGGCCCGGTACTCGCCATCATGCCGTGGAATTTCCCGTTCTGGCAGGTGTTCCGCTTTGCCGCCCCCGCCGTCATGGCCGGCAATGTCGGCCTCCTGAAGCACGCCTCCAACGTCACGCACTCGGCGCTCGAGATCGAGAAGATCTTCACCGATGCCGGCGCGCCCGCGGGCGTGTTCCAGACGCTGGTCGTCGCCGGCTCCAAGGTGGAATCGATCGTCACCGATCCCCGCATCAAGGCGGCGACGCTGACCGGCAGCGAGCCGGCCGGCCGTGCCGTCGCCGCACAGTGCGGCGCGCATTTGAAGAAGACCGTTCTTGAACTGGGCGGCGCCGATCCGTTCATCGTCATGCCCTCGGCCGATCTTGCCAAGGCGACCGAGGTCGGCGTGCGCGCCCGCATGCAGAACAATGGCCAGAGCTGCATCGCCGCCAAGCGCTTTATCGTCCATGCCGACGTCTACGACGACTATCTCGAGCGCTACCGCGCAAAGGTCGACGCCATGGTGGTGGGCGACCCGATGGATCCCGGCACGGACATGGGGCCGCTCGCCACCGCCAAGATCCGCGACGAGATCGCCGGACAGGTGGAGAAGAGCCTGTCGATGGGCGCCAAGCGCGTCTCCGGCTGCGCCGCCGTCGACCGGCCCGGCTATTTCTACCAGCCCTCGATCATCGCCGATGTGCCGGAGAACGCCCCGGCCTACCGCGAGGAACTGTTCGGTCCCGTCGCGATCTTCTTCAAGGTGACTTCGATCGATGAGGCGATCGCGCTTGCCAACGACAGCGATTTCGGCCTGTCGAGCTCGGCGTGGACCGAGGAGCCGGCCGAGCAGGAGCGCTTCGCCCGCGAGTTGGAGGCCGGCGGCACCTACATCAACCGGATGACCGCCTCCGACCAGCGCCTCCCCTTCGGCGGCATCAAGAACTCCGGCTATGGTCGGGAGCTCTCGCACGAGGGCATCCACGAGTTCGTCAACGTCAAGACCGTCACCATCGACTGACGCGCCGTCGCGACCATCACCAGCCGACGCGAAAAAGGCGCCCCTCTTACGAAGGGCGCGTTTTTTCTTAAAACGGTCTGTTCGGCCGTTCAGGCGGCTCAGGACTTGTAGACGACGACCTTGCCACCCGGCTGCACCGACAGGTTGCCGATATCCTCGATCTTCACGCCCTCGGATGCCAGCTTTTCGGCAAGCCCCGGATTGGCATCGATCGTCCGCTGGATGGCGGCGGGATCGGTGTTGCGGTTCATGCTGGAGTCGGTGTTGTCGGTCCCGGTGGCGACGTCGAGATTGGTCTTGATCTCGATGGTGTAGTCGCTGGCCGCGGGCGTCGACATGCCCTGCATGCCCGTGGCGGGCGTGGCTTCCTGAGCAAAGGCCAGCGAGGGCAGGATCATCGCGGCGACGGCACTGGCGATCACGAACTTCTTCATCTTCATTCTCCTGAGGGCCCCGGACCTTCATCGGCATGAACCGACAAAGGCATTCTGGAAACAGCTTCTGCGGGGCAAGATGTTCAAGGAATCGCGGCTGGCGTTCGCCGTTCCTGATCTCGCCATCAATCCCTGTCACGTGCCTGTGAGGGTTAGGCGTCAAAACCTTCTTGCTGCAGTGCGACAGGAAATAATGGCCCCTCCCCTCGATCATTGCCCGGTATGGCCCTATCCTGCGGCAGACGGCATCCGGCGCCGAGACCGCCACCCGCAACCGACCATGGAACGTTGACGTGAACGCACAGACTGCCGCCACTCCCAGCCCGGCCATCACGGCCCTCATCGAGCGCGGCGAGCGTGCCAAGTCCGAAGGCATTGCCGCCCGTTTCGCCGCCGATCCCAAACGCTTCGACGCCATGTCCGCCCGGCTCGACGATCTCCTGCTCGATGTTTCGAAGACCGCGCTCGGTGCCGACGACCTCGCAGCGCTCTTCGCCTTTGCCCGCGAGATGGAGCTCGAGGCCAAGCGTGACGCCATGTTCGCCGGAGCGCCGATCAATGCGACGGAAGGGCGCTCGGTCCTGCATGTCGCTTTGCGGGGTCAGCCGTCGGACGGCTTTGCCGCCGCCGGCGAGCCGGTCGGTGCCGACGTCGAGGCGGTGCTGGCGGCGATGACGGCCTTTTCTGACGGCATCCGCGCCGGCACGACCCTTGGCGCCACCGGCAAGCCGTTCACCGACGTCGTCAACATCGGCATTGGCGGGTCGGACCTCGGGCCGGCAATGGCGACACTCGCGCTCTCTCCCTTCCACGACGGGCCGCGGGCGCATTTCGTCTCGAACGTCGACGGCGCCCATATCGCCGACACGCTGATGGGGCTCGATCCCGCGACGACGCTCTTCATCGTCGCGTCGAAGACTTTCACCACCACCGAGACCATGACCAATGCCGCCACCGCGCGCGCCTTCGTGGCGGACGCGCTCGGCGAGGACGCGGTCTCGGCGCATTTCTGCGCCGTCTCGACCGCCCTCGACAAGGTCGCCGCCTTCGGCATCGACCCCACGCGCGTTTTCGGCTTTTGGGACTGGGTCGGCGGACGCTACTCGCTTTGGTCGGCGATCGGCCTGCCGATCATGCTCGCCATCGGCCCCGAAAACTTCCGCCGTTTCCTCGAAGGCGCGCGCAGCCTCGACGTCCACTTCCGGACCGCCCCGCTGGAGGCGAACCTGCCGGTGCTGCTCGGCCTCGTCGGCTGGTGGCACCGGGTCGCACAGAACTATCCGGCGCGCGCGATCCTGCCCTACGACCAGCGGCTGGCGCGTTTTCCCGCCTATCTCCAGCAGCTGGACATGGAATCCAACGGCAAGCATGTCGGCCTCGACGGCCGCCGCACGCCGACGGTCACCGGCCCGCTCGTCTGGGGCGAGCCCGGCACCAACGGCCAGCACGCCTTCTACCAGCTGATCCACCAAGGCACCGGGGCGATCCCGGCCGAGTTCATCGTTGCCGCCAACAGCCACGAGTCGGGCCTCAAGCAGCACCACGACCTGCTGCTTGCCAACTGCCTGGCGCAGAGCGAGGCGCTGATGCGCGGCCGGACGCTCGAGGAGGCGCGCCAACAGATGCTGGACAAGGGAGCCCCGGCGGCGGAGGCCGAACGCATCGCGCCGCACCGCGAGTTCTCCGGCGACCGCCCGTCGATCACCATCCTCCACGCCCGTCTTGATCCGTTCACGCTCGGGCGCCTGATCGCGCTTTACGAGCACCGGGTCTTCGTCGAGGCCCAGCTGTTCGGCATCAACGCCTTCGACCAGTGGGGCGTCGAGCTCGGCAAGGAGCTCGCCACGGGCCTTCTGCCGGTCGTCACCGGGGACGCCGACGCCTCCGGGCGCGACAGTTCCACCAGAGGTCTCGTCACCGCCATCCGCGACATGAGGAACTGACATGAGCTCCGCACTTGAAGAAGCCCAGGCAGAAGCCATCCAGGCCGAAGAGTCGCCGACCGTCCTCGCCAAGGCCGAGCCGCGGCTGAACGACCGGGATACCCTCGCCTCCGAGATCCTGGAGAAGCTGACCTATTCGATCGGCAAGTATCCCGCCTCCGCCCGCCGGCACGACTGGCTGGAAGCGACGACGCTCGCCGTGCGCGACCGGATCATCGATCACTGGCTGGCCTCCCGCCAGCACATCTACGAAAGCGGTGAGAAGCGCGTCTGCTACCTCTCGATGGAATTCCTGATCGGCCGCCTGCTACGCGATGCCATCAGCAATCTCGGCCTGACCGAAGCGGTGACCGAGGCGCTGGCGGAATTCGACGTCAGTCTCGACATGATCGAGCTGCTGGAGCCTGACGCCGCGCTCGGCAATGGTGGCCTCGGCCGCCTCGCCGCTTGCTTCATGGAATCCATGGCCTCGACCGGCGTCCCCGCCTTCGGCTACGGCATCCGTTACGTCCACGGCTTCTTCCGCCAGGAAGTCGTCGATGGTGAACAGGTCGAGCTGCCGGAGAACTGGCTGGCGCACGGCAATCCCTGGGAATTCGAGCGCCGCGAGAGCTCCTACGAGATCGGCTTCGGCGGCAAGGTCTCGTCGATCGACGAGCCCGGCAAGCCGCCACGGCAGATCTGGCGCCCGGCCGAGCGCGTGCTGGCGGTCGCCTACGACACGCCGATCGTCGGCTGGCGCGGCGAGCACGTCAACACGCTGCGCCTGTGGAGCGCCCAGTCGCTCGACCCGATCCTGCTCGACGCCTTCAACTCCGGCGACCACATCGGCGCGCTGCGCGAGGCCAACAAGGCCGAGGCGATCACCCGTGTTCTCTACCCCGCCGACTCGCACCAGGCCGGCCAGGAACTGCGGCTGCGGCAGGAGTTCTTCTTCTCCTCCGCCTCGCTGCAGGATATCATCCGCGAGCACCTGCGTACCAATCCGGACCTCTCCAACCTGCATGAGCAGGTGGCGATCCAGCTGAACGACACGCACCCGGCGGTCTCGGTCGCCGAGCTGATGCGGCTGTTGATCGACGTGCACGGCTTCGCCTGGGACGATGCCTGGGGCATCACCCAAAAAACCTTCTCCTACACCAACCACACGCTGCTGCCAGAAGCGCTCGAAACCTGGCCGATCAACCTCTTCGAGCGGCTGCTGCCGCGGCAGATGCAGATCATCTACGCCATCAACGCGCAGATGATCCGCGAGGCCGCCAAGCTCGGCTTCGACGGCGCCAAGATCACCGCCATGTCGCTGATCGACGAGAACAACGGCCGCCGCGTGCGGATGGGCCAGCTCGCCTTCGCCGGATCGCACACGATCAACGGCGTCTCGGCCCTGCACACCGAGCTGATGAAGGAGACCGTGTTCCATTCGCTGCACGAGCTCTATCCGCAGCGGATCCAGAACAAGACCAATGGCGTCACACCCCGCCGCTGGCTGATGCAGTGCAATCCGGGCCTGACCAATCTCATCACCGATGCGATCGGTCCGGCCTTCCTCGACGATATCGACCGCATCGCCGACCTCGACAAGCTTGCCACCGATTCCAGCTTCCGCGAGCGCTTCATGGCGGTGAAGCGGCAGAACAAGGAGCGGCTCGCCAAGGTCATCGAGGACCGGCTGGCGATCTCGGTCGACCCGACGGCGATGTTCGACATCCAGGTCAAGCGGATCCACGAGTACAAGCGCCAGTTCCTCAACATCATCGAGGCGATCGCGCTCTACGACCAGATCCGCTCGCATCCCGAGCTGAACTGGCAGCCGCGGGTGAAGATCTTCGCCGGCAAGGCGGCGCCGAGCTATGCGCAGGCCAAGGAGATCATCCACCTCATCAACGACGTCGCCCGCGTCGTGAACTCCGATCCGTCCGTGCAGAATCTCCTGAAGGTCGTGTTCATCCCGAACTACAATGTGAGCCTTGCCGAGATCATCATGCCGGCGGCCGATCTGTCCGAGCAGATCTCGACTGCCGGCCTCGAGGCTTCCGGCACCGGCAACATGAAGTTCGCGCTGAACGGGGCCCTCACCATCGGCACGCTCGACGGCGCCAATGTCGAGATGCTCGAGCACCTTGGCGAGGAGAACATCTTCATCTTCGGCCTCACCGCCTCCGATGTCGCCCAGCGCCGGCGCGACGCGCACAGCGGCCGCTCGATCATCGAGAACTCGCGGCTCTTGCGCGGGGCGATGGAATCGATCGTCAAGGGTGTGTTCTCGCCAGAGGGACAGGAGAGCTATGCGAGCCTTGTCTCCAACATCTACAACAACGACTGGTGGATGATCGCCGCCGACTTCGAAGCCTACTGGAACACCCAGCGCCAGCTCGACACCACCTGGCAGGACGGCGCCTCCTGGGGCGAGAAGGCGGTGCGCAACACCGCGCGCATGTCCTGGTTCTCGTCGGACCGCTCGATCCGCGAATACGCCAAGGACATCTGGCACGCCGGACCCGGCACCGAGCCCCGGCGTTCGTAAACTCTCCTTCACCGCTGCCACCTAGACCGTCTCCTGACGGTCTAGGTTTTCCGCCGGCACGCAAAGCCGCGCGGCGACGCCTAGGCCGTGCTTGGCATACGGCGTGGCAAGGCTTCCGTCAGACCGGGAATAGTGGAAAAAGCCCCTTGCGGCGTGCCCTTGGCTTGTAGAAGCATGGCGGCACGGCGCTATCTCTAACGACTGTCCGCAGCCATACCGGCAAGGACGAAGACAACAGACGCGACGACAACAAGCGCTCCGGAAGGGCGGCGGCCTGGGAGGGTCGCGCACCTCCGATGGCATACTGGGAGGATGAACGATGACCGACCGCAAGCGCCATGCGCCGATCTCACGCGATACGATGGCCTATGTCCTCGCTGGCGGCCGCGGCAGCCGGCTGATGGAAATGACCGACAACCGGGCAAAGCCCGCGGTCTATTTCGGCGGCAAGACCCGCATCATCGACTTCGCGCTCTCGAACGCCATCAATTCCGGCATCCGGCGCATCGGCGTCGCCACGCAGTACAAGGCCCACAGCCTGATCCGCCACCTGCAGCGCGGCTGGAACTTCCTGCGGCCCGAGCGCAATGAGAGCTTCGACGTGCTGCCGGCCAGCCAGCGCGTGTCGGAGGACCAGTGGTATGCCGGCACAGCCGACGCGGTGTACCAGAACATCGACATCATCGAGGACTACGCGCCGCAGTACATCGTCATCCTGGCGGGCGACCACGTCTACAAGATGGACTACGAGATCATGCTGCAGCAGCACGTGGACTCCGGCGCCGACGTCACCGTCGGCTGCCTCGAGGTCCCGCGCATGGAGGCGGTCGGCTTCGGCGTCATGCATGTCGACGACACCGGTCGCATCACCGCCTTCGTCGAGAAGCCGATCGACCCGCCAGCGATCCCCGGCCGGCCGGACACGGCGCTGGCGTCGATGGGCATCTACGTCTTCGACACCAAGTTCCTGATGGACCAGTTGCGCCGCGACGCGGCCGACCCGAAGTCGAGCCGCGACTTCGGCAAGGACATCATCCCGCACATCGTCAAGCACGGCACGGCGCAGGCGCATTCCTTCAACCGCTCGGTCGTCCGCTCCGAGAACGAGTACGACGCCTACTGGCGCGACGTCGGCACGGTCGACGCCTACTGGCAGGCGAACATCGACCTTACCGACGTCGTCCCGCCGCTCGACATCTACGACCGCAACTGGCCGATCTGGACCTATTCCGAAATTACCCCGCCGGCGAAGTTCGTGCATGACGAGGACGGCCGCCGCGGCCAAGCGATCTCCTCGCTGGTCTCGGGCGACTGCATCATCTCCGGCGGCTCGCTGATGCGCTCGCTGCTGTTCACCGGCGTGCGCCAGCGTTCCTATTCGAGCCTCGACCATGCCGTCGTGCTGCCGCACGCGACCATTGGCCGGAGCGCGCGCATCACGCGGGCGGTGATCGACCGCGGCGTCGCGATCCCGGACGGCCTCGTCATCGGCGAGGATCCCGAGCTCGACGCCCAGCGCTTCCGCCGCACCGAGAACGGCATCTGCCTCGTCACCAAGTCGATGATCGACCGGCTCAACTACCGATGAGCCTCAGCGTTCTCTCCGTCGCCTCGGAGGTCTTTCCCTTCATCAAGACGGGCGGGCTCGCCGACGTCGCCGGCGCTCTGCCGCTGGCGCTCGGCGCGCTCGGCATCGGGGTTCGCACCTTGATGCCGGCCTATCCCGACGTGGTACGGGCGGTCGGGCCGACGGAGAGCGTTCTCGTCATCCCCGAACTGTTCGGCGGGTCGGCGCGGATTCTTGCGGCCAAGGCCGAGGGGCTGGACCTTCTGCTCCTCGACGCGCCGCACCTCTACGACCGCGCGGGTGGCCCCTATATCGGCAATGACGGGCACGAGCACGCCGACAACTGGGCGCGCTTTGCCGCGCTCGGCAAGGCGGGCGCGATGGTTGGCGAAGGGGCGATCGACGGCTATGCCCCGGACATCCTGCATGCACACGACTGGCAAGCCGCGCTGGCACCGGTGTACCTGGCTTTCGGTCGGGGCCAGCGCCGCCCGAAGACCGTCGTCACCGTGCACAACCTGGCCTTCCAGGGCAGCTACCCGCTCGAAATCTTCCCCAAGCTCGGCCTGCCGGCCTCCGCCTGGTCGCTGGAAGGCATCGAGTACTATGGCAGCGTCGGCTTCCTGAAAGGCGGCCTGCATGCCGCCGACGCCGTCACCACGGTCAGCCCGACCTATGCCGAGGAAATCCTCACGGCCGAGGGCGGCATGGGTCTCGACGGCCTGCTGCGCGGCCGCGGCGACCGGCTGATTGGCATCGTCAACGGCATCGATACCTACACCTGGAACCCCGCGACCGACGCCAACATCGCCAAGACCTACAGTCTGCGCGCCCTCAAGGCCCGCGCCCAGAACAAGCGCGCGCTGGAGACCGAGTTCGGCTTCGCGCACGAGGCTGGCCCGATCTACGCCGTGGTCAGCCGCCTCACCTGGCAGAAGGGCATGGATGTGCTCGTGGCGCTCTGCGACGAGATCGTCGCCAGCGGCGCACGGCTGGCGATCGTCGGCTCGGGCGACCGGCTGATCGAAGGCGCCTTCCACGCGGCGCACGCCCGCCATCCCGGCCGCATCGGCGTGCGCATCGGCTACAGCGAGACGCTGTCGCACAAGGTCCAGGCCGGCGCCGACGCGCTGTTGATCCCCTCGCGCTTCGAGCCTTGCGGCCTGACCCAGCTCTATGCGCTGCGCTACGGCTGCATCCCGATCGTCGCCCGCGTCGGCGGCCTTGCCGATACGGTGATCGACAGCAACTTCGCGGCGATGACGGCGGCGGTCGCCACCGGGCTCATCTTCTCGCCCGTCGACCGCGACACGCTGCTCGACGCGGTGCACAAGGCCAACCGGCTTTACGCCGATCCCCCCCTCTGGCAAGCCATGCAGAAGCGCGGCATGGCCACCGATGTCGGCTGGACGGCCAGCGCCGCCCGTTACGCCGAACTCTACCGGTCCCTGACGAAAGAGCAGACGCCATGATCGAGACGATCGCCACCCGGCCCTTCGACGACCAGAAGCCCGGCACTTCGGGCCTGCGCAAGAAGGTCCCGCATTTCCAGCAGAAGCACTATGCCGAGAACTTCATCCAGTCGATCTTCGACGTCGCCGAGCGCCAGCCCGGCGCGACGCTGGTGATCGGCGGCGACGGCCGCTTCTTCAACCGCGAAGTCGTGCAGACCGCGATCCGCATGGCCGCCGCCAACGGCTTCGGCCGCGTCGTCGTCGGCAAGGACGGCATCCTCTCGACGCCCGCCGCCTCCAACATGATCCGCCAGCGCAAGGCCGCCGGCGGCATCATCCTGTCGGCCAGCCACAATCCCGGCGGCCCGAACGGCGACTTCGGCATCAAGTACAACATCGCCAATGGCGGCCCGGCCCCCGAGGCGATCACCGAGGCGACCTTCACCCGGTCGAAGGAGATCGCCGCGTACAAGATGTCCGACGCGCCCTCCCCGGACCTCTCCGTTCTCGGCGAGACGACGATCGAGGACATGGTGGTCGAGGTGGTCGACCCCGTCGCCGACTACGCCAAGCTGATGCAGACGCTGTTCGACTTCGACGCGATCCGCGCGCTGATCGCCGGCGGCTTCCGCATCAAGTTCGACGCCATGCACGCCGTCACCGGCCCCTATGCCACGGCGATCCTCGAGGGCCTGCTCGGCGCCCCCGCGGGCACCGTGATGAACGGCGTGCCGCTGGAGGATTTCGGCGGCGGCCATCCCGATCCCAACGCCGTCCACGCGCACGAGCTGATCGAGCTCCTGATGGCGCCGGACGGTCCGGACTTCGGCGCGGCCTCCGACGGCGACGGCGACCGCAACCTGATCGTCGGCCGCGGCGTCGTGGTGACGCCGTCCGATTCACTCGCGGTGCTCGCCGCCAACGCGCATCTGGCGCCGGGCTACGCCCGGGGCATCGCCGGCATCGCCCGCTCGATGCCGACCAGCCAGGCCGCCGACCGCGTGGCCGCCAAGCGCGGCGTTCCGATCTTCGAGACGCCGACCGGCTGGAAGTTCTTCGGCAACCTCCTCGACGCCGGCAAGGTGACGATCTGCGGCGAGGAGAGCGCCGGCACCGGCTCCGACCACGTGCGCGAGAAGGACGGGCTTTGGGCAGTGCTGCTCTGGCTGAACATCCTGGCCGTCCGCAAGGAGAGCGTCGCCGACATCCTCTCCAGCCACTGGGCGGAATTCGGCCGCACCTACTACCAGCGGCATGACTATGAAGAGATCGATAGCAAGGCCGCGGCCGGGCTGATGGGATCGTTGCGCGACCGCCTGGCCTCGATGTCGGGCCAGCGTTTCGGGACCTTGGTGGTGTCGGAAGCCGACGACTTCTCCTATAAGGACCCGATCGACGGCTCGATCTCCACCGGCCAAGGCGTGCGGATCCTCTTCTCGGGCGGCGCCCGGATCGTGTACCGCCTGTCGGGCACGGGCACCCAGGGCGCCACGCTGCGCGTCTACATCGAGGCCTACCAGCCGGATGCGTCCAAGCATGATGCTGCACCGCAAACCGTGCTGCGGGAACTCATCGAGACCGCTGATGTTATCGGCGAGATCACCAAACGTACCAAGCGCACGGCGCCTGACGTGATTACCTGATCTTTTCTCCTTCTCGCGGGACCTCCATGTCGAACACCATCACGACCGAACGTGGCAAGCCGGCTGAGCTGGGCGCCACGGTCGACGCCGACGGCGTCCACTTCGCCGTCTACTCCGAGAATGCGGATGCCATCGAGGTCTGCCTCTTCGACGAGGCCGGCACACAGGAAACCGATCGCCTGACGCTTGAAGGCCTCGACGGCGAGGGTTTCCGCTACGGCTTCGTCCCGGGCCTTGCCGCCGGTGCCCGCTACGGCCTGCGCGCCAAGGGGCCCTATGCGCCGAAGGAAGGCCACCGCTTCGACTATTCGAAGCTTCTGGTCGATCCCTATGCCATTCAGCTCGACCGGCCGTTCATCTACCAGCCGGGCCTCACCGCCCCGCCGGAGCGCGAGCTCGACAGCGCCGCCTTCATCCCGCGCGCCGTCGTCATCGATCCCTTGCGCGACGCCACGACGCTCCCGTTCAAGGCCCCGGGCTTTACCTATGAGCTGTCGGTGCGCGCCTTTTCTCAGCGCAACCCCGATATCTCCAGCGAACTGCGCGGCACCGTCGCCGCGCTCGCCGAGCCGCACTTCCTCGACCACCTCGAGCGCATCGGCGTCGACACCGTCGAGTTCATGCCCCTCGCCGCCTGGATCGACGAAGGGCATCTGATGCTCAACAACCTCACCAATGCGTGGGGCTACAACCCGATCACCCACATGGCGCCCGATCCGCGCCTGTCGCCGGGCGGTCTGGCCGAAGTGCGCCGCGCGGTCGAGGCAATGCACGAGCGCGGCATCCGCGTGCTTCTCGACGTCGTCTTCAACCATTCCGGCGAAGGCTCGGAAGTCGGCCCGACCATCTGCTATCGCGGCCTCGATAACCTCCTCTATTACCGCCACCCCGAGGGCCAGCCGGAGTTCAACCTCAACGACACCGGCACCGGCAACACCTTCGCGACGCACAAGCCGCCGGTGGCGAAGATGTTCGTCGACGTCCTCCGCACCTGGGTCCAGACCACGGGCATCGACGGCTTCCGCTACGATCTCGGCACCGTGCTCGGCCGCTTGCCGGACGGCTTCAGCCACGACGCACCGTTCTTCAAGATGGTCGCCGAGGATGAGGTCCTGAAGGACCGCATCCACGTCGCCGAGCCCTGGGACGTCGGCCCCGGCGGCTACCAGGTCGGCAACTTCCCGAAGCCGTGGTTCGAGTGGCAGGACAAGTTCCGCGACGACATCCGCAAGTTCTGGAAGGGCGAGGACGGCATGCTGGGCGCGCTGGCAACCCGCCTCTCCGGCTCGGCCGACCTCTACAACCATGACGGCCGCACGCCCTCGGTCGGCGTCAATTTCCTCGCCGCCCATGACGGCTTCACCCTCGCCGACATCGCGATGTACGAGGACAAGCACAACGAGGCGAACGGCGAGGACAACCGCGACGGCCACAACGCCAACCATTCCTGGAACAACGGCGTCGAGGGACTGACCGACAATCCCGACGTGATCCAGGCGCGCGGCCGCGACATCCGGGCGATGCTCGCAACGCTGATGGTTTCGCGCGGCAATCCGATGATCGTCGCCGGCGACGAGTTCGGCCGCACCCAGGGCGGCAACAACAACGGCTATGCCCAGGACAACGAGATCACTTGGCTCGACTGGGAGAATGCCGACGAGCTGCTGATGGATTTCACCGCCAAGCTCGCGCATCTGCGCCGGGCCCATCCGGCCCTCAACGCCGATGCGTTCCTGACGGGCGACACAGTGCGCGGCGGCGACATGCCGGACGTGCAATGGCTGCGCGAGGACGGCAACGAGCTCTCGCCGGACGAGTGGAACGACGGTTCGCGCCGCTTCCTCGGCATGAGCGTCTATGCGCCGCGCGAAGAGGGCGACGAGTTCGACAGCGAGCGTGCCGTCATCTACATCAACGGCAGCCACGACGATGCGAACGTCCGCTTGCCGGAGCCCCGCGCCGGCTCGCACTTCCAGCTCTACATCCAGTCCGACTGGCCGGATTTGGAGCCACGCAAGGTCGATCACACCGAAGAGATCGTCGTGAAGGGCCGCTCGGTCTTCATCATGCTCGAGGAAAAGGGCACGCCGGCCTGATGAGCCAGTCCAAGCTGCAGTGATCCCGCCGGTTTGATCCGGTCAGGTCAAAGGCCTATCAACGCATCACCCGCCCGGTGTCCGGGCGGGTGATTCTGTTTTATCGGACACCGCACCATGCCGATCCGCCAGCTCTCGGAGACCGTCATCGACCAGATCGCCGCCGGCGAAGTGGTCGAGCGGCCGGCGAGCGTCGTCAAGGAACTGGTCGAGAACGCGCTCGACGCCGGTGCGACGCGGATCGAGATCGTCACCGCCGGCGGCGGCAAGGGCCTTCTCCGGATCACCGACGACGGCTGCGGCATTCCGGTCGGCGAACTTCCGCTGGCCGTGCGGCGCCACTGCACGTCGAAGCTCGTCGACGATCTCCACCTCATCCAGACGCTTGGCTTTCGCGGCGAGGCGCTGCCCTCGATCGGCTCGGTCGCGCGGCTGTCGCTGCGCTCGCGCCGGGACGGCGCCGACGGGGCGCACGAGATTGCCGTTGACGGTGGCAAGGTCGAGCGCCCCCGCCCCGCGGCGCTGTCGCGCGGCACCGTCGTCGAGGTGCGCGACCTCTTCCACGCCGTGCCAGCCCGGCTGAAGTTCCTGAAGAGCGAGCGGGCCGAGGCGGCGGCGGTCACCGACGTCATCCGGCGCATCGCCATCGCCTTTCCTGCGGTGCGCTTTGCGCTCGCCGGCAGCGACCGCAGCGAGCTGGTCTTCGAGCCCGCGACGCCGATCGGGCGCATCTCGTCGGTCGTCGGCAAGGATTTCGCCGAAAACAGCCTGCCCATCGAAGCCGGCCGCGAGAACGCAAGGCTCACCGGCTTTGCCGGCATCCCCGCCTACAGCCGCGGCAATGCGCAGTTCCAGTATGTCTACGTCAACGGCCGGCCGGTCCGCGACAAGATGCTCCTCTCGGCGCTGCGCGGCGCCTATGCCGACGTCATGCCGCGCGACCGGCACCCGATCGCCGTCCTCTTCCTCGAGATCGACCCGGCCTTCGTCGACATCAACGTCCATCCGGCTAAGGCCGACGTGCGCTTCCGCGATCCCGGCATGGTCCGTGGCCTCGTCATCGGCGCCATCCGGCAGGCGCTGGCGGCGGCCGGCATGCGGGCCTCGACCGAGAGCGCCAGCGGGATGCTGTCGAGCTTTCGGGCAGGCGGCGCGGCGCCGGCACCGACGGCTGCGGCCTGGGGCGGCGCGAACCAAGGCGGCTTCTCCCAAGGCGTGCAGACGACGTATGATCCCAGCCAGTCGCCGTTCCGCCCGCTCGCCGACAGCCCGGCAGTGCTGCCATCGCCACAGATTCTCGCCGGCATCGCCAGCAGCTTCGAAGGGCTCGCGCCTTATGCCCGCCCTGCCTTACCCCGCAGCGGGGACGATGGCGACGATCTCGCCCGCGGCTACCCGCTTGGCGCGGCAAGGGCGCAGCTGCACGATGCCTTCATCGTCGCCGAGACCGGGGACAGCCTCGTCATCGTCGACCAGCACGCAGCGCACGAGCGCCTGGTCTACGAGGCGCTGAAGACGGCGATCCACGAGAAGCCGCTCGCCGCCCAGCACCTCCTCTTGCCGGAGATCGTCGATCTGCCGGAAGAGGACGCCGACCGCCTGTCTGAGCATGCCCCGGCCTTCGAGCGTTTCGGCCTCTTTCTCGAACGCTTCGGGCCGGGCGCCGTCGCGGTGCGCGCGACGCCCTCGATGCTCGGCCAGGTCGATACCGCCCGGCTGGTGCAGGATCTGGCCGACGAGCTCGCCGACTGCGACAGCGCCGAAAGCCTGCTGCGGCGGATCGACCATGTCGCCGCCACCATGGCCTGCCACGGCTCGGTCCGGGCCGGGCGCACGCTGCGGCCGGCGGAGATGAACGCGCTTCTCCGCCGGATGGAGGCGACGCCCGGCTCCGGCACCTGCAACCACGGCCGGCCGACCTTCATCGAGTTGAAGCTGGCCGATATCGAGCGGCTTTTCGGTCGGCGCTGACCGCCTTCGGCGGGCTGGCAACAGCGCGGGCGCCGGCGCCGCCGAACTTTATTTTCAGCGGCGAAATGTAAGCGCTGCAGGGCATTTAGGCTACCGGACGGTACGTTTCGGCCCTAAGGGCTGCGCCGGGCAGTAGACGCTTTTCCCCCTGCAGATTAGAATTGCCCCAAACTAGACGCCGGCAGCCTGCGGCCCGACCCCGTGGCGCCGGGACTCTCCGAGGGAGCGGCACCTTGATTACCTTCACGCTGAACGGCCAGGAAAAGACCTTCGACGGCGACCCCGAGACCCCGCTCCTGTGGGTGATCCGCGACGTCGAGAAGCTCACCGGCACCAAATACGGCTGCGGCGTCGCCCAATGCGGCGCCTGCACGGTGCATCTCGACGGCATGACCCGCCGCTCCTGCATCACCCCGATCTCCACCGTCGACGGCTCCGAGGTGATCACCATCGAGGGCGTCGAGGGTGCCGAGGCCGAGGCCGTGCATGCCGCCTGGGTCGCGATCGACGTGCCGCAGTGCGGCTACTGCCAGTCCGGCCAGATCATGTCCGCCGTCTCGCTGCTGCAGACCGTGCCGAAGCCGACGGATGCCGACATCGACGGCGCCATGGCCGGCAACATCTGCCGCTGCGCCACCTATCAACGCATCCGCCAGGCGATCCACAACGCCGCCGGCACGCTGGAGGGCTGAGCGATGACCATTCACACCACCACCCGCCGCAGCTTTCTCCTCGGCAGCGGCCTCGTCATCGGCCTGGCGCTGTCGCCCAAGGGCTTTGCCCGCGGCATGACCGCGAACGGCGTCGAGGCCGGCGGCGGGGCAGAGCTCCGCGAGCTCAACGCCTTCGTCAGGATCGCCGCCGACGACACGGTGACGATCCTGTCGAAGCACATCGAGTTCGGCCAGGGCCCGTTCACCGGCCTTGCCACCATCGTCGCCGAGGAACTCGACGCCGACTGGAGCCAGATGCGCGCCGTCCACGCGCCCGCCGACGACAAGATCTACGCCAACCTTGCCTTCGGCCTGCAAGGCACCGGCGGCTCGACCGCGATCTTCAATTCCTACGACCAGCTGCGCAAGGCCGGCGCCACCGCCCGCGCCATGCTGGTTGCCGCTGCCGCCAAGGAATGGGGCGTTCCCGCTGCCGAGATCACCGTCGCCAAGGGCCGCATCGCGCATGCAGCCTCCGGCAAGGAAAGCGGCTTCGGCGCGTTCTCCGAGAAGGCCGCGACCGAGACCCCGCCGGCCGAGCCAACACTGAAGGACCCGAAGGACTTCATCCTGATCGGCCAGTCGCTGCCGAAGCTCGACACCGAGGCGAAGTCCACCGGCAAGGCGATCTTCACGCTCGACGTCCTCGCCGACAACATGCTGATCGCCGTCGTCGCCCACCCCGACCATTTCGGCGCGACGGTGAAATCCTTCGACGCTGCAGCCGCGCTGAAGGTGCCGGGTGTCGTCGACGTGAAAGAGATCCCGCAGGGCGTCGCCGTCTACGGCGAGAACACCTTCGCCGCCCTGAAGGGCCGCGACGCGCTGGTGATCGAATGGGACCTCGCCAAGGCCGAGACCCGCTCGAGCCGAGAGATCACCGCTGACTACACCAAGCTCTTCACCGAGAAGGGTTTCGAGGCAACCAACAAGGGCGACGTCGAGAAGGCCTTCACGGCCGAGGGCGCGAAGACGCTGGAAGCCGATCTCGTCTTCCCCTTCCTCGCGCATGCGCCGATGGAGCCGCTCGACGCCGTCATCGTCAAAAACGCGGACGGCTCGATCGACTGCTACAACGGCGCGCAGTTCCCCGGCCAGGACCGGCAGGCACTTTCCCAGGTGCTCGGCATCGACGAGGCGAAGATCCGCGTCAACACCCAGCTCGGCGGCGGCAGCTTCGGCCGCCGTGCGCAGTTCGGCTCGCCCTACATGCGCGAGGCCGCCGAGGTGTTCAAGGCGTCGGGCGGCAGCCGTCCGGTCAAGCACATGTGGACGCGCGAGGACGACATCCGCGGCGGCTATTACCGCCCGATGTACGCCCACCGCATGAAGGCTTCCGTCAGTGCAGAAGGCGAGATCACCGGCTGGCATCAGGTGATCGTCGGCCAGTCGATCATGGCCAAGGCGACGCTCGACCAGACCTCGGTCGAGGGCGCCTCCAACCTGCCCTATGCCATTCCGAGCCTGAAGGTGGAATCGCACAACACCACGCTGCCGGTGCCGGCGCTCTGGTGGCGCTCTGTCGGCCACACCCATACGGGCTTTGCGGTCGAGACTTTCGTCGACGAACTCCTGGAAAAGGCCGGCAAGGATCCCGTCGAGGGACGCCTCGCTTTGCTCGATCCGAAGTCGCGGCATGTCGCGACCTTGAAGAAGGTCGCGGAGATGGCCGACTGGGGCGGTGCCCCGGTGCCGGCGGGCCGCGAGCGCGGCGTCGCCGTGGTCGAGAGCTTCGGCACCTTCGTCGCGCAGATCGTCGAGGCCTCGATCGGCGAGGACAAGCTGCCGCGCGTCCACAAGGTCTGGGTCGCCGTCGACTGCGGCGTCGCGATCAACCCGAACGTCATCACCGCGCAGATGGAGGGCGGCGTCGGCTACGGCCTCGGTGCCGTCCTGTTCGACGCGGTGACGCTCGGGGACGGCGGACGCATCGTGCAGTCGAACTTCCACGACTACCGCTCGATCCGCATCAACGAGATGCCCGAGGTGATGGTCTCGATCATCCCCTCGACCGAGCCGCCCACCGGCGTCGGCGAGCCCGGCGTGCCCCCCGTCGGCCCCGCCGTCGCAAATGCCTGGCGCAAGCTCACCGGTTCGCCGGTGCGGCAGCTGCCGATCGTCAATGTCGTGGTGTCCTGAAGGTGCGTAACGTGAAGCCTATCCTCGTGCTGGCGGGCCTTGCCGCGACCATCGCCATCGTCGTCGCGCTGATGGCACCGACCCTGTCCAATGCTCAGGAGAAGACCGCCGAGGCGAAGACGCTGAAGCCGGTCTCGGCCTTCGACAGCATCAAGGACGAGAAAGAGCGCTCGATCGCGATCTTCGAGGAGACCGGCAAGGTTCTGCTCGATCCCCGCTGCGTCAACTGCCACCCGAAGGGCGACAGCCCGCTGCAGAACAATCTCGCCAAGCACCAGCCGCCGGTGTCGCGCGGCGAGGCGAATTTCGGCATGGCCGGCATGCAGTGCACCACCTGCCACGGCCCGGCCAATGTCGACGTCGTCGGCCAGGCCGCGACGCTGAAGTCGATCCCCGGCAATCCCAACTGGCACCTCGCGCCGATCGAGATGGCCTGGGAGGGCAAGACGCTGGCCGAGATCTGCGTGCAGATCAAGGACCAGAACAGAAACGGCGGCAAGACGCTTGCCGAACTCGTCGAGCACATGGCAAAGGACGATCTCGTCGGATGGGGCTGGAACCCCGGCAAGGGGCGCGAGCCCGTCGCCGGCACCCAGGCCGAATTCGGCGCGCTGTACGAGGCCTGGGCTGCGACCGGAGCGCATTGCCCAGCCTCCTGAACCGGAGAGCTGGGCACATGACGACACGCCGCGAGACCGATTCCATCGGGGCCATCGAGGTCGCCACCGACCGCTACTGGGGAGCGCAGACCGAGCGCTCCCTGCACAACTTTAAGATCGGCACCGACAAGCAGCCGCTGCCGCTGATCCACGCCCTCGCCCTCGTCAAGAAGGCAGCGGCGCGCGTCAACACGCGCATGGGCAAGCTCGACGCGAACCTTGCCGCGACCATCGAGAAGGCCGCCGACGAGGTGATCTCCGGAGCGCTCGACGATCACTTCCCGCTGGTCGTCTACCAGACGGGCTCGGGCACCCAGACCAACATGAACGTCAACGAAGTCATCTCGAACCGGGCGATCGAGATGCTCGGCGGCGAGATGGGCTCGAAGAAGCCGGTCCACCCGAACGACCACGTCAACATGGGCCAGTCGTCGAACGACGTGTTCCCGACCGCCATGCATGTCGCCGTCGTGGTGGAGACGATGAAGCGGGTGTTCCCCGCCATCGACGCGCTGTTCGCCTCGCTGGACGCCAAGGCCAAAGAGTTCGACCACATCATCAAGATTGGCCGCACCCACACCCAGGACGCGACGCCGATCACCCTCGGCCAGGAATTCTCCGGCTATGCCGCAGCCTTGCACCTCGGCCGCCGGCGCATCGAGCAGGCGCTCGGCGACGTCTTGGCGCTGGCGCAGGGCGGCACGGCCGTCGGCACCGGCCTCAACGCCCCGGTTGGCTTCGACACGGCGATCGCCGCCGAGATCGCGGGCCTCACCGGCCATCCGTTCCGCACCGCCGGCAACAAGTTCGAGGCGCTCGCCTCGCACGGCGCACTGACCTTCTTCCACGGCAGCCTGAACGCGCTGGCGACCGACCTCTTCAAGATCGCCAACGACATCCGCTTCCTCGGCTCGGGCCCGCGCTCCGGCCTTGGCGAACTGTCGCTGCCGGAGAACGAGCCGGGCTCCTCGATCATGCCGGGCAAGGTCAACCCGACCCAGGCCGAGGCAATGACCATGGTCGCCGTCGAGGTGTTCGGCCACGAGACGACCGTCACCGTCGGCTCCAGCCAGGGGCATTTCGAGCTTAACGTCTTCAAGCCGGTGATCGCCAACGCCGTGCTTTCCTCGATCCGCCTCCTCGGCGACGCGATGGACAGTTTCCGCGAGCACTGCGTCGACGGCATCAAGGCCAACGAGGACCGCATCAAGGCGCTGATGGAGCAGTCGCTGATGCTGGTGACGGCGCTCGCCCCGACCATCGGCTACGACAATGCCGCCAAGATCGCCAAAACAGCGCACCACAACGGCACCACGCTGCGCGAGGAGGCGGTCGCCTCCGGCCTCGTCTCGGCCGAGGACTATCAGCGGATCGTCGTGCCCGCGGCGATGACCCGCCCGGGCTGATCGTCCGCCCCATTCGGTACGGCTTGTCTCCCGTGGGACGGGCCGTGCCGTTTCGGTGAACGATCCGTTGCCGCCGGCTTCTCCTGCGGCGCAGGGTTTTCTAGTCTACAGCGCGCCATCAACCTTTGTCGGGAACCCAGTCCATGAATTCCAACCTTCTCCTCCTTATCGGCCGGGTGCTCCTGTCGGTTCTTTTCATCGTCGCTGGCTTCGGCAAATTGACTGGCGGCGCCGAGGGCCTTTCAGGCATGCTCGGCGGCATGGGCCTGCCGCAGCCGCTGGCGATGGCCTATCTCGTCGGCCTCTGCGAACTCGTCGGCGGCGTCTGCGTGCTGATCGGCTTCCAGGTCCGCATCGTCGGCATCTTGCTCGCGCTGTTCTGCCTGTTCACCGGCTATATCGCCCATATCGGCGAGCCGACTGCGCTGATGAAGAACATCGGCCTTGCCGGCGGCTTCCTGCTGCTGGCCGCCAACGGCGCCGGCGCCTACGCCGTCGGCCCGAAGCCAGCCCGCGTCTCGCGCTACTGACGCATCGGATACTGTCCAACGGAAAAGGGCGGCCCTCGGGTCGCCCTTTTTGCGTACGCCTCGGGTGACCTGCGCCAGAAACGGACTTGGCGCCATTCGGTTTAAATGAAGCGCTTCACACCGGCTTACGGCCGAGTCGCGACTTCCTCGAGGAACCGCATCAGGCCGGTCTCAACCCGGGTCAGGCCTTGGCGCGACCGACCTTTCAGAAGGTCGGGATCAAGCCGTTCCTCCTCATAGGCGCTGACGATCTCGGGGTGGACGTAAGAGGCGCGGGCGACTGTCGGCGTGTTGCGCAGAAGTTCGCTCGCCGCCTTCATGGCCGCGGCCACCGCCCGCTTGCGCTTGGTGTCGCTGGTCTGCTCCACGCCGGCCTCTTCAATCAGAAACCGCAGCGCCTCCGCCGAGCCGTGGAAGGTGCGAAAATCCTTGGCGGAGACGCGCGCTTCGGCGGCGTCGCGGAGGTAGCCGTTGAGCAGCGTCGCAGTCAGCAGCTTCGGCTTCAGTCCACCATTCCGGAAAGCGAAAAGCCTCGGGCCCTTGAGCTTGCGCAACCGTGCCAGCGATCGGAGCACCGGCCGGTCGGCGATGTCGATGCGGTGCGGCTTGTTCGACTTGCCGATGAAATTCAGCACCGCGGCTTTCGGCGTCATGCGCAGGTTCTGCTTGCGCAGCGAGGCCACGCCGCGACCGCCATCGGCGGCGTATTTCTCGTGCCCCGGACGCATCGCAGCGAGATCGATCAGCCGTGCCGCGGTCGCGGCGGTAGCCGCCTCGCCGAAATCCTTGCGACGGATGTCCTTCTCGATCCGCCGACGCAGTTTGGGCAGTGCCTTGCCGAAGCGCAGCAGCCGCTCGGTCTTCACCGCGTTGCGCACGTTCACCCAGTCGTCGTGGTAGCGGTACTGGAGGCGCCCCTTCTCGTCCCGGCCGATTGCCTGGATGTGGCCGTTCGCCTCGATGCAAATCTTCACGTCCTGCCAGGCCGGCGGGATCACCAGCGCATTGATGCGCGCCCGCAACGTGGGATCAGACACCTCGTCACCGGCGGCGAAGCAGATCCGCGGGCCATCCTCGTGATGCAGGCGTTCGATGCCGAAATCCTGCGGGTCGACGATCTGGAGGCCGATCCGTTCGGCGTGGCGGAAGAGATGCTTGTTCATGGCGTCCGTCAGGCAGTGTTTGAAGCGTCAACGGCAGCCTTCCGGCGGGGGTTCCCGAGGTCTGGATGCGACAGGTGCGCACGCGTCGAGACCAGACGGAACGGCTCTTGCCCACCGTGCATTGAGGCCGCACGAACCAGCACATGAGCTAGGCACGACAGCCAAGGGAGAGACGACATGACCGAATTTAAGAAGGGCGACGACGTCACCTGGTCCTGGGGCAAGGGCGAGGCGGAAGGCGAGGTCGTCGAGGCCTTCACCGACAAGGTGACGAAGACGATCAAGGGCAAGAAGGTCACCCGCAACGCCGACGAGGACAAGCCAGCCTACCTCGTCAAACAGGAGGACGGCGGCAAGGCGCTGAAGAGCGAGACCGAGCTCGACAAATGGTAGCTGCCAGTTCGACCGGCACCCGCGAAAAGCGATGCCGGCCGCAAGCTATTTATCTTCGGCTGCCTGCCGATTGCGCAAGCGGGCCGTGAAACGCGGGCGGCGGCGGACGGCGGGTTTGCCCTCGCCCGCCGGGCCTTTGAGCTTCGGTGGCACCAGCGGCTCCGGCGTTGCCTTGCGGCCGGGGGCGGCGGTGTCGCCGGCATAGATGCCCTCCGCTTGCTGCAGCTTCAGCCGCTCGGTATCGCGGCGGCGGACATCGTCAACGATCGCCTCCGCCACCTCGTCATTGACGCCGAGCCCCTGCAGCGTCTCACCGCCGAACACCAGCGCCGACTCCAGCGTCTCGCGCAGCTCATACTCGACGCCGCGCGACAGCAGCGACAGCGAATGGTTGCGATCGTAGGAGCGCACGTAGAGCCGGACGTTCGGAAACTCCGACCGGATGAGATCGACGATCTGGTCGGTGGTTTCCTGGTGGTTGGTGCAGACGGCGACGATCTTGGCCTTGCGGATGCCGGCCGCCTCGAGCACGTCGCGGCGAAGGCCCGAGCCGAAATAGATCCGGAAGCCGAAGCGAGCGGCGTTGCGGATCCGCTCGGCGGAAGAGTCGATGATGGTGACGTCGGTGCCGTTTGTGAGAAGCACCTGTGCGGTGATCTGCGCAAAGCGCGAGAAGCCGATCATCAGGACCGAGGAGCCGGCGCCTTCGAAATCCTCATCGAGTTGCTCGGCCTCTGCCTCCGGCGACAGCCGGCCGCCGAGCCAGACCGTCAGTGGCGTCAGCGCCATCGAGAGGGTGACGATGGCGACCAGCAGCGACGAGGTTTCCGGCGGAAAGATCGCAGCCGAAGCCGCAGCGGCGAACAGAACGAAGGCGAACTCACCGCCTTGCGGCAGGAGGGCCGCCACCCGTGTCGCGGTGTCCTGCGTCTCGCCGAAAAAACGCGAGGCAGCATAGAGCACCGCGGATTTCGCGAGGAGCAGCGCCGGCGTGACGAGGAGGATTGCCGGCCAGTGCCGGAGGATCACCCCGAGATCGAGCGACAGCCCGACTCCGATGAAGAACAGGCCGAGCAGGATGCCGCGGAACGGCTCGATATCGGCCTCGAGCTCGTGCCGGTAGGAGGATTCCGCCAGCATCACGCCCGCCATGAAGGCGCCCATCGCCATCGAGAAGCCCGCCGCCTGCATCAGCAGCGCCGATCCCAGCACCACGAACAGCGCCGCCCCGATCATCACCTCGCGCGCGCCCGAGCGCGCCATGAACGAGAACAGCGGATTGAGGAGGTAACGTCCGGCGGCCAGCAGCGCGACGATGGCGCCGATCGACAGCGCAAAGCGCGCGAGGTCGAAATGCGCCGCCTCCCCGGTCGAGGGCGCTAGGAAGGGCAGCAGCGCCAGAAGCGGCACGACAGCGAGGTCCTGGAACAGCAGCACCGAGAAGGCTGCTTGGCCATGCCGCGTGTTGGTTTCCCCCGCCTCCTCCAGCACCTGCAGGCCGAAAGCGGTTGAGGACAGTGCAAGACCGAAACCGATGACGAAGGCGGCGCGCCAGTCGATGCCGAGGAGGACGGCGGCGACCATGAGAAGCCCGCCGGTGACGACGACCTGGGTGAGGCCGAGGCCGAAGATCTGGCGGCGCAGCGCCCAGAGCCGGCTCGCCTTCAGCTCGAGGCCGATGATGAAGAGAAGAAACACCACGCCGAGCTCGCCGACATGCAGGATCTCCTCGCCGTCGCCGTCGATCAGCCGCAGCATGGGGCCCATGACAATGCCGGCGAAGAGGTAGCCCAGCACTGTTCCGAGCCCCACACGCTTGAAGATCGTGCCGGCGAGGATGCCGCCGCCGAGGAGGAGGACGGCTTCCAGAAATATCGACGTCGGGGCTTCCACGGGACGGACCATCTCGTTTCGAGGCGAAGGAGCGCCGGTCGGCCGCACGGGGCGGGACGAAAAGCCGCCGCCGCCGCTTGGCTTCCGGCGCGCCGCACCATAAATGTTCCAGATGCAGAAACCAGCAGGCAATCCCCCAGCAGGCAATCCAATGGATCACGAGACGCAGCGGCTCCTCGACGCGGCGGGGCGGTTGATCGACCAAGCGTTGAGGTCCGGCGCCGACGCAGCCGACGCTGCCGTGGTGCGCTCGCACTCGCGCGGCGCCTCGGTGCGGCTCGGCAAGGTAGAGGACACCGAATCGGCCGAGAGCGAGGACGTCTCGCTCCGGGTCTTCGTCGGCCAGCGCGTCGCCACCGTCTCCGCCGATATCCGCGCCGACATCGGCCCGCTGGTCGAGCGGGCGGTCGCGATGGCGAAGGTCTCGCCCGAGGATCCCTATGCCGGGCTTGCCGACCCCGACCTCCTGGCGACGGACGAGATCGACCTCGACCTCTACGACGACACGCACATCTCCAGCGAGACTCTGGTCGAGGAGGCGATGGCGCTGGAGGACGCGGCGCGGTCGGTTGCCGGCGTCACCAATTCTGGCGGCGCCGGCGCGTCGATCGGCATCAGCGGCCTGGTGCTGGTGACGTCGTCGGGCTTTTCCGGCTGGCGCATGCGTTCGGGCTTCTCGCGCTCGGTCAGCGTCATCGCCGGCGAAGGCGTCAAGATGCAGCGGGACTACGACTTCGACTCGCGGATCCACTGGGCCGATCTCGAGGACTGCGCCGAGATCGGTCGCCGGGCGGGCGAACGCGCCGTACGCCGGCATGGCCCGCGCATGGTGCCGACCGGCAAGTACCAGATCGTCTTCGATCCGCGCGTCGCCCGCGGCCTGATCGGCCATGTCATCGGCGCGATCAACGGCGCCGCCATCGCCCGCAAGACGAGCTTCCTGAAGGACCGGATGGGCGAGGCGATCCTGCCGGCCTCGATGTCGATCACCGACGAGCCGCTGCTCGCCCGGCGTCCGGGTTCGCGCGCCTTCGATGGCGAGGGCGTGCGCGGCGCACCGCTGACGCTGGTCGAGAACGGCGTTTTGAAGAGCTGGCTGCTCGACAGCGCCACCGGCCGCGAGCTCGGCCTTGCCACCAACGGCCGCGGCTCGCGCTCGTCCGGCGGCATCTCGCCATCCTCGACCAATGTGGTGGTGACGCCGGGTGCCATGTCGCCGGAGGAACTCATCCGCGACGTCGGCAACGGGATCTACGTCACCGAGCTGATCGGCCAGGGCGTCAACATGGTCACCGGCGACTACAGCCGCGGCATTTCCGGTTTCATGATCGAGAATGGCGCGCTGACCTTTCCGGTGTCGGAAGTGACCATCGCCGGCAATCTCAGCGACATACTCAAGCAACTCGTCGCCGCCGACGATCTCGACCTGCGCTACTCCCTCGTCGCCCCGACGCTCGGCCTCGGCGCGCTGACCGTCGCGGGGAGCTGATGGCGCTCGCCAGCCCCGAACAGGACCTTGCCCTCCTCGAGACCGCGGCACGCGAGGCCGGGCGGATCGCGCTCGGCTACTTCCGGCAGGACCCGCAGGTCTGGTGGAAGGAGGGAAACTCGCCGGTGAGCGAGGCCGATTTCGCCGTCGATCGCTACCTCAAGGAGACGCTCCTCGGGGCCCGGCCGGATTATGGCTGGCTGTCGGAGGAGACGGACCCGCTGCTGACCGTCGAGGCGGTCGTCGAGGCGCCGCGGCGCTTCTTCGTCATCGATCCGATCGACGGCACGCGCTCCTTCATCCGCGGCGAGGACACCTGGTGCATCTCGGTGGCGGTGATCGAGGCGGGCCGGCCGATTGCCGGTGTCATCGACGTGCCGGCGACCGGCGAGGTGTTTTCGGCGGCGGCCGGGGGCACCGCCTTGCTGAACGGCGCGCCGCTCAGCGTTTCGCAGCCGGAACCGAACGTCCGGCTGAAGGTCTCGATGCCCGATCCGATGCGCCGCGCGCTCGGGGCAGACGGCGAGAACCGCATCGCCTATGCGCGCAATGCGCCGTCGCTCGCCTACCGTCTGGCGCTCGTCGCCTGCGGGCGGCTCGACGGCACGCTGATCCGCCCGCACGCCAACGACTGGGACGTCGCCGCCGGCGACCTGATCCTCGAGCGGGCCGGCGGCTCCCTCGTCGATCTCGGCGGGGCGTTGGCCCACTACACGGTGGAGGGCCGACGGCACGACGTGCTGATCGCCGCCGCTGGGCATGCCCTGCCGACGCTGATCGGCCTTGCCGCGACCGCTTCGGCGGCCTAATCCGAACTGACAGAACTGGGACGAGGAATATTGCCATGGTTGCCGAGCAGGAATCCAAGCAGCGCCTTCATCTGGTCTTCGGCGGAGAGCTGAAGACGCTCGAAGGCGTCGATTTCAAGAATCCTGCCGGCCTTGATATCGTCGGCATCTTTCCCGACTATGGCTCGGCCCTGAGCGCCTGGCGCGCCAAGGCGCAGGCAACCGTCGACAACGCCGCCATGCGCTACTTCATCGTGCACATGCACCGCCTTCTGGATCCGGAAGGCGTTTGAGCGTCCCCCATAAGACCGCAGTGATGGCGATGAGCGATGAGATGGGCCGCGTCGGCGAGGCCGACCGGACGCCGAAACGCAAGCGCCAGGGCCTGCAGCAGCGCATCAAGCGGATCGGCCGCCGCTTGTTGCGCCAGCCGCAGGTCACCGCGGCGGCGGGCCGGCTGCTGCATGACGCGCTGCGCTTCGTCCATTGGTCGCAGAAGCCGGTCGCCGGCTCCAGCGACTTCACGGCGGTGCTGACCCGCGAGCATCCCGCCATCGTCGCGCTCTGGCACGGCCAGCATCTGCTGGCACCGTTCTTCCGGCCGGTGACGCTGCCCTATGTCGCGCTGCTGTCGCGCAATGCCGACGCCGAGATCAATGCCGCCGTGGTCGAGCGTTTTGGCATCGCGACGGTGCGCGGCTCCGGCGGGCGGGTGCGCAATGCCGTCTCGCGCAAGGGCGGCGCACGGGCGCTGATCGTGCTGCGGCGGCTTCTGTCGGAAGGCAACGGCGTCTGTATGATCGCCGACGTGCCGAAGGGCACGCCGCGCCAGGCGGGCCTTGGCATCGTCACCCTTGCGCGGCTGTCGGGCCGGCCGATCATTCCGTCGGCCGCCGTCACCAGCCGTCGCCGGATCATCGCGCGCTCCTGGGACAAGACGGCGATCCCCCTCCCCTTCGGCCAGCTGGCGGTGGTGCTGGGCGATCCGATCTTCGTGCCCGCCGACGCCGATGCGGCGCTGATGGAGGAAAAGCGCGTGGCGGTCACAGCGGCGATCGAGGCGGCGAATTTAAAGGCGATGGCGATGGTGGCGGGAGCAGCGCGATGAGCCAGGGCTGGGCGCGCACCGCGCTGACCGCCTACCGTGTCGCCGGCGCCGTGGCCTATCCGCTGCTCGGCTCCTATGTCGGCTGGCGCACCACGCGCGGCAAGGAAGAGCCGGGCCGCGCGCGCGAGCGCTACGGCTATCCCGGTGCCGAGCGCCCGGGCGACGGGCCGCTGATCTGGGTGCATGCGGCAAGCGTCGGCGAGAGCAACGCCGTGATGCCGCTGGTGCGCGAGATCGCCGCCGAGAACATCAAGATCGTCATGACCACCGGCACGGTCACCTCGGCCGCCATGGTGCGCGAGCGGCTCGGCGATTCCGTCGTGCATCAGTATGTGCCGCTCGACCTGCGCCCCTCGGTATCCCGGTTTCTCGACCATTGGCGCCCAGACCTTGCGATCGTCGCCGAGAGCGAGATCTGGCCGATGACCATGCTGGAACTCGGCCGCCGCCGGATCCCGCAGATCCTCGTCAACGCCCGCCTGTCCGACCGCTCGTTCAAGCGCTGGAAATCGGCGCCGTCGATCGCCGAGGCCTTGCTCGAGAACCTGTCGCACGTCATCGCCCAGTCCGATATCGACGGCGAGCGCTATCATCTTCTCGGCGCCCGGGCGGTGAGCGTCGCCGGCAATCTGAAAGCCGACACCAGCCCGCCCCCGGTCGACCCGGAAGCGCTGGTACCGCTGCAGCGTGCCCTCGGCCAGCGTCCAGTCTGGGCGGCAGTCTCGACGCACGAGGGCGAGGAGGCGATGGCCGCCGAGGTGCATCTCGGCCTCAAGCCACAGCACCCGGAACTGCTCACCATCATCGTGCCGCGCCATGTCGAGCGCGCCGACGCGCTGGAGAAGGCGTTCACGGCAAAAGGCCTGCGGGTGGTGCGCCGCTCGACCGGCCAGCTGCCGGAATACGATACCGACATCTTCCTCGGCGACAGCATGGGCGAGATGGGGCTCTACCTCCGCCTCACCGACATCGCCTTCGTCGGGCGTTCGCTCGCCGGCCAGGGCGGGCAGAACCCGCTGGAGGCGGCAATGCTTGGCACCGCCATCCTGTCGGGCCGCTACGTCCAGAATTTCCGCGAGACCTACCAGCGCCTCCTGAAAAACGGCGGCGCGCGGCTGGTGCAGGACGAGGCGGCACTCGGCGCGATGGTGGCGCAACTCCTGGCCGAGCCGGACCTTCGGCTGCGCATGGCGGAAGCGGCGGCTGGTACCGTCGGCGAGATGCGCGGCGCGCTCGGCCGCACGATGCAGGCGCTGGAGCCCTTCCTCCACCCGCTGAAGGTCGCGATCAGCCTCGACCGGTCGGGTCAGCCACGGTGACACTGTGAGAGGCGGTTCGGCGCCGGGCTTCTGGTGGCGCCCTTCCTCGCTGACGGCCCGGCTGCTCTCCCCCGTCGCCGCTGTCTACGGCGCCATTGCCGGCCGCACGCTCGATCGGGGCGAACGCGCCGAGACCGGGCTTCCCGTCCTCTGCATCGGAAACTTCACCGCCGGCGGCGGCGGCAAGACGCCGACGGCCCTGGCGCTCGGGGCTGCGGCGCTCGCGGCGGGACGGCGACCGGGCTTCCTGTCGCGCGGTCACGGCGGGCGGCTGGGTGGGCCGCTGCTGGTGGACCCGTCCCGGCACACGGCGGCCGATGTCGGCGACGAGCCGATGCTGCTCGCGGGCCTTGCCCCCACCGCCATCGCCGTCGACCGCAAGCAAGGGGCCCGTCTTCTCCGGGAGGCAGGCTGCGACCTCATCCTGATGGACGACGGATTCCAGTCGGCCCGGCTGCGCACGGATCTCGCGCTGCTGGTGATCGATGCCGGCCGCGGCCTCGGCAATGGACGGGTGATCCCCGCGGGCCCGCTGCGCGCGCCGCTCGGCGTGCAGCTGCGCCACGCTGATGCCCTCCTCGTCATCGGCGACGGGCTGGCCGGCGCAGCGGCACTGCTGCGGCTCGCCCCATCCGGCAAGCCCGTGTTTCGCGCCACGCTGGTGCCGGAGGCGCCGGAGCGGCTTGCGGGACGCCGGTTCCTCGCCTTTGCCGGCATTGCCGATCCCGGCAAGTTCTACCGAAGCCTCGAAAACCTCGGGGCGATCGTCGCCGAGACACGCGACTTCCCCGACCACCACGACTTTACCACCGCCGAGCTGCAGGCGCTCGACGCAGCGGCCGTTCGCGGCGGTCTGACGCTCGTCACCACACGCAAGGACGCCGCGCGCCTCGCGGGGGGCGGGGCCGAAGCCCGTGCCTTGCTTGAACGTATCGAAATCCTGGACATCCGGCTGGTGTTCACCGACGACGCCGCACCAGGACAATTCGTCGGCGCGGCGCTGGACGCCTTCGCACGGCGCCAGGCTGGCTCATCTCCTGGATAAGGCGTCGGCCCCGGCGACCGGCGCATTCGCGGCTCAGCGGGCTGCGGCAGCTCTCTTGGCGAGCACCGGGTTCGCCTCGATCTCGCGCTTCAGCGAGGCAGCCGGCGAGGCATAGGCCTCCTGCCGGGCGACGCTCCAATAGCGCAGCATGTCGAGCGGGATCGCCTCGGACGTCACGGCGCAGCGCACGTAGGCGCCGGGCTTCAGAATCTCGAAGTCGCCGTCGAGGTAGCGGATTTTGGCCTCGCCGGCGCTTTCCATGCGGTTCATCATCGGTCGGGCCTTCACCAATTCGTTTTCCCGGTGAACCATCCAACGGGGCGACAAGTCAACCTTGTCCCCGCAAGCGGCCGCCGGACGTAGAAAGGGCTCGCCATCGCTGGCGAGCCCTCTGAGGTAGATGACCGTCAGGTCTTCTAGAGAAGCCGAGGCTTCTTAGAAGTCCATGCCGCCCATGCCGCCGCCCATGCCGCCCATGCCACCTGGCATGCCGCCGCCGCCATTGCCGCCGTCACGCTTCGGAGCTTCCGAAATCATGGCCTCGGTGGTGACGAGCAGACCGGCGACCGAAGCCGCGTCCTGCAGAGCCGAACGAACAACCTTGACCGGGTCGACGATGCCCATCTGGATCATGTCGCCATATTCGCCGGTCGCGGCGTTGTAGCCGAAGGTGACCGAGGAGTTGTCGAGGATCTTTCCGACGACGATCGAGCCTTCTTCACCGGCGTTGGTGACGATCTGGCGAAGCGGAGCCTGGAGGGCGCGGCGCACGATGGTGATGCCGGCTTCCTGGTCCTGGTTGTTGCCCTGGATGGTCAGCGCGTTGGAAGCGCGCAGGAGGGCGACGCCGCCACCGGCCACGATGCCTTCTTCGACGGCCGCACGGGTCGCGTTGAGGGCGTCGTCGACGCGGTCCTTCTTTTCCTTGACTTCGACTTCCGTCGCGCCGCCGACGCGGATGACCGCGACGCCACCGGCGAGCTTGGCCAGACGCTCCTGCAGCTTCTCGCGGTCGTAGTCCGAGGTGGTCTCCTCGATCTGCTGCTTGATCTGCGCGACGCGGGCCTGGATCTCTTCGCTGGCGCCGGCGCCGTCGACGATCGTGGTGTTCTCCTTGGTGATGGAGACCTTCTTGGCGCGGCCGAGCATGTCGAGGGTGACGGTCTCAAGCTTGATGCCGATGTCCTCGGAGATGACCTGGCCACCTGTGAGGGTCGCGATGTCTTCCAGCATGGCCTTGCGGCGATCACCGAAGCCCGGCGCCTTGACGGCGGCGATCTTCAGGCCACCACGGAGCTTGTTGACGACGAGCGTGGCAAGAGCCTCGCCTTCGACGTCTTCCGAGATGATCAGGAGCGGCTTGCCCGACTGCACAACCTGCTCGAGAACCGGGAGCATGGCCTGGAGGTTCGAGAGCTTCTTCTCGTGCAGGAGGATGTAGGGGTCCTCGAGCTCGGCGACCATCTTCTCAGGGTTGGTCACGAAGTACGGGCTGAGGTAGCCGCGGTCGAACTGCATGCCTTCGACGACTTCGAGCTCGGTCTCGGCGGTCTTGGCTTCCTCGACGGTGATGACACCCTCGTTGCCGACCTTCTGCATGGCCGACGCGATCATCGCGCCGATTTCCTTCTCGCCATTGGCGGAGATGGTGCCGACCTGGGCGACTTCGTCCGAGGTCTCGATCTTGCGGGCGGAAGCCTGCAGGGCCTCGACGACCTTGGCGACGGCCATGTCGATGCCGCGCTTGACGTCCATCGGGTTCATGCCGGCGGCAACGGCCTTGCCGCCTTCGCGGACGATGGCCTGGGCGAGAACGGTCGCGGTGGTGGTGCCGTCACCGGCCTTGTCGTTGGTCTTCGAGGCCACTTCGCGCAGCATCTGCGCGCCCATGTTCTCGAACTTGTCCTCGAGCTCGATCTCCTTGGCGACGGAGACGCCGTCCTTGGTGATGCGCGGGGCGCCGAAGGACTTGTCGATGACGACGTTCCGGCCCTTGGGGCCGAGCGTTACCTTGACGGCATCCGCGAGGATGTCGACGCCGCGCAGCATACGTTCGCGGGCGTCACGGCCGAATTTAACTTCTTTGGCAGCCATTGTGATGGTCTCCAGCGGTGGACCCGAGAGCGGGCGGCACCGTGTTGAAAAGGATGTCGATCAGATCAGGGTCGAGCGGCGATCAGCCGACGACGCCCATGATGTCGGACTCTTTCATGATCAGCAGGTCTTCGCCGTTGAGCTTGACCTCGGTGCCCGACCACTTACCGAACAGGATGCGATCGCCGGCCTTGACGTCCAGCGGCTGGATCTTGCCCTGCTCGTCGCGCGCGCCGGCGCCGACGGCGATGATCTCGCCTTCCTGCGGCTTCTCCTTGGCCGTGTCCGGGATGATGATCCCGCCGGCCGTCTTGGTCTCGGACTCGACGCGGCGAACGACGACGCGGTCGTGGAGGGGACGGAAGTTGACAGTTGCCATGATCGTTGGACCTTCAGCTGGGGGAAGCGAAGCCCGAAAGGCATCCGCTTCGAGAATGTTGGCACTCACCAAGGGAGAGTGCTAGCGAGCCGGAGATAGGGCCTGAGGGAGCCGTTTGTCAAGTCCACGTGATGGAAGCGAGCTTTGGTTCGCAGTGCGAAAACGCGGAGCTGGGCAATCGTGGATGCCCAAAGGCGAAAGCCCGAAGCACACTAGTTGGCGATGGCCAGCAGCTCTGTCCAGAGGGTGCCGACGACGTCCGACGCCACGGTTAACGGCATCGGCAGCGCCCTGTTCCGCTGAGGCGATTGCAAGGCGTGACGATGACAACCCTCACGCTGCGACAGCGCGGCCAGCTTGACCGGAGACGCCGTCCTGCTTATCGCCACGGCAGCAGCGCGGCAGGCAAGCAGGATCGACATGGAACTCCAGGCTATCACCGGGCTCGATGCGGTCGCATCCGGCTATGACGCCCTCTTCTGCGACGTGTGGGGCGTGGTGCACGACGGCGAGAAGAAGTCCCCGGGCGCCGAGGCGGCGCTGCTGGCCGCAAGACGGACGGGGCGAAAAGTGATCCTCCTCACCAACTCGCCACGGCCGAACGAGGGCGTCGCCGCCCAGCTCGACACGCTCGGCGTGACACGCGAGGCCTATGACCGGATCGTCACCTCCGGCGACGTGACCCGCGTCCTGATCGCCGCCGCCGGCACGAAACTCTTCCACCTCGGCCCCGCCCGCGACCGCGACCTGTTCGTCGGCTTGCCGATCGAACTGGTGGCGGAAGAGGAAGCAGAGGCGGTGATCGCCACCGGCCTGTTTAACGACGAGGCGGAGACGCCGGCGGACTATGCCGACCTTCTCGCCCGGCTGAACGGGCGCAAGCTGCCGATGATCTGCGCCAATCCCGACATCGTCGTCCACCGCGGCGACCGGCTGATCTGGTGCGCCGGGGCGCTCGCCCGCGACTATGCAGCGCTCGGCGGCGAGGTCCGGATGGCCGGCAAGCCCTATGCCGCGATCTATGCGGTGGCCGCCGAAGCGGCCGGCGTCACCGATCCCCGCCGCGTGCTGTGCATCGGCGACGGCCTCAACACCGACATCCGGGGCGCCGTCGGCTACGGCGCCGATGCGCTGCTGGTGGTCGGAGGGATCCACGGCGAGGAGCTCGGCGGCGCCGGCGTCGCGCCCGAGGCGCTGGCGACGGCTTTGGCCGAGCAGGACCTCTCGGCCCGCTATTTCATGTACGCGCTCGGATGATCCAACGGCTTCACGATCCCGCCGACCTGCCGGAGACGCTGCGCCACGGCGTCGTGGCGATCGGCAATTTCGACGGCGTCCACCGCGGCCACCAGTCGGTGCTGGCGGCCGCCCGCGACGAGGCCGCGCGGCGGCACGTGCCGCTGGTCTGCCTGACCTTCGAGCCGCACCCGCGCAGCCTGTTCCAGCCCGATCACCCGGTGCCGCGGCTGACGCCGGCGCCGATGAAGGCGCGCCTTCTCGGCGCGCTCGGCTTCGATGCCGTGGTGGAGCACCCCTTCGACTGGACCGTCGCCGCGCTCTCGGCGGAGGCCTTCGTGCAGGAGGTCCTCGTCGGAGCTCTCGCGGCAAAGCACGTCGTCGTCGGCTTCGACTTCCAGTTCGGCGCCAAGCGGCTCGGCACCCCCGCCTTCCTCGCCGGCGCCGGCGCCGTGCACGGTTTCGGCGTCACCGTGGTCGAGGCGCTGAACGATGCGGCGGGCGACGTCGTCTCCTCCAGCCGCATCCGCACCGCGCTGTCGCACGGCCACGTCGACGCCGCGGCAGCGCTGCTCGGCTACCGCTGGACGATCGAGGCCGAAGTGACCGGCGGCGCCAAGATCGGCCGCACGCTCGGCTATCCCACCGCCAACATGGCGTTCGAAAGGGACGATATCCTCGCCCACGGCATCTATGCCGTCCGCTTCCGGCGGGAAGACGGCACGCTCTACGACGGCGTCGCGAGCTATGGCCGCCGCCCGACCTTCGACAACGGCGCGGCGCTGTTCGAGACCTTCCTGTTCGACTTCTCCGGCGATCTCTACGGCGAGACCGCCGAGGTCTCGCTCTTCGCCTTCCTGCGCGGCGAGGAGAAGTTCGACTCGGTCGAGGCGCTGGTGGCACAGATGGACCGCGACACCGCCGAGGCCCGCCGGCTGCTGGCCTCAGCGACACCCCTGTCGCCCTTCGACACGGCCATCGCCTTCTAATTCCGCTTTATACGCGCGGCGCGTATTGCTAGAGAGGCGGCATGATCCGGCTTCCGCTCCTGCGAATTATCCGCCCGGCCCCGCGCGCGCTCTGAGCGCTCTGGGGACCGGGACGCGACTGCCCGCCGCAGGCCCTTCAGCCGCGACGCTCTCCCCTTGACGCGATGCGCCGCCTTCCGGCCCGCGAACCGAAAAGACCGACATGAGCGACACCGCCACCACCGACTATTCCAAGACGCTGTTCCTGCCCGAGACCGAGTTTCCGATGCGCGCGGGCCTGCCGCAGCGCGAGCCGGAATGGATCGCCCGCTGGGATTCAGAGAACCTCTACAAGGCGCTGCGCGAGGATGCCGCCGGCCGACCGAAATACGTGCTGCACGACGGCCCGCCCTATGCCAACGGCAACCTCCACATCGGCCATGCGCTGAACAAGATCCTGAAGGACGTCATCACCCGCTCGTTCCAGATGCGCGGTTTCGACGCCAATTACGTGCCGGGCTGGGACTGCCACGGCCTGCCGATCGAGTGGAAGATCGAGGAGGCCTACCGCGCCAAGGGCAAGAACAAGGACGAGGTCCCGGTCAACGAGTTCCGCCAGGAATGCCGCGAGTTCGCGGCGCACTGGGTCGGCGTGCAGTCGGCCGAATTCCGCCGCCTCGGCGTCGAGGGCGATTTTGCCGACCCGTATTTGACGATGAACTTCGAGGCCGAGTCGGTGATCGCCGGCGAGCTCTTGAAGTTCGCCACCTCCGGCCAGCTCTACCGTGGCTCGAAGCCGATCATGTGGTCGGTGGTCGAGAAGACGGCGCTCGCCGAGGCCGAGATCGAGTACGAGGATTACGAGAGCGACACGGTCTGGGTGAAGTTCCCGGTTCGGCTCGTCGCACGCGATGGCGCGACGTTGTCGGACCTTCTGCCGGCGTCCGTCGTGATCTGGACGACCACGCCCTGGACCATGCCCGGCAACCGCGCCGTCGCCTATTCCGACCGCGTCGCCTACGGCCTCTACGAGGTGACCGCGCCGGATGACGCCGAGGCGCCGCGCTGGGCGAATTTCGGCGAGAAGCTGATCCTGGCCGACGCTCTCGCCGCCGACGTCTTCGCCAAGGCGCGCGTGCCGGAGGGCGGATTCACTCGCCTCGCCGACGTCTCGGCCGCCGACCTCGCTGGCCTGATGCTCATCCATCCGCTGGAGGCCCTTGGCTACACCTTCCCCGTTCCGCTGCTCGAAGGCGACCATGTGACCGACGAGGCGGGCACCGGTTTCGTGCACACCGCGCCGAGCCATGGCCGCGAGGATTTCGACGTCTGGACGTCGAGCCGCAAGCTGCTGGAGCAGCGTGGCATCGACACCGCCATCCCGTTCACCGTCGACGATGACGGCTTCTACACCAAGGATGTGCCGGGTTTTGGGCCCGACGCGCCGGAGGGCCCGGCCCGGGTCATCGACGACAAGGGCAAGAAGGGCGACGCCAATGCTCGCATCATCGCCGCGCTGATCTCCGCGGGGCGGCTGCTCGCGCGCGGCCGGCTGAAGCATTCCTATCCGCATTCCTGGCGCTCCAAGAAGCCGGTGATCTTCCGCAACACGCCGCAGTGGTTCGTGTCGATGGACAAGGAGCTGCAAGGTTACGGCCTGCGCGAAGGCCAGCTCGCCGAGACCGACACGCTGCGTGGTCGCGCTCTGAAGGCGATCGAGGAGACGCGCTTCGTGCCGGCTTCGGGCCAGAACCGGCTGCGCGGCATGATCGAGGGTCGGCCGGACTGGGTTCTGTCCCGCCAGCGCGCCTGGGGCGTGCCGATCGCCGTCTTCGTCGACGAGGAGGGCAAGATCCTCAAGGACAAGGCGGTCAACGAGCGGATTCTCGCGGCCTTCGCCGCAGAAGGGGCGGACGCCTGGTTTGCCGAGGGCGCCAAGGAGCGCTTCCTCGGCAACGAGCATGACGGCACCCAGTGGAAGATGGTCACCGACATCCTCGACGTCTGGTTCGATTCTGGCTCGACCCACGCCTTCTGCCTGGAGAAGCGGCCGGACCTCAAATGGCCCGCCGATCTCTACCTCGAAGGCTCCGACCAGCACCGCGGCTGGTTCCACTCGTCCTTGCTGGAATCCTGCGGCACCCGCGGCCGGGCGCCCTATGACGCGGTGCTGACGCACGGCTTCGTCATGGACGAGGAAGGGCGCAAGATGTCGAAGTCGCTCGGCAACGTCGTCACACCGCAGGAGGTGATCAAGCAGTCCGGCGCCGACATTCTCCGGCTCTGGGTGGTCTCCTCCGACTATTCGGAGGACCTGCGGCTCGGCAAGACGATCCTGCAGACCAACATCGATGCCTACCGCAAGCTGCGCAACACCATGCGCTGGATGCTCGGCACGCTCGCGCACGACACCGGCGAGACGGTGGCGCCGGCGGACATGCCGGAGCTCGAGCGGCTGATGCTGCACCGGATCGCCGAACTCGACCGCGTGGTGCGCAAGGGTTACGACGACTTCGACTTCAAGCGCGTCAGCCGTGCGCTCGTCGACTTCATGACGGTGGAGCTGTCCGCCTTCTACTTCGACATCCGCAAGGACGCGCTCTACTGCGACGCGCCGTCCTCGCCGCGCCGGCATGCGGCGATCCAGGTGGTGCGCGAACTCTTCGACCACCTCGTCACCTGGCTCGCGCCCATGCTGCCCTTCACCATGGAGGAGGCCTGGCTGTCGCGCCATCCGGAGAGCCGCTCGGTGCATCTCGAACAGTTCCGCACCGTCGATCCGGCCTGGCTCGACGAGGCGCTGGCGACGCGCTGGCAGAAGGTCAAGCGGTTGCGCCGGGTCGTCACCGGCGCGCTGGAGGAGGAGCGGCGGGCCAAGCGCATCGGCTCCTCGCTGGAGGCAGCGCCGACCGTCCACATCGAGGATGCCGGCCTGCGAGCGCTCGCCGAAGAGCTGGACTTTGCCGAGATCGCGATCACCAGCGGCATTGTGATCGCCGCGTTCCCGGCGCCCACCGGCGCCTTCGCGCTCGCCGACACGCCGGGGGTCGCGGTGGTGCCGGGCCTTGCCGAGGGGCAGAAATGCGCCCGCTCGTGGAAGATCACCCGGGACGTCGGCGACGATGCCGAGTTTCCGGAGGTATCGGCCCGCGATGCAGCGGCGCTGCGCGAACTGAAGGCGCTCGGCCGGCTGGCGGTCTGAGGCGGCAAAGCGGGGACATGCGAAAGATTGGCGGGGACATCCGGAACAAATCTGCGGTTCCCGCCGCGCCACCAGCCGCTTTCTTGCCTCAGCCTTGCGCTTGCCGTAGAACTCGCCCGACAATCGACAGAATTCAATGAGCATGGCTGGGCGCGATCCGGGGATCTCGGTCGCGGGGAATTCGGCAAGGGGGCCGACACGACGATGAAGCTTCGAGAGATTCGCGCCGCCAGCACGATCGCCGTCAGCCTTGCGGCCCTCGGCCTCGCCGGCTGCATGGGACCGACCTACGGAACGGGCAAGTCGGCCGGCGCGCAGATGGTCTCCGATCTCGACGGCATGCTGACGCTCGGCTCCTCGAACAAGGAGCCGATCTCCTATAATCCGCGTGCGGAGCTGGTGAAGCCGAAGGACACGTCGATCCTGCCGCCGCCGCGCGACGGCGTAAGCGCCGAGAACGATCCGAACTGGCCCGAATCGCCGGAAGTGCGGAGCGCCCGGATCAAGGCCGCGGCCGACGCCCGCGACACCGGCGGTGCGGTGAGCGCCGACGTGATGGTTTCCCGCAAGGAAGGCATCACTGAGGAACAGATCGCCGCCAACACCTATGGCACCGACCGCCTGAGCAGTGAGCGCGGCCGCACGACGCTGAGCCCGGACGAGCTGAACTCCGGCCGCGAGGCGTTCAAGAAGCGTCTGCAGGAGAGCAAGCAAGGCAACCCGACCCAGCGCAAGTATCTCAGCGAACCGCCGGTCGCCTATCGCCAGCCCGCCGCCAGCGCCCCCGTCGGCGATCCCGGCGTCGACGAGAAGGTGAAGGAAGCCAAGCTGAACAAGAAGAAGGGTTTCGGCGAGACCTTGCGCGGCATCCTGCCGTTCTAGGCCGTCCCGCCCGCCCGGGATCGATTGCGCTTTTCGGGCGGATCAGTCCCGGCGGGCCTGGAAGAAGTCGCGCAGGATGACGGCCGCCTCGCTCTCGGCGATGCCGGCGTAGACTTCTGGCGCATGGTGGCACGTCGGCTGCGCGAAGAAGCGGCCGCCGTGCTCGACGCCGCCGCCTTTCGGATCGTTTGCGGCGAAATAGAGCCGCCGGATCCGCGCGAACGAGATCGCCCCGGCGCACATCGCGCAAGGCTCCAGCGTCACGTAGAGATCGCAGCCGGAGAGGCGCTCCTGCCCGAGCGCTTCGGCGGCCGAGCGGATCACCAGCATTTCGGCATGCGCCGTCGGGTCGTTCCGCTCGCGCGTGCGGTTGCCGTCGCGGGCGATGACGGCCTCCCCCGACACCAGGACGGCGCCGACCGGCACCTCGCCCCGCAGGGCGGCGGCGCGGGCCTCCTCCAGCGCCAAATCCATGTAATTCTCGCGGCCCATGGCCTTCCCCTCGCGCAGCCTCTCGCCGCGCCCGGCCCGACCTGATAAGCACCGGCGAGCAAAAGGCAAAGATCATGACCGACAGACACGACGGCGACGACGCTAAAAAAGGTGGAACGCGCGGGGACAAGCCCGCCGGCGAGAAGCGCGTGTTCAAGCCGCGCCCGCTCGGCGACGCGCCGGCCCGCAAGGTCTACCCCAAGAGCTTCGACACCGAGATGCCGGGAGCAGCACCCGCCGGTGCCCGCGGCGACAAGCGCGAGGCGCGCGGCGACAAGCCGGACCGCAAGCCCCGCGACGATGCCCGCGCCCCGTCCCGGACGGCGTCGACGTCGGACGAGCCGGCCGGCTCGATGCGCATCGCCAAGCGCCTTGCCCGCGCCGGCGTTGCCTCGCGCCGCGACGCCGAGGGCATGATCGCCGACGGCCGCGTCAAGCTGAACGGCAAGATCCTCGACACTCCGGCGGTCACCGTCACCGGCCGCGACAAGATCGAAATCGACAACCAGCCGCTGGCGCCGATCGAGCGCACCCGGCTCTGGCTCTACCACAAGCCTTCCGGCCTCGTGACCACCAACCGCGACCCGGAAGGCCGGCCGACCGTGTTCGACCGCCTGCCGGAAGACCTGCCGCGGGTGCTCTCGGTCGGGCGGCTCGACATTACCACCGAGGGCCTGCTGCTCCTCACCAATGACGGTGGCTTGGCCCGCATCCTTGAGCTGCCGGCGACCGGCTGGCTCCGCCGCTACCGCGTCCGCGCGCACGGCACGGTGACGCAGGCCCAACTCGACGAATTGCGCCAGGGCGTCGCCATCGACGGCGTGTTCTACGGCGCCGTCGAAGCGACGCTGGATTCCGAGAAGGGCGCCAATGTCTGGCTGACGCTCGGCCTGCGCGAAGGCAAGAACCGCGAGGTTAAGCGCATCCTCGGCCATCTCGGCCTCGACGTGAACCGGCTGATCCGCATCTCCTTCGGCCCGTTCCAGCTTGCCGACATGCCGGAAGGCTCGGTGCGCGAGATCAACGGCCGCATGCTGCGCGACCAGCTCGGCGACCGGCTGATCGAGGAGGCCGGCGCCGATTTCGACGCGCCGATCATCACCACCTTCACCAATGCCGTGGTGCAGGCCGAAAAGGTCGAGGCGCCGAAGGTCAAGAGCGAGTGGGTCTCGGCCACCACCGAACGCCCGAACCGGCGCAAGTTCGGCGACGCCAAGCGCACCGACGCGCTCGGCCGTCTCGACACCAAGCCGCCGCGGCCGGGTGCCCGCGACGACCGCAGCAAGAGTGACCGGCCGGACCGGCCCCGCGAGGACCGCAGCGATCGTCCGCGCACCGGTGACCGCCCGGAACGTTCGGACCGTTCGCGGGACGACCGTCCGCGTGGTGGCAGCGACCGCGAGGAGCGCACCGGCGGCGACACGGCGATGAAGACCCCGATGGGCCCGCGCCGCCACGCCAATGTCTGGACCGCACCTGGCGCCCGGCCGGTCGGCGAGAAGAAGCTCGCCGCCCGCGAGGAGCGCGCCAAGGGCCGCGACCGTCCCCGGCCGAGCGTCGGCGCCGACAAGCCGACCGGCGATCGTCCCCAACGTCCTGCCGGCGATCGGCCCGCCCGGCCGGCCGGCAGTCGCCCCGGCCTTGGCGAACGGCCATCGGCCCGCCCGGCCGGCGAACGCCCGAGCTATGGCAAGCCGCGCGAGGAAAGTGGCGAGCGTCCTGCCCGCAGCGGTGCCCCTTCGCGTTTCGGCGACCGCAACAAGACGCCCGGCGACGCTCGCAGTTCGGCCCCGCGGGGCGACCGCAGCGACGCCCCCCGGACCCCACGCAGTGATGGCCCTGCCCGCGGACCCTCCCGCGGTGATGGACCACGGGGCGGTGATGCTCCGCGTGGGGCGCCACGGGGCGGCCCCGGCGGCGGCAACGGCAAGGGCCCCGGCGGGCCGAAGCGCGGACCTCGGAGCTAGGCCATGCGCATCGTCGGCGGCTCCTTCCGCGGCCGGCCGCTGGCCGCGCCGAAGACCGACGCCATCCGCCCGACCACGGACCGGGTGCGCGAGACGCTGTTCAACATCCTGCAGCATCAGAAGAGCCGACCGCTGGAAGGCGCGCGCGTCCTCGACCTCTTCTCCGGCACCGGGGCGCTCGGCATCGAGGCGCTGTCGCGCGGCGCGCGCTACTGCCTGTTCGTCGAAGAGGGCGTCGAGGGCCGTGGCCTTTTGCGCAGCAATATCGAGGCTTTCGGCCTGACCGGCATCACCCGGGTGTTCCGCCGCGATGCGACGAGCCTCGGCCCGGCGGGCGCGCTGGAGCCGTTCAACCTCCTCTTCGCCGATCCGCCCTACGGCAAGGGTCTGGGCGAAAAGGCGCTGGCCTCGGCCCGCGACGAAGGCTGGCTACAGCAAGGCGCGATCTGCGTGCTGGAAGAGGCGTCGAGCGCGCGCTTCCAGCTGCCGGCGGGCTTCGTCCTCGACGACAGCCGCCCGACCGGCGACACGGTCCTGCGGTTCCTGCGCTTCGCCGCGGCGTGAGCATCGGCCGGGCGGTTCGCTATCCGCCGGAGACCGCCCGATCCCTCAGCCGCCGGGTAGCGCTGGGCCACGCCGCGGGCGACCTAACTAAAACTTAATTGGCACCCATAGCGCGGAGCAGCCATAGCTGCCGCACGAGAACGAAAAAGCACAGGGATCGAACCGACGATGCATCGTTTTGCCAGGCATGCGGGGGGTTCCGCTCTCGCCCTCTCGATCAGTCTCCTGCCGCTCACAGCCTTCGCCGAGGACGCCGCCAAGCCAGTCGCCGCGACGACCGCCGCCGCCCCCGCGCCGGCCCAGACACCGGCCGAACGGATGGCCGAGGCGGAAGCCAAGCGCCCGAAGAACGAGAGCTTCATGCTGGAAAACGGCATGCAGGTCGTCGTCCTGCCGGACCGCCGCGCTCCGGTCGTCACCCAGATGGTCTGGTACAAGGCGGGCTCGGCCGACGAGGTCGCCGGCACCTCGGGCATCGCCCACTTCCTCGAGCACCTGATGTTCAAGGGCACCAAGACCCATCCGATGGGCACCTTCTCAAACGCCGTCTCCGACATCGGCGGCGAGGAGAACGCCTTCACCAGCTACGACTACACCGCCTATTACCAGCAGATTCCATCCTCCGCGTTGGAAGAGATGATGGGCTTCGAGGCCGACCGGATGGAGAACCTCATCCTGTCCGACGAGGCAGTGCTGCCTGAGCGCAACGTGATCCTCGAGGAGCGCCGCCAGCGCACCGACAACGACCCCTCTGCCCAGTTGCAGGAAGCGCTGCAGGCGACGCTCTACCAGAACAGCCATTACGGCATCCCGGTCATCGGCTGGCGGCACGAGATGGAGAAGCTGTCGCGCGAGGACGCGATCGCCTGGTACAACCGCTACTATACACCGAACAACGCGACGCTGATCATCGCCGGCGACGTGACAACGGACGAGGTGCGCGCGCTCGCCGAAAAGACCTTCGGCAAAGTCAAGCGCCGCGCCGAGCCCGGCGACCGGGCAGCCTTGCGCCCGACCGAGCCCGAGCCGCTGGCGGCCCGCACGGTGACACTCAGTGACGCGCGCGTCACCCAGCCGACCATGCAGCGCTCCTACCTCGTGCCGTCCGACACCACGGCGGCACCGGGCGAGGCCGAGGCACTCGATGTGCTCGCCGACGTCCTCGACAGCGGCACGACCAGCCGGCTCTACCGTGCGCTCGTCGTCGACCAGGCGATCGCCGCCGGCGTCGGTGCCTATAATTCCAGCTCGGCGCTGAAGGAAGGCGAGTTCGGCGTTTACGGCACGCCGCGCGGCACCGCCGATATCGCCAAGGTCGAAGGCTCGATCGACGCGGAGATCGCGAAGATCCTGAAGGACGGCATCACACCGGAAGAGCTGGAGCGCGCCAAGAACCGCGTGCGCAAGGCCGTGATCTACGAGCGCGACAGCCAGACGGCGCTCGCCCGCCGCTACGGCGCGGCGATCTCCACCGGCCGCACCATCGCCGACGTCGACAGCTATCCCCAGCGGATCGAGGCCGTCACCGTCGACAGCGTCAACGCCGTCGCCCGCAAGTATCTGGACCCGAAACGGTCGGTCACCGGCTATTTGCTGCCCGCCGCCCCCGCCGTCCGCTCCTGAGATCGAGGTTTACATGACGCAGATCACGCTACGCCCGATCGCCGCGCTCGCCCTCACCGCCGGCCTCTCCTTCTTCGCGCTTTCGCCGGCCGAGGCCGTCGAAATCAAGCAGGTGACCAGCCCGGGCGGCATCAAGGCGCTGCTTGTCGAGGACTACACCAACCCGCTGATCGCCGTGAACTTCTCGTTCAAGGGCGCCGGCTCGACCGCCGATGCCGAGGGCAAGGACGGCACCGGAAACCTCATGTCGGGCCTGCTCGACGAGGGCGCCGGCGACATCGACAGCCGCAGCTTCCAAGAGAAGCTCGACAATCTCGGCGTCAGCCTGTCCTACACCGCGAGCTACGACAACTTCTCCGGCTCGTTCCGGACGCTCGTGGAGAACGAGTCCGAGGCCTTCAACCTGCTGCGCCTCTCGGTCAACGAGCCGCGCTTCGACGACGAGCCGGTGGCGCGGATCCGCGGCCAGATCGAGACCGGCATCATCGCCAACGAGAACGATCCGGGCCAGCTCGCCTCCAAGGCCTGGCGCGGCGCGGTCTTCCCCGGGCATCCCTACAGCCGGCCGAGCGACGGCACCGTCGAGACGCTGAACAAGGTCGAGAAGGCCGATCTCGAGAACTTCCGCAAGAACGGCTTCGCCAAGGACAACCTCGTCGTCGGCGTCGTCGGGGCGATCGATGCGACGGAACTCGGCAAGCAGCTCGACGCGGTGTTCGGCGCGCTGCCGGCCAAGGCGACGCTCCCCGTCATCGCTGACGCCGTGCCGGTGACCGGCAAGACCGCGGCGGTGACGCTCGATGTGCCGCAGACGACGATCCAGTTCGCGCTGCCGGGCATCAAGCGCGACGACAAGGACTTCTTCGCGGCCTATCTGATGAACCACATCCTTGGCGGCGGCTCGTTCTCCTCGCGGCTTTACCAGGAAGTCCGCGAGAAGCGGGGCCTTGCCTACGGCGCGAACTCCTTCCTCGCCTCCTATGACCATGCCGCCGTGCTCGGCGCCTCGACCGCGACCCGGGCCGACAAGGCGCAGGAATCGATCGACATCATCCGCAAGGAGATGAAGCGCATGGCCGATGAGGGCCCGACGCAGGCCGAGCTCGACAAGGCGAAGTCCTTCGTGAAGGGCTCCTACGCCATCCAGAACCTCGACTCCTCGCTGTCGATCGCTTCCACCCTCGTCGGCATCCAGCTCGACAATCTCGGCATCGACTATATCGACAAGCGCCAGGGCCTGATCGACGCCGTCACGCTCGACGACGTCAAGCGCATGGGCCAGAAGCTGCTGTCGGCCGACCCGACCGTCGTCACCGTCGGCCCCGCCGGCGCCTGACAATGGCCAAACCCCGCCGCATCGGCCTTGCGCTGGGGGGCGGCGGGGCGCGGGGCCTCGCGCACATCCACGTGCTCTCGACCTTCGACGAACTCGGCATCAAGCCGGCGCACATCGCCGGCTCGTCGATCGGCGCGATCTTCGGGGCGGCCTATGCCTCCGGCATGTCGGGGGCGGAGATCGAGGATTTCGCACTGGCAAGCTTTGCCAGCCCCCGTCTCCTGGCCGGCAGGCTCTGGGCGACGCGCCCGCCGACGCTCGCCGACTTCTGGGCCGATGGCGGCTTTCGCCTTGGCCAGCTTAACGCACGGCGGGTGCTTGGCGCCTTCCTGCCGCCGGCGATGCACATCGACTTCGACGCCCTCGAGATCCCGACGACGGTGATGGCGACGGACTTCTACGCCCGGCGGGCGTTGGCGATCCGCACCGGCGACCTGATGAGTGCGCTCGCGGCCTCGGCGGCTCTGCCGGCCGTGTTCCGCCCGGTGCGGCGCGATGGCCTCGTGCTGGTGGACGGCGGCATCTACAATCCCCTCCCCTTCGACCAGTTGCGCGACGCTGCCGAGGTGATCGTCGCCGTCGACGTCAATGGCGGGCCCGAGGGCGACGCCGAGAAACTGCCGACCCCCGTCGAAGCAATGATCGGCGCCTCGCAGCTGATGCAGCAGTCGATCATCGAGACAAAACTCCTGATCGACCCGCCCGACCTCCTGTTCCGGCCGCCGGTCTCCCGCTACGGCGTGCTCGACTTCCTGCGCACCAAGACGATCCTCGACGAGACGCGCGGCGTCCGCGAGGAGGTCAAGCAGCAGCTCGGACGCCTGCTCGACCGCCCGCCGGTGTTCGAGCTCGACGAGGCGATCGAGGCGTTGCAGCGGGAGGTGTGACGGCGAAAGACGTGGGTCCGGCGCCGGACCGATGATCGCCGCAGGTATTGCCGGTCTGTTCGCCCGCTGCGCTGCTGGAGCGGGAACAGGCATGACCGATCGTCGTTGCTCTGCCGACACCTGAGGAGATCGACATGACCGACGACATCAAGAAGACCCCGCCCGCCCAGCCGATGCGCGACGACAAGCCGACGCCCGGCGACCAGGAGCGGAAAATGACCAAGGAAGAAAGCCGCGACGACGCCGTCGACGACACGTTCCCCGCGTCCGACCCGGTGCAGCCGAGCCGGATCGACGGCCCGAACAACTAAGCTTACGCCCCGGAGACGAGTTGCCTCCGTCCACGCTTCTTCATCCCGGGCTTGACCCGGGATCCATTCCAAATCGTCGGGGACAGCTACGAGGTTGGACATTCCTGAGCCGGACTACGGCTGACGCGCTGAGGAATGGATCCCGGCTCAAGGCCGGGATGACGAGCTTGAGAGGTCGACACCTTCATCCTTGCACAGTTGGCAGTGGCTCTTAAGTCGGTCGTGCCGGCAGTGCCACCCTCGGCTCGCCTTTCCCCTTCCGCTTGTCCCTCCGCCGCCTATCGGCTAAGCCCCCAGCACATTCAGCAACCAGGCGATCGCCTGCCCTCTCCGCGAGGGTGGTGGATCGGCGCGCGTTTCAGGCGGCAGAACATGGCTTCCAAGCCCATCAAGGTGAAGGCGCGGCAGCCGCGCGGGTTCGGCGACCGTGGTCCGGACGATCTGCGGGCGCAGGAGAAGATGCTCGGCGTCATCAAGAGCGTCTATGAGCGCTACGGCTTCGAGCCGGTCGAGACGCCGTTCTTCGAGTACACCGATGCGCTCGGGAAATTCCTGCCTGACAGCGACCGCCCGAACGAGGGCGTGTTTTCGCTGCAGGACGACGACGAGCAGTGGCTAAGCCTGCGCTACGACCTCACCGCGCCGCTCGCCCGCTATGTCGCCGAGAATTTCGACGCGCTGCCGAAACCCTATCGCAGCTACCGCGCTGGCTACGTCTTCCGCAACGAGAAGCCGGGTCCGGGCCGCTTCCGTCAGTTCATGCAGTTCGACGCGGACTCGGTCGGCGCGCCATCGGTCGCGGCCGATGCCGAGATGTGCATGATGATGGCCGACGTGATGGAAGCGCTCGGCATCGCCCGCGGCGACTACGTCATCCGGGTCAACAACCGGAAAGTGCTCGACGGCGTGCTCGAGGCGATCGGCCTCGGCGGCGACGAGAATGCCGGGCGGCGGCTGACCGTGCTCCGCGCGCTCGATAAGCTCGACAAGTTCGGCATCGCCGGCGTGCGCGAGCTGCTCGGCAAGGGCCGGCTCGACGACAGCGGCGGCAAGGGCGACTTCACCAAGGGCGCCGAGCTGGATGCGGATAGCATCGACCGGGTGCTGCGGCTGTTCGACATCACCGGTCTCGCCGCCGAGGCGGTGGATGCCGAAGGTCCGGGCTCCGTGCGCATCGCCAAGGCCCGCGAGGCCTTCGGCGAGAATGCGCGGGTGGCCGAAGGGCTCGGCGAGCTCGAGCAGATTCGGTCGATGTGCCGGGCCGGCGGCTATGACGACGCGCGCGTGCTGATCGACACCTCGGTCGTGCGCGGCCTCGAATACTATACCGGCCCGGTCTACGAGGCCGAGCTGCTGTTCGACGTCACCAACGAGAAGGGCCAGAAGGTCCAGTTCGGCTCGGTCGGCGGCGGCGGGCGCTATGACGGGCTGATCGCGCGCTTCCGTGGCGAGGCGGTGCCGGCGACCGGCTTCTCGATCGGCGTCTCCCGGCTGATGACGGCGCTGAAGAACCTCGGCCGCCTCGGCAGCGAGGACCGCGTCGGCCCGGTCGTAGTGACCGTGATGGACCGCGACCGGTTGGCCGACTACCAGCGGCTGACGACGCTCCTGCGCGATGGGCTGAACCCGAGGGACGCCGACGGCCAGTTCGTCGGGCCCGTCGTGCCCGTCGAGATGTTCCAGGGCAATCCGAAGCAGTTCGGCAAGCAGCTGGCCTATGCCGACAGCCGCAACGCGCCGCTGGTGGTGATCCAGGGCGGCGACGAGAAGGCCGCCGGCATGGTGCAGGTGAAGGACCTCGTCGAGGGCAAGCGGATCTCCGAGACCATCGCCGACAACGCCACCTGGCGGGCCACCCGTCCGGCGCAGGTGACGGTGCCCGAGGCTGAGTTGCTGGCGACTGTGAGGGCGATCCTTGCCGCGCAAGCGGCGGACCGTCTTGGCGAGCGCACGCCCGACGACGCCGATGGGCGCGTCGGCACCGAGGACTGACGCGATGGCTCCGTCCGTGCCCCCGGCGATGGATGTCGCCCTCGAGAACCTTTTCGCCGCGCGCTCGACCTTTGCCGTGACGGTGCCGGTCATCCAGCCGGCGGACCCCTATCTCGACACCGCCGGCGAGGCTCTGCGACGGCGCATCTTCCTCACCCGCGGCGAGAGCGGGGAGACGCTGTGCCTGCGGCCCGACTTCACCATCCCCGTCTGCCTCTCGCACATAGCCGAGGGCGCGGCGCTGCCGCGGCGCTATGCCTATCTCGGCCTCGTCTTCCGGCAGATGCGGGCGGAGGGCTCGGAGTTCCGCCAGGCCGGCATCGAGGACCTCGGCGATCCCGACCGGGCGCGCGCCGATGCGCGGGCGCTGGCCGATGCGCTGGCCGGGCTCGAGACCGCGGCAGGCCCCGTGCCGCTCGACATCGTTCTGGGCGACCAGGGCCTCTTCGAGGCGTTCCTCGCCGCGCTCGGCCTGCCCGATGGCTGGCAGCGCCGGCTGGTGCGCACCTTCGGTGACGATACGCTGCTGGGTGCTGCGCTCGGCGATCTCGCCCGGCATGACGGGCAGGCGCTGCAAGGCCTCGCCGCCGACCTCCACGCGCTGGCCAAGAACCGCGACATGGTGGGCCTGATCCAGGCGGTGCGGGCGCGGATGGAGGCGGGCGGGCTGTCGCCCTCGGCCAGCCGGACGCCGGCCGAGATCGCCGCGCGGCTGATCGAGAAGGTGGCGGTCGCCGAGGCGAGCCTCTCGGAGAGCTCGCTGCAGCTGCTGCGCCGCTTCCTGTCGATCGACTGCCCGCTGTCCGACGCCTCGCGGCTGTTGCGCGGCCTGTCGGCGGAGAGCGGCATCGAGCTCGGCGCCGCGCTCACCGTCTTCGAGCAGCGCAACCTCGCGCTGGCAGAAGCAGGCGTTGATCTCTCCGCGGTGCGCTACCGTGCGGCTTTTGGCCGGGCGATCGACTACTACACCGGCATGGTGTTCGAGATCCGGGCGCCGGGGGCTGCCCAGCCGCTGGTCGGCGGCGGGCGGTACGACCGGCTGCTGACCTATCTCGGCGCCACCGTGCCGATCCCCGCGGTCGGCTTTTCGCTCTGGCTCGACCGCATCGCCGCGCTCGCCCCCGATGCAGGAGAGGCCGCATGACGCTGACGCTTGCCATCCCGTCCAAGGGCCGGATGAAGGAGGACGCGGTCGCAGCGCTGGCCGCCGCCGGCATCGAGATCGCCGGCGCCGAGGATGCCCGCAGCTACCGCACCAGCGTCTCCGGCATCGAGGGGCTGGACGTCGTCCTGCTCTCGGCCTCGGAGATCGCCCGCGAGCTGGCCAGCGGCAGCATTGCCTTCGGCGTCACCGGCGAGGACCTGGTGCGCGAGACGATCGCGGACGCGGACCAGAAGGTCGAGATCGTCGCGCGGCTCGGCTTCGGCCAGGCCGACGTCATCGTCGCGGTGCCGGAGGCCTGGGTCGACGTCGACCGGATGGAGGATCTCGGCGATGTCGCAGCCAGCTTTCGCCAGAAGCACCACCGGCGCCTGCGGATCGCGACGAAGTACCAGCGGCTGACGCAAGAGTTTTTCACCCGCCGTCACGGGATCCAGAGCTACCGCATCGTCGAGAGCCTCGGCGCCACCGAGGGTGCGCCGGCCGCAGGGTCCGCCGACATCATCGTCGACATCACCTCCACCGGCTCGACGCTAAGGGCGAACGCGTTGAAGGTTCTAAGCGATGGCCTGATCCTCGCCTCGGAGGCCTGTCTCGTGATGGCGAAGGCCCCGCGCGATGCCGCCGAGGCGGCGGTCGTGGCGGAGGTGCGCCGGCGTTTCGCCAGCCGCTGACGGCGCTGTCCGGCGACACGTCGTGCGCTCCGGTCGCCTCCTCGGCGGTTGGCGCTGCTCCCATCAAGGTCACAAGGAAGCCGCGTCCCCCGTGCGTCAACACGACGCCTGGCGGCCGAGCAGGGGTCGACCAGCCGCCCCAGACGTCCTGCGAAGGACGCGGATCCGTCCTATCCCACGAGGATGATGTGCAGGGCCCGCGGCCCATGGGCGCCGAGCAGCAGCTTCTGCTCGATGTCGGCCGACCGCGAGGGGCCGGTGATGAAATTGACCGAGCGTGGCATCTTGCCCTTGCCTTGCCGCGCCCGGACGAGCGGCCAGAGCGCCTCCATGCCGCCGACGATGGCATCGGCCTTGAGCACCACGATATGGTTCTCCGGCAGGAAGTTCAGCGTCGTCGGGTTGTCGGGACCGGAGAGGAGCATCAGCGTGCCGGTCTCGGCAATGCCGCCCTCGGCATGCGACAGGCCGTTGAGGTCATCGCCGGCGCTGGGACCGTACGCGACGGTCAGCGCGGTGTCGGCGTAGTCGCCCTCGGCGAGCCTCGGATCGCTGCCCATGCGGATCGTCGCGGGAAAATTGTTGAGGCGCAGATAGTCGGCGACGGCCTTCGGCAGATCGGCGTAGCCCGCGACCTCGGCGATGGTCGCGCTCGCCGCCTCCGCCATCATCTTGAACATCGCCTTGCGGCCGGCGGCATCGAGCTGACCGCGGGCGGGGATGACGCCGATCGGTGCACCGGCAAGGCGCGCGTCGACGGCGGCCTGCCGCTCGGGATCGCGCGGCCGCCCGCCATTGGCGTGGCGGATGCGCGACAGCATGGCCTCGCGGGCCGAGCCGCTCATGCCGAAGCTCCCGTGCCGCTGGTGGCGGCAGCCGCTGCCGTCGCGGCCGCTTTCGCCGCGGTGGTCGCGGCATCCAGCGCTTCGGCCGCGGCAGCGCGCGCGGCGGCGGCCTTGGCCGCGGCGATCGGCAGCCGGGCCTTGGGCAGGACCATGCCGCGCGCTGAGACCGCCGGGCGCTCGCCTTGCCGGACCTGCTGCAGGAAGGTGCGCCCCTCCGGCGCCGGCAGATCGCGCCATTTCGTCCAGCCGCCGGCGAGCGGCAGCGCGGCGAAGCGCCGCTTGGCCCCGGCCATCGCCGACAGGATCGGCATCGCAAACGAGACCAGCGTGCGGTAGAGCGCCGGGCGCCGCGCGGCGAAGGCCCAGACGCCAAGGCCACTGCGGGCGGCCTTCGGCTGCAGGTGCTGCTCGAACTCCTTCTCGCGCCAGTGCCGCATCATCTTCGGCAGCGGGATGTGCATCGGGCAGACGGATTCGCAGCGGCCGCAGAAGGTCGAGGCATTCGGCAGGTTGCCGGCCTTGTCGATGCCGGAGAGGCCCGGCGTCAGCACGGCGCCCATCGGGCCGGGATAGACCGAGCCGTAGGTGTGGCCGCCGACCGCGTGGTAGACCGGGCAATGGTTCATGCAGGCGCCGCAGCGGATGCAGCGCAGCATGTCCTCGAACTCGGTGCCGAGCATCGCCGAACGGCCATTGTCGAGGAGGATGACGTGGTATTCCTCCGGCCCGTCGACGTCCTCTGGCCGCTTCGGCCCGGTCGAGAACGTGGCGTAGACAGTGGACTCCTGCCCCGTAGCGGAACGCGCGAGGACGCGCAGGATCTGCGCGGTGTCCTCCAGCGTCGGCACCATCTTCTCGATCGAGGCGAAGACGACGTGGCACTTGCCGAGCAACTGCGTCAGGTCGCCATTGCCCTCATTGGTGACGATCACCGAGGAGCCGGTCTCGGCGATCAGGAAGTTCGCGCCGGTGACGCCAATATCGGCCTCGGCGTATTTCTGGCGCAGGATGGTGCGCGCCTCCGACAGCAGCGTCACCGGCTCGGTGAGGTTGCGCAAGGGGTCGAGATGGGTGTGGACGCGGCGGAAGTCGGCCTCGACCTGCTCGCGCGTCAGGTGCACCGCCGGCGCGATGATGTGGCTCGGATGCTCGCCCCTGAGCTGGATGATGTATTCGCCGAGATCGGTCTCGACCGGCACGATGCCGTTCGCCTCGAGGAAGGCGTTGAGGCCGATCTCCTCCGACACCATGGTCTTGCCCTTGGTGACGGTCTTCGCCCCGCGCCGCCGGGCGATGGCGAGGAAGATCGCCTTCGCATGGTCGGCATCCTCGGCGAAATGCACGGTGCCCCCGGCCGCCTCGACCTTCGCCGCATAGGCCTCGATGTAGAGGTCGAGATGCTTCAGCGTGTGCTGCTTGATCGCCACCGCGCTGTCTCTGAGGGCATCGAACTCCGGCAGCGCGTCGACCGCCTTCTGCCGCTTGCCGATGAAGCCCTGCTCGACATTGCCCATCGCCCGCTGCAGGTCCGGATTGGCGAGCGCGGTGACGGAGTTCGACTTGAAGGCATGGGAAGTGATCTGCATGGCTCAGTCCAACGTCGCATCGGGGTTGCGGAGGAAGTCGGGCGCGGCAAGGCGCAAGGCGCAGCCGGTCACAGCCGGCCGCCGATCGGCGGGGCGTCGATCATGCCCGCCAGCACTTCGGCGACGTGGCGCACCTCCATGGCGACGCCGCGGCGCTTCAGCTTGCCATCCATGTTCATGAGGCAGCCGAGATCGCCAGCGAGCAGCATGTCGGCACCGCTCTCCTCGATCGCCTTCGCCTTCTTGGTGACGATGGCGTTGGAGATGTCGGGAAACTTCACGCAGAACGTGCCGCCGAAGCCGCAGCAGACGTTGGCGTCGCGCAGTTCGGCAAGCTCCAGGCCCTCGACGCTGGCGAGCAGCGCTCGTGGCTGGTCGTGGACACCGAGCTCGCGCAGGCCCGAGCAGGAGTCGTGATAGGTGACGGTGCCGGTGATGGCGACGTCGACCGCGGTGACGCCGCGGACATCGGTGAGGAAGCTCACGAGCTCGAACACTTTTTCGGCAAAGGCGTCGGCGCGGCGCTCCCAGGCGGCGTCGCCGGCGAAGAGCTCGGGATAGTGCTTCTTCAGCATGGCGGCGCAGGAGCCGGAGGGCGCGACGACGTAGTCGAAGCCCTCGAAGGCGGCGATGACCTGTTCGGCGATGGCGCGGGTGTCGGCGCGGTCGCCGGAATTATAGGTCGGTTGGCCGCAGCAGGTCTGGCTCTGCGGAACGGTGACCGTGCAGCCGGCATCTTCCAGAAGCTTCAGCGCGGCAAAGCCGACGCTCGGGCGGAAGAGGTCGACGAGGCAGGTGACGAACAGGCCGACCGATGTTCTCTCACCTTGGTGCGTGCTCATGCCTGACCTTCCCTGCCATCCCATCCCCTTGCATCACAAACGGGAATTAGAACTTTTCCAAGACGCTGACGGCGAGGGATAGCACATGCTAGGGTGAAGTACAGCGACTGGGATACCAGTTGACCGGGAAGCGCGGTAGGGTCGCACCAGACCGCGGGCCCGCTGGCATTGATCTGGGAGGATTGCATGGCCGTTCTGATGCCGAAGCCGAGTGCCGAGATCCTCGGGCGGCGGGCGGCGATCGTCGCAGCGCTGCAGGCGATCGTCCCCGGCGAGGGCGTCGTCGACAGCCTGCATGAGATGCGCCCGTTCGAGAGCGACGGCCTCACCGCCTACCGCCAGCTGCCGCTGGTCGTGGTGCTGCCGGAGACGGTGCGGCAAGTCGCCGCCGTGCTCGCCTACTGCCACGCCGAGGGCATTCCGGTGGTGCCGCGGGGATCGGGCACCTCGCTGTCCGGCGGCGCGCTGCCGCTCGAGGACGGGGTGCTGCTGGTGCTGTCGCGCTTCAACAAGGTGCTCGACGTCGACTTCGACAACCGCTGCGCCGTAGTGCAGCCGGGCGTGACCAATCTCGGCATCACCCGCGCGGTCGAGCACCGCGGCTTCTATTATGCCCCGGACCCGTCTTCGCAGATCGCCTGCTCGATCGGCGGCAATGTCGCGGAGAATTCCGGCGGCGTGCACAGTCTGAAATACGGGCTGACGGCGACGAACGTCCTCGGCATCGAGTTCGTCACCATCGAGGGCGAGGTGATCCGGCTCGGCGGCAAGCACCTGGACTCGGAGGGCTACGATCTGCTCGGCCTGATGACGGGCTCGGAGGGCCTGCTCGGCGTCGTCACCGAGGTGACGGTGCGCATCCTGCAGGCGCCGGAGACGGCGCGGGCCGTGCTGATCGGCTTTCCCTCGAGCGAACAGGCGGGCGCCTGCGTCGCCGCGATCATCGCCAAGGGCATCATCCCCGGCGGCATGGAAATGATGGACCGGCCGGCGATCAACGCGGCGGAAGACTTTGTCCATGCCGGCTATCCCCGCGACGTCGAGGCGCTCTTGATCGTCGAGCTGGACGGACCGAAAGCGGAGGTCGACCATCTCCTCGCCGAGGTCGAGGGGATCGCCCGCGCCAATGGCTGTTCTTCCGCCAAGGTCTCCACTTCCGACGAGGAGCGCGCCGTCTTCTGGGCGGGGCGCAAGGCGGCGTTTCCCGCAGTCGGACGGATTTCGCCGGACTATTACTGCATGGACGGCACCATCCCGCGCAAAGCGCTGCCCGAGGTGCTGGCGGGCATGAAGCAGTTGTCAGAAACGCATGGCCTGCGCGTCGCCAACGTCTTCCACGCCGGCGACGGCAACCTGCACCCGCTGATCCTCTACGACGCCAACCAGCCGGGCGAGCTGGAAGCGGCCGAGGAGTTCGGCAACGACATCCTGCGCCTTTGCGTCAAGGTCGGCGGCGTCCTGACCGGCGAGCACGGCGTCGGCGTCGAGAAGCGCGACCTGATGCCGGAGATGTTCAGCGAGGACGACCTGAAGCACCAGCAGCGGGTGAAGTGCGCCTTCGACGCGAAACACCTTTTGAACCCCGGCAAGGTGTTTCCGCTGCTGCACCGCTGCGCCGAGCTCGGGCGGATGCACGTGCATGCCGGCAAGACGGCGTTTCCCGAGCTGCCGCGGTTCTGAGGAGGGCGCGATGACGGTCCAGCAAGCCCTGAAGCACGATTTCGACGAGGCCGAGTTCCACCGCTTCCTGGAAGGGCGGCCGGAGGAGGAGCGCTGGCAGCTGATCGACGGAGAACCGTTCATGATGGCGTCCCCGACGCTGGTCCATCAGCGCATCGCGGCCAATCTCGCCCGACGGCTGAACGATGGACTCGACGTCCACCGGCCGGATCTCTTCGCCATGCACGAGGTCGGCATCCGGCTGGAGGGCCGGGAAAAATTCCGCCCGATCCCCGATGTCGCCATCCTCGACGCCGAGATCGAGGACATCCGCTATGCCACCGCCTTCTACCTCGCTGCCGAAGTTCTTTCGGAATCGAACACGGCCGAGTTCATCAGCCTGAAGCGCGCACGCTACGCCGAGGCCCCGACCTGCGCGCATGTGCTGATCATCTCCCAGAGCGACATTTGCCTGGAGCTGTGGTCGCGCAGCAGCAGCTGGCGCGGCGAAGTATTCCGCTCGGCCGACGACGTGATTTCCTTGCCCGAGTTCGGCGTCTCGCTGCGGCTCGGCGACCTCTATCGGGGCACCCCGCGCGCATGAGCATGGCCGAAACCCTCCGCAGCGACATCCTCCACCCCCGCTCCGCCGAAGACGTGCGCGACGCCGTCGCCGATGCCGTGGCGGACGGCGCGCCGCTGGCGGTCGAGGGCACCGGCTCGAAGCGCGGGCTTGGGCGGCCGGTGCAGGCGGCGCGGACGCTGTCGCTGGCCGAGCTGAAAGGCGTAACGCTGTACGAGCCGGACGAGCTGGTGCTCTCGGCCCGCGCCGGCACCGGCATCGCCGAGATCGAAGCGCTGCTCGACGAGAACCGCCAGCGGCTGGAGTTCGAGCCGCCGGATTACGGGCCTTTGCTCGGGCTGCCCGCGGGACACGGCACGCTCGGCGGCGTCGTCGCCTGCAACCTCTCCGGCCCGCGCCGGCTGAAGCAAGGCGCGGCGCGCGACCATGTGCTGGGCGTTAGCGCGGTCTCCGGCCGGGCGGAAATCTTCAAGTCGGGCGGGCGCGTGGTGAAGAACGTCACCGGCTACGATCTATCCAAGGGCCTCACCGGCTCCTTCGGCACGCTGGCGGTGATGACCGACATCACGGTGAAGGTGCTGCCGAAGAGCGAGGCCGAGAGCACTCTGGTGCTGCGCGGGCTCAGCGATGCGGACGCCGCGCAGGCGATGGCGGCGGCGATGGGCTCGCCCGCCGAGGTCTCGGGCGCCGCGCACCTGCCGGCCTATGTCGCCGGGCGTGTCGCGGACGGGGCGCTCGGCGACGACGCGGCGACGCTGATCCGGCTCGACGGTTTCGGCCCCTCGGTCGCCGCCCGCGCTGCCCATCTCGGCGCGGCGCTCGGCAAGGTCGGCCCCGTCGAGACCCTGGACGGGGCGGCGTCGGCCGCGCTGTGGCGGGACGTCCGAGACGTCCGGCCGTTCTGCGACGGGACGGCGAAGCCGGTCTGGCGGATCTCCTGCACGCCGAGCGAGGGCCATGCCGTGGTGATGAGCTTGCGCATGCACGCGGCGGTCGACGCCTTCTACGACTGGCAAGGCGGGCTGGTCTGGCTGAAGATGGAGGACGCGCCGGAGGCGGCGCTCGTGCGCGCGGCGCTCGCCCGGCACGGCGGCGGCCACGCCTTCCTGGTGCGCGCACCGGAGAGCGTGCGCGCGGCGACCGAGGTGTTCCAGCCGCAACCGGCACCGCTGGCCGCGCTCGCCCAGCGCCTGCGCCTGCAGTTCGACCCCGTCGGCATCCTTAATCCCGGCCGGATGGGCTAGCGCCGGCCCAGCCGGCCCAGCCCCGCCCTTCGCCTTTTCCTTCCCGACTTCCGGCAGGCTCTTATGCAGACGCACTTCTCCCCCGCCCAGCGCGCCGATCCCGAGACCGCCCATGCCGAGGGAATTATCCGCAAATGCGTGCATTGCGGCTTCTGCACGGCGACGTGCCCGACCTACGTCACCCTCGGCAACGAGCTGGATTCCCCGCGCGGGCGGATCTACCTCATCAAGGACATGCTGGAGAACGACCGGCCGGCGGACGCGACGGTGGTCAAGCACATCGACCGCTGCCTCTCCTGCCTCGCCTGCATGACAACATGCCCCTCGGGCGTGAACTACATGCACCTCGTCGACCACGCCCGCGCCCATATCGAGAAGACCTACCAGCGCCCACCGGTCGACCGGGCCATCCGCGCCGTGCTGGCGATGACGCTGCCCTATCCCCAGCGGTTCCGCTGGAGCCTGACGCTCGCGCGCCTCGCCAAACCGCTCGCGCCGCTCTTCGACCGGGCCGGGCCGCTGAAGCCGCTCGCCGCCATGCTGCGCCTCGCGCCCGCGCGGCTGCCGGCCAAGGCCGCGCCCGCCGGGCACCGCGCCGCACCGTCCGTTGCGGGACCAGCAACATCCGGACCGGCAGGGGCGGAACAGGCAGGCGAACCTCAGGTGAGAGCCGCACAGCTGAGAGCCGAACAACCCGCGGCCGCATTCCCCACCGCAGCCTCTGCCTCAGCCGGCACGATCCCTGGGGCAATCCCCCAGGCCGGCCGGCGTGTGGCGCTCCTCTCGGGCTGCGCGCAGCAGGTGCTCGACCCCGGCATCAACGCGGCGACGGTGCGCCTCTTCGCCCGGCTCGGCGTGACGGTGGTGGTGCCGAAAGGCGAGGGCTGCTGCGGGGCGCTGGTGCATCATCTCGGCCGCGAGGCCCAAGCCCTCGACTTCGCCCGCCAGAATGTCGACGCCTGGACGCGGGCGATCAAGGACGGCGGGCTCGACGCCATCATTGTCACGACGTCGGGCTGCGGCACGACGATCAAGGACTATGGCCACATGCTGCGCCTCGACCCCGCCTATGCCGACAAGGCGGCGAAGGTCTCGGCGCTGGCGAAGGACGTCACCGAGTTCCTCGCCGCCCTGCCCCTCCCCGCCCCGGTCCACGCCACCGGCCTGAAACTCGCCTACCACTCCGCCTGCTCGATGCAGCACGGACAGAAGATCACGAAAATCCCGCAGGCGCTGCTGCGCGCCGCGGGCTTTGCCGTTAGCGACGTGCCGGAAGGCCACCTCTGCTGCGGCTCGGCCGGCACCTACAACATTCTCCAGCCCGAGATCGCCCGGACGCTCCGCGACCGCAAGCTCGCCAACATTGCCAAGGTCGCCCCAGAGGTGATCGCGACGGGCAATATCGGCTGCATGACGCAGATCGGCTCGGGGACGGACGTGCCGGTGGTGCACACGGTGGAGCTGCTGGACTGGGCGTATGGCGGGGAGCGGCCGGCGGGGGTGTGAGAGAGAATGGGCGTATAGGGCTGCGAAGCTCGTGGACCCCGGCGACAGCTCAGTTTGGCCCATGCGCCTTTCGAAAGAAAGCTCTACCCCATCACGCCGCTGATCCGACAGGCACCGCTATCTGAACCCAGTCCTCGTCGGCCTGACGAGGAGATGCGATGAACATCCGGCAAGCCGTCCTCTGACCCAACCTTGACGGGCCTCGATTTTCGATGTCCGTGCTGGGGTGCTGTTGACGAGGACAGTTGAAGCGGGGCGGACCCAATCACATGATCACTCGGCTCTTTTCGATCGCCGCCCTTCTCATGGTTCCCGCGACGGCGGCTATGGCTGCGGGAACGAAAGAGTCCAGCATTGGCACCCTCCGAACCTTCGGAGATTGGGTGGTCGGTTGCGACAACCTATCCACTTGCACCGCCGTCGGCTTTCCGCCGGCGGAGGCCACGGGCGGATCGGCCTATCTGAGGGTAACACGGCGCGGCGAGCCGGATGCGGTGCCTCAGGTGAAACTGGTCGCCGTAACGGACACGGTCGCAAACGTCGCGAAGAAGCACGACCTCACCCTGTCCGTCACGGGTACTAAGGGTGCGACAGGGATCGAAGCGGTCGCTGCCAGCGCCGAGGACGGCTACGCCTCGGCCTCGATCCCCGATGCGCTGCCGTTCTTGGCGGCGCTTTTACCCGCGGAAGAACTCGTCGTGGCCTCGGATACCATGTCCGAGCCCGCACACATCTCCCTTCGCGGCCTTAGCGCCGCCCTGCGCGCGATGGACGATCGCCAGGGCCGGGCCGACACTGTCTCGGCCTTGGTGGCGCGCGGCGCGCTCGGTCCTGCCGACATGCCAGCGCTGCCGGAGCCCCTGGCGCCTGTGCAGGCGGTGAAGTTGACGGAACTCGATCCCGCGCCGAAACTGCCCGAGGGGATCGAAAGCGCAAGCCCCGAATGTGACAGCAACCGCAAGCCCATCGCCTTCCAGGCGGTGAGCGGCGTCAGGATCTTCGGCTCCTGCGTCTTCGAGGGAGCGTACAATGTCGGACGGCACTTCTGGCTCGAGGGATCGCCCGCCAAGCTGCTGGACTTCGATGTCAACGCAGCACCGGACGACGACAAGACCGTCCTCGTGAATGCGGCGCTGGACGAGGACGGGATGACGCTTTCCGCCGTCGATCAGGGCCGCGGCGTCGGTGATTGCGGGTCAGCCTCGTCATGGGCGTTCGACGGGACGGTGTTCCATCTCGTGCGCCTGACAGCCATGACGGAGTGCCGCGGAGTTCTGCCGGAGGACTGGCCGGTGCTTTACACCGCCAGCACCAGTCCGGCGTCAGCACCTGCGCCCGCCTCTGGCAACTAAGGAGGCGACGGGTCGCCCATCGGCCACCCCCTTCGCCCTGAGCCTGCTGTAGGCCTTCCACGGTGCCGTTGACCGCAAACGAGGGAATGTCGTCCAGCGCCCTCGATCTTGCGCCAGACGACAGCGATCAGAGGCGTATCAGAGCGACGCTTCGAGGACCTTCAGAATGGCGTTCGTGCGATCCTCGACATCGGTCGTGTTGGTGTAGGGACGGAAGTTCACCGTCAGGACGCCGCCGTCGAACTTGACGCGGTCGCCGTACGCAGTCGCCGGGATGCCACCGTCCTCATAGTGGACTTTGATCTCCTTGAGGCTCTGCTTCAGGGCGGATTTGCCCATGTCGTCCTTGGTGATCTGAGCCAGCGCAGATTCGATCGGCCCGAAGATCGTCTTCACGAAGTAATCGTCCTGCGGGTAGTACTCGGCGTCGCCGGGGAGCGCGAGGCTGTTCCAGTCGACGTTGATCGGCACGTCGAACCCTGCTGCTTGCTGGATTTTCTTCTGGAGCGAGGGATATTGCGCCTCCGCATAGGCTGCGATGGCGCGGCGTTCCGCAAGGCTCGGCTTGGACTGAGCCTGGGCGAGGCTTGTCGAGGCGATCATCGAGAGCGCGGCGAGGCTAAGAATGGTTCGACGCAAGGATAGGCCTCCACTTGTGAATGTTATGACGCTTTTGGTTTGCCCCGGCTCCAGCGATACGGGATCGGGGGTGGGCTGACAGCATCGGGCTCTGCGCGGAAAATGTCAGGACTTGCAAACCGTTGGTTCCTGTGGCCGCTAAGGCGTTGGCAGCTGGATGAACTGGCTCGACGAGACCGCACTGTTGTATTCTGCGACGACGCGTTCCCGGTCCGTGTCGTTTCCGCTGACCTTGTAGTCACGCCACGCGCCGATCATTGACGTCCCGTTTCCGGCGACCATCGCGAATTTGGTCTTGTTGAGCGCGGCATCCGGGCCCGTCGGTCCCGAGGCGGCCAGAGCGGCTGCCGCGGCTTCGAGGGAGGGCATCAAGCGATCGGCCTCGGCTTTGTCGCCCGCAATGACGGCTTGGACGAAGGCCTCGCCCGCCGCCATCGTGGCGACGAAGTTTGCCTCCCCCTCGAAGCCGCCCTTGCGGAGCGCTTCGATCCGCGCAGCATTGAGCGTCCGCTCCTGTTCCCGCAGCACGGCATCGAAATCCTGGAGCGACGCCTGCGTCTCGTCCAGTGCCTTCAACAGCGGGGCGTGCGCGGCCTTGCCCTTGGCGAACTGGTCGTCGCGATAGGCCCGCGTCTTGTAGTAGGGCTCCAAAGCCTGCAACTGGGTCACGAGCGTTTGGAGTTTTAAGATCAGCTGATCGACGGCGGCATCCGCGGCGGCCATCGCAGTTCCGGGCAGCGCCCGGCCCTCCTTCAAACGGTCGATCGCCAAGGGGAGGTTCAGAAAGGTCGGAAAGTAGATCGTGGCACTCGCGTCGGCCTGGGGCACGTTGAGTTCCCGATAGGCCGAGGCGACGAAGCCGACGCCAAAGGCGGGGTCGATCAGGTCGTTGTAGGTTTCGACATAGACACGGCGCTTTTCGGCGAGCTGATCTGCCTCGGATGAAGCCGTCGCCACAACCGGCGCCGCATTGGTGTCGGACGAGTTCGGCTTGCAGGCCGAAAGGCCGATGACCGCCATGACGGCCGTGATCGCTACCGCGCTATACTTGATCGCCACGCATCATTCCCCGCCCGTTTCCGTCGGGGGGATGGATGCCCGATTTTTCAGATCGTTGGAAGAGATTAGTAAGGCAGTAGTTGCATTGCGCAGGATTTGCAATCTTTAGATGGCCCTGCGGAAGCGCGATTGCTCTCGGTAGCTTCGCAGCAAGCGTTTGATTTTCTGGTGCTCGCCGAAAGCTAAAGCTTTAAGGTCGGCACAAAAGACATCACCATCCTCATGAAAAAGCCCGCCATCGCTGGCGGGCTCCCGTCTCGTCAAACCGCGCTCGGCAAACTCACCCGCCGAAAATCGCGTCCAGCAGTCCGCGTCCGCCGCTGAGCAGGCCGGCCTCGCGGTAGATGCTCTGGCGGCCTGCGCCGTCGGGACCGATCACCACGACCTTGGTGCCCTTGCCCGCCCGCGCGTAAAGGTCCTGGACGTCTTCGTTCATCATCCGGATGCAGCCCGACGACATGTTCTGGCCGATGGTCCAGGGCTGGTTGGTGCCGTGGATGCGGAAGATGGAGTCCTGGCCGTTGCGGTAGAGGTAGAGGGCGGCGGCGCCCAGCGGGTTGTTCGGGCCGCCTTCCATGTAGGGCGGGATGATGTGGCCGTTGGCGGCCTCGCGCACGATCATCTCCTTCGGCGGGGTCCAGCCCGGCCATTCCGCCTTGCGGCCGACCTTCATGTCGCCGGACCAGCCGAAACCTTCGCGGCCGACGCCGACGCCGTAGCGCGTCGCCCGGCCGGGGGCATTGACGTAATAGAGGAATTTCCGCTCGCTATCGACGATGATGGTGCCGGGCGCCTCGGCCGTGTCGATCCGCACGCTCGTGCGCATGAACTGCTTGGCGGGCTTCCTCATCGACTGCGACATGCGGCGCGACGGCGCCTGGTCGGCCGACTTCCAGGAATTGGTGGCGTGGTCGTAGTAGCGGCTCTCGGCGCTGGCGGGCGCGGACAGGCTCATGCCGCCGATGAGGCCGGCGGAGAGCGCCAGGGCGAGGCGGAAGGCTTTGGACATCTGGGTTTCCTCATGGCGGTGCTGCGGTGTGGTGGTTCGCCGGGGTGGAGCCGGCAGGAATGCGAGGCGGCAGCGCGGCGGTGATGGTGAGCCGCGCAACTCGAGCTGGCAAGGCGGCTATGGGCCGCCTGGGGGCTGGCTCCGCAAGCCGTGATCGACGGTGTGCGGGTTCGACGGGGAGTGTGGCGTTTCGGGCACGGCCGGCGGGTAGAGAGCTGATCCGCCAAAGCTGCCGGTCCCCCCGAAGATCTGCCGATCTCCCCCTCAAGGGCAGCTTCGGCCTCCGCATGACGGTGGAGCAGTTCGGCGCCGATCGCCCTAGAGCACGATGACCTTGGTACCGACGGGCACGCGCGAATAAAGGTCGGTGACGTCCTCGTTGCGCATGCGGATGCAGCCGGAGGAGACGGCCTTGCCGATGGACCAGGGCTGGTTGGTGCCGTGGATGCGGTAGAGCGTCGAGCCGAGATACATCGCGCGGGCGCCCAGCGGGTTCTGCGGGCCGCCCTTCATCTGCGCGGGCAGGATCTTGCCCTTCTTCTTCTCGCGGGCGCGCATCTGGGCGGGCGGCGTCCAGGTCGGCCATTCCTTCTTCTGCGTCACGGTGTGGCTGCCGGCCCATTCGAAGCCCGGCTTGCCGACGCCGACGCCATAGCGCCGCGCCGTGCCGCCGGCCTCGACGAGGTAGAGGAATTTCGACGAGGTATCGATCACCACCGTGCCCGCAGGCTTGTCCGAGGGATAATTCACCTGCTGCGGCAGATAAGCGGGGTCGATCGAGCTGACCTTTTTCATCGCGCGGCCGGGCGCGGAGACGACCGAGCCAGTGATGGCGGCGGTGCGACGGATCCTCACGCCATCGGCATCGCCCCTCTCGTCGCGCAACGAGAGCGGGCCGTCCTTGATGTCGCGCGAGCGGATGCGGGCGCGGCCCTCGACGCGCACGCCGTCACCGTCGCGCAGGCCGTAGCTGCCGCGCACGGCATAGCCGCGGCGGGTGTCGTAGAGGCCGCCGGGATTGGCGAGATCGGGTTTGATGTAGCCGGGCACCACGCCGCTGCCGGGGCTGAGCTGCAGGATCCACTCCTCGGCAAGGTCCGAGGAGACCTGCACGCCGCGGTCGCGGGCGGCCGCCGGCGTGGCAAGAGAGAGGGCCAGGAGGGTGGCAAGGCCAAGGGGGGCGAAAAGCCTGTTCGGCACGGTCTATCCTTCGTCGCGGGCAGGCGCGGCCAAGCCTTGCGGCGGGCGCGCCCGTCAGGGGCCCGGGGCGGATTGCCCCTTGGCCCGACCTTGCGCCGAAATGGCAAGCGAAAGATGAATCGCGCCCGCCCCGCCTCGGCATCCGCCGGCTAAGGATTTCGTTATGCTTAAGAAAGGCTTAGCGCGGCGAGGCGCTGGCAGGTGACGGTGGTCACCGCACGCGGCGGCGGACGGTCTCGGCGATCGCCGGCAGCAACGGGCGGGCGGCCGCCGTGCTCATGCCGGGCGTCAGCCGGTCGTCGTACAGCATGTTCAGCATGATCCGGTCGTAGCGGCCGAAGCGGGTGACGGTGGACGTGTCGTTGAAGACGCTGTCCGGTGCGCCGTCGAAATCGTCAAGCGGCCCGAGCCCCTGCAGCACCTCTTCGACCAGGCAGCGGCGGAAGGCCGGCTCGCCGTCGTCCGAGACGATCAGCGCATCGGCCCGCACGATGCCGGAACGGCCGTAATCGGCATGGACCAGGCAGCTGCCGGGCACCCGCCGGAACGGGTTGCGGAAGATTTTTCGGCCGATGCGCTGGTAGTCGGCGGTGTCGACGACGTGGACGACGAAGCGCGCCTCGGCGGCCGACGCCGCGATGCTGGTCTCGAGCCCGGCTATCTGGCGCGGCAGCCCGGTGACGAAGCTGCGCACCTCTCGCCGACGGTCCTTGGCGGCATGGTTCTCGATGAAGAAGGCGACCGGGCCGACGAACTTCTTGATGTAGCGCCCGCCACCGAAGAGACCGGGAATCTCGGCCCCGAAGGCGATCATCTCGAAACCCTCGACGAGGGCGGGGGTGGCGAAGGGCGAAGCGGGCGGTGCAGCAAGCGCCGGCCGCGTCGCGCCGGCAAGCCCGGACACGGCGGAGAGCACGGCGAGAAAGGCAAGGCAGCGCAGCATCGGGCACTCCGCGGGGATCGCCGGCGAGGCCAGCCGCCCCTCATGCAAGGCGGCTCGCCCCGGCGCAAGGGCACGACGGCCACATCGCGACTTTCGCATCACACCGCTCAATTTCCCACGGCTGGACGTTGATCTCCGACGACGTTCGATTACCTTTTTGGTTACCTATGTTGCTCCAGCCGCAGGCAAGCCTTTGAGGTGACCATTATTCAAGCGTTAAGCGCGGTGGAAGTGGTTCAGCAACATAGTGCAGCGCGACGCTGGGCGCAGGAGAGATGCGCGAGTCGACGAGAGGGAGACGGGGCGGTTAGCCGCCCCCAGCGCATGCAGGGCGCGCGGGCAACAGACCCGCGAACAAGCTGGTGGGGCGAGACCCCACGGATCGGGAGGCATGCCGCCGCCGGACGACGAGGCCGCAAGGCCCGTCACCGGTTCCTTCCTTTCCGCTCGCGCGAGCTGCTCGCTGCGCGAGCGCTCCTGGAGCCTGCCATGATCGCCCTCACCCTCCTCGTCTGCCTCCACGCCGATCCCGACACCTGCCGCCCCCAGCGCGTCGCCTTCGAGGGCTCGCTGATGTCCTGCACCCTCTACGGGCAGGCGGTCGCCGCCGAATGGATCGCCACCCATCCGAAATACCGGCTGAAGACCTATTCCTGCGGCCGCCCGCCGCTGCCCACCGCCTGACCGGCTCAGCCTTCCGCGGGCCGGTCGACGGCCGGACCAGCCCGCCGGCGCTATGCCTTCCGGCGGGCCCTGTCGACGCCCGGCTTGCGCTCGGCGGCGTCGGGCGCCATGAAAGCGCATGAGCGAGATGTCCGACGACCCGGCAGGCCCGGCAGAGCACGGGCCCGGCGCCCTTCCGGAAGGGCTGACCGATGCCCCCGACGGCACCTGGCGCTGCCGCTGGCACGGCGGCACGGCGGACTACATCCGCTATCACGATACGGAATGGGGCCGGCCGGTCGGCGACGCGCGGGCGCTGTTCGAGAAGATCTGCCTCGAAGGGTTTCAGGCCGGCCTCTCCTGGATCACCATCCTGCGCAAGCGCGAGGCGTTTCGCGCCGCCTTTCATGGCTTCGACGTCGACGCCGTCGCCGGCATGGACGAGACGGACGTCGCGCGCCTCCTCCTGGACGGCGGCATCGTGCGACACCGCGCGAAAATACTCTCAGTGATCAACAATGCCCGACGTGTGCAGGCGATGCGGGCGGAGGGCGTGGCGCTGTCGGCCTTCGTCTGGTCGTTCGAACCCGAGCCCGACGAGCGCCCCGCCGTCGTTGACGCCGCGATGGTCCGCGCCAACCCGGTGACGCCGGCCTCGACCCGCCTGTCAAAGGCCTTGAAGGCAAAGGGTTTCAGCTTCGTCGGACCCACGACGGTCTATGCCTTCATGCAGTCCATGGGCCTCGTCAACGACCATATCGAGGGCTGCCACTGCCGCCCCGCCTGCGAGGCGGCGCGGGCCGCCTTCGTGCGGCCGACCTGACGGCAAGCGTTGTCGGCAGGCGGAAAAATTCCTGCCCGTCGATGCGCCTTGCGCCTGAATCACGCTGGCCCCTTGCACAAAAGGCCGAAAGATTTTATTGGCTCGCCCGGACGGACGTCGTCATGCGGTTGTAGCTCAGTTGGTTAGAGCGTTGGATTGTGGCTCCAGAGGTCGGTGGTTCGAACCCACCCAACCGTACCATTATTTTTTCCCGGCAATGTCAGTAAGATAGAAGACCCGCGCGCCGCCTGAGACATGGCACATTGCGCAGTCTTGTCACGCGGCTATCACCGCCCGGCCACCTCTCCAGGTATTCAGTCAGCAGTTTCGAACGACGGGACGCCACGCTGGTAGGCGGATGCGCCTAAAAGAGCAGTGACGCTCCGATCTAAAATGGCATGCGGCCGCCGGGAAGAGGATCCCCGACGGCCGTTCGGATGGGCGGACAGCCGGACTATACGTCCGCCTTGGTTCCGGATCAGAACTCTTCCCAGCTATCGGCACTGGCGTTAGCGCTAGCGCTCGGCTTGGCGGCGGCGCCCCCGGTGCCGGTGCTGCGCATCTGCACGACGGGCTTGGGGCTGGCGGCCGAGGGAGCGCGGCGGGCAACCGGCGCCGGGCGCGACTGCTGCACGGCCGCGGTCTTGAAGCGGTCGACCAAGGCGGCGAGTTCCTCGGTCTCCGTCGACAGGTTCTGCGCGGCGGCCGTCGTCTCCTCGACCATCGCCGCGTTCTGCTGGGTAACCTTGTCCATCTGGTCGGCGGCGACCGAGACCTCCTTCAGCGAAGCCGCCTGCTCGCGGGCGCTGCGGGCGATGTCTGCGACGACGCTCGACATTTCGCCGACCTGCATCACGATCTCCTCCAGCGAGCGGCCGGAGGCGGTGACCAGCTCGACACCCTGCGTCACCTGGGTGGTGGAGGTGGAAATCAGGTTCTTGATCTCCCTGGCGGCTTCCGCCGAACGCTGGGCAAGCCCGCGCACTTCCTGGGCGACCACAGCAAAGCCGCGACCGGCTTCGCCCGCCCGGGCGGCCTCGACACCGGCGTTGAGCGCCAGCAAGTTGGTCTGGAAGGCGATCTCGTCGATGACGCCGATGATCTTGCCGATCTCGTCGGAGGATTTCTCGATCTCCGCCATCGCCGCGATGGCGCGGCTGACGATCTCGCCGCCCTTCTCGGCATTTTTCTGTGCCGTAGCGGCGGAGGCCTGCGCGCGGTTGGCGCCGGTGGCACTCTCGTTCACCTTGCCGGTCACCTCGCTGAGCGCAGCGACCGTTTCCTCGAGCGAGGCAGCCTGCTGCTCGGTGCGCTGGGCCAGATCCCCAGAGGCAACGGAGATTTCGCTGAGGCCGACCCTGATCGCGCCGATCGCCGTGACCACGGAGCCGATCGTCGCCTCGAGGGAAGTCACACTGTCGTTGAACTTGACGCGGATCGGCTCGAACTCCGGCGCCACCGCCCGGTTCATCCGCACCGTCAGATCGCCGTTGGCGAGAGCGTTGAAGCCCTGCTCAACCGCCATGACAAAAGCCTTCAGATCCTCCGCCTTGGAGTTGTCCAGCGCCGACTGTCGGTCACGCTGCGCCATCTGGGCATTTTCGGCCTCGATGGCCGAAGCGGACAGTCGCCGGTTCTCGAGACCAGCCTCCTTGAAGACTTGAACAGAGCGAGACATGGCGCCGATCTCGTCACGACGCTCGATGCCCATCACTTCTACTGCGAGATCGCCAGCGGACAGCCTGACCATCGTGCCTTCGAGTTCCTTGATCGGCTTGACCAGCCAGGCCCGCACGCCGAAGAAGCCGGCGACACCAACGAGGGCGAGGCCCGCAAGGATCATGGCCCAAGTGTTCCTCATCGTCGAGACGGACAACGCGCTGAGCTCGTTCGAACGATCGTCGACCGACTTGGTGAGGCTGGTGGCTTTTGCGCTGAAAGACTTGGAAAGGCCAGGGAACTTTGGCTGACAATCCTTCAGGTAGCGATCCTGCGACACTTTGACGTCGGCTTCCGAGACCGCCTTCGCGGCGAATTCCATCACGGACCCGCAGTCCTTATCCACCGCCTCCAGGGCCGATGCCCGCAGAACCGGGAGATCAGCGTCTGCCGGCAAGGCCTGAATCGCCTTGTCCATGTAGTCGACGAAACCAGCGCGGGCTTCCGCCACCTCCGTCAACGCGGACTTGTTCATCTCATCGCTGCGGGACATCATGAGATCGCCCACAGCGGCGCGGGCGGTCTGCAGGGAGCGGTTGGCCCTCGCCATTACCAATGCCGCCTTGGCATTCGTGTCGATCAGCCCGCTATAGGAGTCGTCGACCGCCTGCAACTGTGTTCCCGCATAGTAAGCAACGGCAATTCCAAATACGCCAAAAGATGCTAGCAGTACAAAAAATTTGCCAATAATAGAAACATTCTTCATCGGTTCCGCGCCTTTGGTAAGTGACGATTAGAGGATGCGACAACATCTCTTACCCGGCACAATACGGTCGCGGCTATTAAAAAATGTTAAAAGTAAGTTATTGTTATTATTGCCAGAACTTCTCTAGCTTGGTCTTACGGCTTGCTTACAAAAACTCATCTCGGAAGCATCGAGACACTTCTATCATCTCAGTTTCTGGGACTGCGGGCGGGACTTGGCAGCAGAAAAGCCTGCATGCCCGCCGAAGATGGTCTTCCGTAACGATGGTCCGCGCGAAAACGAAAAGCGCGTCCCACGCAAAATCTTCGATAGCTCGTCTTCCTAGGTTGGCGAGCCGGCTCCGACCAGAGGAGTGTCGGCGCAGCGAGCGTCGCGCCTGACAACCGCAGCCCTAGAACAGCGTGCCTTGCATGTCGGTCCCGGCCTTCGCCGGTTTCGCCCGCTTGACCTTCGGTGCCCTCGCCGGTGCCGTGCCGAGATCGAGGGGCTCGACGGCCACCGCGTCGCGGCGCTCACGCCCGGTGAACTCGACCTGGAAGGCCATGCCGGGAACGAGGTTTTCCGCCCGTGTGATGGGCACGTCGTCCGCCCCGCGGATGATCGCATAGCCGCGCTGCAGCACGCGGCGGGGGTCGAGGCTGGCCGCAACCCGGCTCGCCGCATCGAGCGCCCGCCGGCGCTGGTCGAGCCTCTGCGCGAAGGCCTGGGTGAAGCGCGCCGACAGGCCGTCGAGCCGGTGGCGGGCCTGCAGGCTGCGGGCGGCGATGATGTGCGGGCGCAGATCCGAGGTCAGCCGGTCGAAGCGCTGGCGGCGCCGGGCGACCAGTCCCTCGAAGGCGTGCGCGGCATGGCTGTCGGCATGGCGCAGATCACCGCGCTTCTCGCGCAGCAGCGTGTCGAGGCTCGACGGCGCCAACCGCAGCCCGACCTCCCCGTAGGCGCGACGCTTCTCGAAGACGGCAAGCGTCAAGCAGCGGCCGATGGCGGTGGCGGCCTCGTCGAGCCGGCGGCGCGGCAGCGCCAGCAGCATGTCGGGCGTCGGCAGCGCGCGAGCGGCGCCGGCCACCATGCGGCGGGATTCGCCGAGGCGGCGCGAGACCGCCTGGCCGTGGCGGGCGTGGAGGGCGGCGAGTGTCGCGACGAGATCGGCGCGCACCGGCACGGCCATCTCGGCAGCCCCGGTCGGCGTCGGCGCGCGCACGTCCGCGGCGTGGTCGATCAGCGTCCAGTCGGTCTCGTGGCCGACGGCCGAGATCAGCGGGATGACGGAGGCCGCGGCCGCGCGCACCACGATCTCGTCGTTGAAACCCCAGAGATCCTCGAGGCTGCCGCCCCCGCGGGCGACGATGATGACGTCCGGCCGCGGAATGCCGGTGCTGCCGTCGAGCGCGTTGAATCCTTCGATCGCCGCCGCCACCTCGGCACCGGACGTCTCGCCTTGCACCCGGACCGGCCAGACCAGGAGATGCACCGGGAAGCGGTCGGCGATGCGGTGGCGGATGTCGCGGATGACGGCGCCGGTCGGCGAGGTCACGACGCCGATGACATTCGGCATGAACGGCAGCAGCTGCTTGCGCTCGCCCGCGAACAGGCCCTCGGCCTCCAGCCGCAGCCGGCGCTCGTTGACCAGCGCCATCAGCGCGCCGGCGCCGGCCGGCTCGATCTGCTCGATGACGATCTGGTATTTCGACGAGCCGGGATAGGTGGTGAGCTTTCCGGTCGCGATCACCTCCAGCCCCTCCTCCGGCTTGAAGGCGAGCTTGGAAAACGAGGTGCGCCAGATCACGGCTTCGAGCCGCGCCCGGTCGTCCTTCAGCGCGAAATAGGCGTGCCCCGAGGAGTGCGGGCCGCGATAGCCGGAAATCTCGCCGCGCACGCGCACATGGTCGAAGGTTTCCTCGACCGTCCGCTTCAGCGCCCCGGACAGCTCCGAGACCGAATATTCCGTGACATTGCTGGGCGCGGGATCGAGGAGACTCATGCCGCCCATCTGCCGGCGAAGATGTCGAGAGGTCAAGTAAACCAAGCGGGGTAAATTGCGGGACGCAGCTTGCGGCCGCTCATCCAAAGATGCCGCAAGCGGTTGTCGCGACCCTCAACCACCCGCCGCTCTTGGCGACAAGGGATAGCTTCTTGGCGTCGGCGTTCGGCAGCGGATCGTCGGGGCCGCTGTCGTCATAGCCCTGTTCGATTACGACGGCGCAGTCCCCCTTTTGCAAGACGAAGACGACCGGGGCACTCGCGCAGTTTTTCGTGATGCCGCACCGGCCCGCTTCGTGGAAATAGACCTCGGAATCCGCTTGAACAACGTCGCCCCAGCCGAGCGCGTTAAACTCACGTTCGCCGTTGCGCAGAAGGTAAAACTGGCCTTGGCCGGTGGGCTGGCGGAGCAAGGTAGCGCACTCTGTACCGGGTGGCCGGCGCACACTTCCGACCTCGTATTTGACATAGCCGACGGCGCCGAAACGCCATGCGGTGATGACTTTGAGGGTGTTGCCAACCGGTGGCAGCAAGACGCCAAGCAGGGCGACGGCTGCACCGATTGCGCCGACCTGCTTCACCAGGTGGTCGGCCAAACCGAGCCCACTAATCCATCGCTGCTTCCAGGCATCCGGCATGGTGAGCCCCCCGAGCGCCGATCAGGAGACTACGATGCATCAGGCATTTCAACCCCAGACTGTATTGCCACCAACAGAGATGCGCGTTTAAGCAAGTGGCTGCGGCGTCTCACCACCCGGCGGCCACCATGCCCGAGCGCTGGCGCGGCGCGGGAAGGGCGCGGTTGTCCTGCAGCCGGCCGGCCGCCTGGGCAGCCTGGGGCGGCACCATGTTCTGCAGGCTTTCGCGGATATGGGCGATCAGCGCCTCGATTGCCGGGCGGGACGAGTTCTTGGCGCGGATCATGCCGATCTCGGCGTCCTCGAGCCGCGGAAAGCCTTCGGCTTCACCGAGCACCCGCATGCCCGAGCGCAGCGCGCATTCCGGCAGGACGCTGACGGCGAGACCCGACAGCACCGCCGAGGTGACGATGGTCGCCGACCAGGAGGTGAACAGAATCCGGTGCTCGCGGCCCATCAGGTTCAGCGCGTCGATGCACTGCTTGCGCCAATGGCAGTCGGCCCGGCCGATGGCCAGCGGCAGGACCTTTTCCAGATGCACCGAATGGGCCGCCGAGGTGACGAAGTGCAGCGGCTCGCGCCGGACCACCTCGGCCTGCATCGTCCGCGTCGGGCAGACCAGCGCGACGTCGAGATGACCCTTCTCGACGTGCTCGATAAGGTTGGTCGTCGGCTCGCAGGCGATCTGAAGCTCGACCTTCGGGTTGGAGCGCGAGAACCGGGCCATGATCTCGGGCAGGAAGCGCTCGGCATAGTCGTCGGGCAAGCCGATGCGCACGAATCCCTCGATCGATTCTTCGTCGAAGGCGCAGAGCGTCTCCTCGCTGAGGGCGAGCATCTTGCGGGCGTAGGTGAGGAGCCTGGCGCCCTCGTCGGTAAGGCGGGTGGCCCGTCCGGCCCGCTCGAACAGCTGGACCGACAGTCTCTCTTCCAGCCGGCGCATCTGCATCGAGACGGCGGACTGAGTCTTGAACACCTCGTCGGCGGCGCGCGTAAAGCTACCGGAATCGACGATGGCGACGAAGGTACGGACCTGGTCGAGATCGAGTGGCGATGCCATGCGGGCCTCCATCATCCCTGTTGATGAATCATATAACCAACATTCGTTGGTTTGATCAATCGCTCCCGGCTAGAACCATTTCGTCAGGAGCATTTCGCCTCTTCGGTTCTCGCAAAACACGGTTTGCGGGAAACGGCGAAGCCATGCCCGACGCCCAAAGACACTGGCTCGACAGGAGTTTACAGCCATGACGATCTTCTCGAGGCCCTCGACGAGGTCCCTTCCCCGCATCCCCTCGCCCCGCATTCTCTATGCCGGGGCCCGCGCCGTGCTGCGGATGATCCGCAACCGCCGCGCCGCCTACCAGATCTCGGAACTGCCGGATTATCTCCTGAACGATGTCGGGCTGAAGCGTGACGACGTGCACGAAGCGCTGCACCGCGGCTGGCGCGAAGACCCGACCTTCCAGCTCGCCGTAAAGGCATCGAAGCGCCGCCGCGGCCTATGAGGACTGCCCGCCCCGATCCCTCCAACACATGAACGGCCCGCTTTTGGCGGGCCGTTTGCATTTCAGGGTCTGTCGTCGAGGATCTTCCGGAGCACGGATCGCTCAGAGCGAGGTATCGTCGCCCTCGTCCGGCTTGGTGACGATCGGCATCGCCATCACCTTGTCGATGCGGCGGCCGTCGAGATCGATCACCTCAAAGCGCCAGTCGGCCCAGTCGAAGCCCTCGCCGACGCCCGGAATATGGCCGAACTGCTCCAGTACGAAGCCGGCGAGCGTCTCGTAATCGCGGTCCTTCGGCAGCTTCAGCCAGTCCAGCGACCGCTCGAGATCGTCGATCGGCATGCCGCCGTCGAGCAGCCAGGAGCCATCCGCCCGCCGCACCGCACTGTATTCGTCGTTCTGGCCTTCCGGCAGCGACCCGGCGATGGCGACGAGGATGTCGGTCGGGGTGACGATGCCCTCGAACGAGCCGTATTCGTCGAGCACGATCGCCATGTGCAGGTTTACCGCTCGGAACCGGTCGAGCAGCTTCAGGATCGGCATGGTCTCGTTGACGAAGAGCGGATCGCGCACTGCCTTGGCGAGGTCGATGCCATGGTCCTGGCGCTGCTGTTCCAGAAGGTCCTTGGCCTGGACGACGCCGATGATGTCCTCGGCATCCGCGCCCATGACCGGGAAGCGGGAGTGGCCGGAAGAGTGGATCTCGTCGAGAATCTCGGTCTGGCTGTCGGAGACCGAGAGCCAGACCGTGTCCGGGCGCGGGATCATGATCGAGCGGACGGAGCGGTCGGCGATGCGCAGCACGCCCTCCAGCATCTCGCGCTCCTTCTCCTCGAACACGCCGCTCTGCGTGCCCTCGGCGATCATCGCCTTCACGTCCTCTTCCGTCACCATGCTGGAATCGGCCGAGTTGGCACCGACAAGGCTCGACACCGCGACGGTGGAGACGCGCAGCAGCCAGACGATCGGCGCGCCGATGGTCGCCAGTGCCTGCATGATCGGCGCGACGGCAACGGCGATGCCCTCGGCGCGGGTCATGGCGAACCGCTTCGGCACGAGTTCGCCGAGGATCAGCGAGAGATAGGTGATGACCACGACGACGATGATGAAGGCCGTGGTGTTAGCCGAGCTGCCGAGGGTCGGCTCCAGCACCTTCGCCAGGGGCTCGGCGAAGACCGAGCCACCATAGGCGCCGGCGAAGATGCCAACGAGGGTGATGCCGACCTGCACGGTGGAAAGGAAACCGGTGGGATCGTCGACGAGCTTCAGCGCGCGCCGGGCGCCGTGGCTGCCATCATCGGCCAGCTGCTGCAGCCGGGAGCGCTTGGCCGAGACCATGGCCAGCTCCGACATCGCGAAGAACCCGTTGAGAATGATCAGAAAAAAGACGATCAAAAAGTTGATCAGGAGCATTTCACCACCGGTTGCGGGCCGAGGGTCCGGCCGCCTTTGCAAATCGAGATAGCGCCAGGGACCGACAATCCAAGCACTGCGTCTCGTCCTGACATGCTGCGGGCAAAGCCCTTCCGGCAGAACACGCTGCCGCAATGCACAAGGTTCAAGGTCGAGCTATGCCATAGAACCCCCGGCCTTGTCGCCCATCCGCGATCGCCGGGCCTCAATTAGGCTCGGACGGCCCTTGGTAGCGCTCGAACAGCGTGGCCATCTCGCGGGCATAATCGGCCTGGATCTGCTGGCCAGATCGCATGAGATCGGCGACCAGCCCGTCATCGGCCAGAGCGGGCGCGTCGGTGGCGGGCGATGGCGGTGGATCGCCGGCAGGCGGCGCCGGGACCTTGGCGGATTGCGCCGTTGCGCCGCCACTCGCTGGCGTCGATGCAGCCTCGTCCAGCGCACCCCGCATGCCCTCGGCGAAAGCCTCGAACAGGGCGGCAAAGGGCAGCATCGGGTTGAAGGTCCCGGGCGCCGGCGGCGCTTGCGGCGTTGCCCGGCCCGGCGCTGGCGGCACCGCGGGCATGAAGGCCATGCCTTGCCTCAGCGCGTCGCCGAAGGCGTCGGCGAAATGCCGGGGCGCGAAGGCGGCGAAGCCGGGGCCGAGGCCAGCGCCAAGCGCATCCGAGGGACGGCCCAGCGCCTCCACCGCATTGGCGCCGCGCCGCATCATCTCAGCGGTGGCCCCGGCGAAGTCGCCGGTGGCAAGCCCCGCCGGCTGCTGCCGGGAGAGGGTCGCCATGACCTGGCGCACTATCGTCTCCATGCTGAGCAGCGCGAGCCCCGGCATCAACTTCTGCAGGGTGTCGGGAGCAATGCCGGCGAACAGCGACGCCTGCCGGGCGATCGCCGCCGTCAGGGCGTCCGAGCCGAAGACGGTGTCCGTGAAGGCGCGGCCGCGTTCGATGCCAGGCATCGCCGCCCCGTCGCCCGGCACCATGGCGCTGAACGCCCGGGCAAGATCATTCCACGCAGCCGGGCTCGCCATCGCCTTCTCCAGACCGAGCGCAAAGGCCGGCTGCAGCGCGGCCTGGGCTTTTTCCAGCTCGTTCCGGCTGAGCCGGAACTGCTCGGCCATGGTCTCCGCCAGAAGGGTCGGATCGGTGACCACCCGCCAGTCCTCGAACCCTGCCATCGCCTTCTCCCACGGGAGCGCTACCGGCCTTTCCGACCGGAACGACGCGCTCCAAACGAAGAGAATGAACGGCTTTCGGCGGCGATGCAAAGGCACCGGCGCCGCAGATCAGCGGCGGCACCGGCATTGGGACATAGGAATCGCCGGCAATCCGGCTTCGACGGCGCGGTGCCGATCAGTAGGTGAGGTGTTTGAAGACCTTGCCCATGTCGCGGCCCCACTCCTCCTTGTAGAGGCGGACGAGCTCCTCGGCCGAGGTGGTGCCGCGCGCGACCACTTCCTTCAGCGGCGCGAGGAAGACGCTCTCGTCATTGCCCTCGTCGTTGAGGCGGGCACGGCGCTTTAGCCCCTCGTTCGAAATGTCGAGGGTCTGACGGGCGAGGTCGAGCACAGTGCCCGAGCGGAACGGCGTGCGGAAACCCTCCTTCGGCACTTGGCTGCGCAGCGCCGACACTTCCTCGAAGCCCCAGTCCTTTGTCATCTCTTCGGCCTCGTCGAGCGCCGTCGCATCGTAGAGCAGGCCGACCCAGTAGGCCGGCAGCGCGCAGATGCGGCGCCACGGTCCGCCATCGGCGCCGCGCATCTCGAGGAAGCGCTTCAGCCTGACGTCGGGGAAGAGGGTGGAAAGGTGGTTGGTCCAGTCGCCCATGTTCGGCCGGGGATCGCTGACCTTGCCCTTCAGCGCGCCGTCGAGGAACTGGCGGAAGGTGATGTCGGTCGCGTCGCGGTAGCGCCCGTCGCGCATGACGAAGTACATCGGCACGTCGAGCGCCCATTCGGCATAGTCGGAATAGGTGAAGCCGGGCTCGAACACGAAGGGCAGGAGGCCCGAGCGCTGGTTGTCGACATCCGACCAGACGTCGGAGCGCCAGGAGACGAGGCCGTTCGGCTTGCCCTCGGTGAACGGCGAGTTGGCGAACAGCGCCGAGGCGACCGCCTGCAGCCGCATGCCGACCTGCATCTTCCGGCGCATGTCGCGCTCCGAGGAGAAGTCGAGGTTCACCTGGATCGTCGTCGTGCGGTACATCATGTCGAGGCCACGGGTGCCGATCTTCGGCATGTAGTTGCGCATGATGTCGTAGCGCGACTTCGGCATGATCGGCGTCTCGGCCAGCGTCCAGGTCGGGCTGGAGCCGAGGCCGAGGAAGTCGATGCCGAGCGGCTTGGCGACCTGGCGAACCTGGGCCAGGTGCTGGTTGGATTCGCGGCAGGTCTCGTGGATCGTCTTCACCGGCGCGCCGGAGAGCTCGAACTGGCCGCCCGGTTCCAGCGAGATCGCGCCCATGCCGTCGGCACCGGCAAGGCCGATCAGCCGGCCATCGTCGATGATCGGCTCCCAGCCGGACAGCGCCTGCATGCCCTCGAGCAGCTTGCGGATGCCCCGCTCGCCCTCATAGGGCACCGGCGAGAGGTCGGCGGTATAGAAGCCGAACTTCTCGTGCTCGGTGCCGATGCGGAAGGCGTCTTCCGGCTTCTCGCCGTCCCGCATGTGCTCGACGAGGTCTTCCATTCCGGCAATCGGCGTCAGATCGGTGGTATCGCGCGCCATGGAATGCCCTCGAAGTTTTGGTCGCGACCCGTCCGGGCGGAAGGGTGCGTCTGTTGCAGGGATCGCTGTCTGAAATCTTTCAGGATGTTTCGCAAGCGGAATCGATTGAACGGTGTGGCCGCTACGCCCGGCCGCGCCTCAGCCGGGGTTGGTGTTCCAGTCGCCGACGGCCGCCTGCAGGACCGCAAGGGCTGCGACCGCCGCGGTATCGGCGCGCAGGATGCGGGGACCGAGCGACATCACGATGACGCCATCCACCGCCAGCAATTGCCGGCGCTCGTCGGCGGAAAAGCCGCCCTCCGGCCCAATCAGCAGCGATAGCGGCCTCGCGGTCGCGGCCATCGCATCGCGCAGCACGTCTATCGGGCTCGCAGCATCCGCACGCTCGTCGCAGAAGACCAGCGTCCGCGTGCCGTCCCAGGCCGCGAGGAGATCGGCGAGGCGTAGCATGTCGCGGCAGTCCGGAATGGACAAGATGCCGCACTGCTCGGCGGCCTCCACCGCATTGGCGCGCATGCGCTCGGTCTTGATGCGCGGCGCCTGGACATGCTGCGTCATCACAGGCTGCAGCACACCGGCGCCCATCTCGACGGCCTTCTGCACCATGTAGTCGAGCCGTGCCTGCTTCAGCGGCGCGAACAGATATTCGAGCGCCGGCACCGGCGTCTGCGGCCGCACAAGGCGTTGCGGCGTCAGCGAGAGGCGCTTCTTCGACGGCTGCTGCAGGCCGGCCAGCCACTCGCCGTCGCGGCCGTTGAACAGGAGAACGCCATCCGCCGCCGTCAGGCGAAGGACGTTGACGAGGTAGTTGAACTGCTCGGGCGTCGCCTCGATCGGCGCATCCGCGGCGAGGTCGGCATCGACGAAGAGGCGGGGACTGCGGAAGTCGTGATCGGGCATCGCCGTTCTTAACGCCTCTCCTGGCGAAACCGAAAGTCCCCAGCCTCGTTGTCGGGCAAACAGCAAGGGATTGTTTCATGGACTTGGGTATCAAGGGTCGCGTCGCGATCATCACCGGCGCTGCCGGCGGCATGGGCTTCGAGACGGCAAAGCAGCTGGCGGCCGAAGGCGCGCTGCTGGTTCTGTCGGACATGAAGATTGACGAGCTGGAGAAGAAGGCGGCCGAGCTTCCAACCGAATCCGTCTGCGTCGCCGCCGACGTCACTAAGCAGGACGATGTCGACGCGATCGCGGCGGCAGCGCTGAAGCGCTTCGGGCGCATCGACATCGTCGTCCACATGTCCGGCATCACCGGCGCCAAGGGCCACCCTTTGGAGATGAAGGACGAGGACTACGAGGAGGCCTGGAAGATCGACTTCTTCTCGGCCGTCCGCATGGCCCGCGCCACCTTCCCCACCATGCGCGCCGCAAACTGGGGTCGCTTCGTCTGCATCACCTCGGAAAACGCCGTCCAGCCCTATTGGGAAGAGGCGACCTACAACGCCGCCAAGGCCTCGCTCGCGACCTTCGTCAAGAACCTCTCCTACAAGGAGGCCGAGCACGGCATTCTCTGCAATACCGTCTCCCCGGCCTTCATCGAGACGCCGATGACCGACGGCATGATGGAGAAGCGCTCCGAGGAGAAGGGCGTCTCCTTCGACGAGGCGATCGAAAGCTTCCTTGACGAAGAGCGTCCGGGCATCTCGCTGAAGCGGCGCGGCCGCGTCGATGAGGTGGCGGCGGTCATTGCCCTCCTCGTCTCCGACCGCGCCTCGTTCATCAACGGCTCGAACGTTCGGGTCGATGGCGGCTCCGTCCAGGCCGTCCAGAACTAGAACCACCCTTCGGCTGCCCGGGCACCCCGCCCCGCCCTTAGCGCCCGCCGCGCGCCCGGGCAGCCGATTTTCCGCCGGCAGGATGCAGCGCACGCTGCGCACCGGCGATTGACTTTTGTCCCAGCCTCTTCCTATAAGCACCCAAACGAGCGGACGGCGTCTGCGCGGGGTTTCGCGCATGCCATGATGCCGCCGTCCAATGACGACGATCCGGTCTCCGGTAATTTTTTCGCACGATCAAGAGGCCTGCGGCACGGCTGCGGGGATGGAACAATGAAGCGCACTTTCCAGCCGAGCAATCTCGTCCGCAAGCGTCGCCACGGCTTCCGTGCGCGCATGGAGACGGTCGGCGGCCGCAAGGTCATCGCGTCGCGTCGCGCCAAGGGCCGCAAGCGCCTCTCGGCCTAAACCGACATGGGCTTCGGCCGGATGAAGACGCGCGCCGAGTTTCTCGCCGCGCGCAAGGGGCGGCGTCTGAATGGCCCGCTCTTCTTCATCGAGGCGCTCGACCGCAAGGACGGGGACGAGGCGAGGCTCGGCCTGACGGTGACCCGCAAGGTGGGCAACGCCGTCGAGCGAAACCGCATCCGCCGGCGCTTGCGCGAGGCGGTGCGTCTGGAATGTGGAAATGACATGGCCTCGGGCTTCGACTACGTCGTCGTCGCCCGTCGCGATCTTCTCGGCGTGCCCTTCGCGACGCTGAAGCACGAGCTGTCCCGGCGCTTCGCGCGGACCCGGCGCGATCGGCCGGCGCCCGTCGACACCGGCAGGGCACCCACCGGGGAATAATCCATGCAGAACAACCGCAACTTCCTGATCGCCATGGCGCTGTCGATTGCCGTGCTGGTCGGCTGGCAGTTCTTGGTCGTCAGCCCGCGCATGGAAGCGCAGCGCCAGGCGCAGATTGCCGCCGGCAATTCGCCGGGCTCGCTGCAGACGCCGCAGACCCCTGCCGGCACGCCGCAGCAGAGCGTCCCCGCCCCGGCCGGCCGCGAGAGCATCGTCCCCTCCTCCGCCAACACGCCGCTGCCGGGCACCGCCACCCGCGAGCAGGCTTTGGCGGACGCGCCGCGGATCGCGGTCGACACGCCGACGCTGGTCGGCTCGATCAACCTGCGCGGCGCCCGGCTCGACGATCTTCGCCTGCGCAAGTATCACGACACCGTCGACGACAATTCCCCGACCATCGTCCTGCTCTCGCCCGAAGCGACGCACGACGCCTATTACGCAGAGTTCGGCTATTCCGGCACGGATGCCGGCACGACGCCCGGCCCGCAGACGGTGTGGACTGCCGAGGGCAACCAGACCCTGACGCACACCGCCCCGGTGGTGTTGACCTATACCAACGAGAAGGCCGTCACCTTCCGCCGCGAGATCGCCCTCGACGGCGACTACATGTTCACCATGACCGACACGGTCGAGAACGCCGGCACCACGCCGGTCTCGGTCTCGCCCTATGGCCGCGTCGTGCGCTTCACCAAGCCGCAGGTCGCCTCGGCTTGGGTCGTGTTCGAGGGCCTCCTCGGCGTCTTCGGCGACGAGGGCGTGACGGAGACCACCTTCTCGAAGATCGAGAGCGAAGGCCGCGTGCAGCCCGCCAAGGCCTCCAGCGGCTGGCTCGGCGTCACCGACAAGTACTGGGCGACCGCGCTGATCCCGGAGACCGGCCGGCCGTTCTCCTCGGAGTTCCTGTACCAGTCCTCCGGCCGCCCTCAGTACCACAGCTCCTATCTCAGCGACCCCGTCACCGTCGCGCCCGGCGCCACCGCCAAGGTGGTCTCGCGCACCTTCGCCGGCCCCAAGGTCGTCGACGTCATCGACGGCTACGAGAAAGAGGCCGGCGTCCAGAAGTTCGGCCAGCTGATCGACTGGGGCTGGTTCTTCTTCATCACCCGCCCGCTGTTCCACGTCATCGACTGGCTGTTCAACTTCACCGGCAATTTCGGTGCGGCCATCCTGATCGTCACCGTTGGCCTCAAGCTGATCTTCTTCCCGCTCGCCTCGAAGTCGTACAAGTCGATGGCGAAGATGAAGAACATCCAGCCGAAGATTGTCGAGCTGCGTGAGAAATACGCCGACGACAAGATGAAGCAGCAACAGGCGATGATGGAGATCTACAAGACCGAAAAGATCAATCCGGCCGCCGGCTGCTGGCCGGTTCTGGTGCAGATCCCGGTCTTCTTCGCGCTCTACAAGGTGCTCTACGTCACCATCGAGATGCGGCATGCGCCGTTCTTCGGCTGGATCCAGGATCTCGCCGCGCCCGATCCGACCAGCCTCTTCAACCTGTTCGGCCTGATCCCCTGGTCGCCGCCGCATGCGCTGCTGATCGGCGTCTGGCCGCTTCTGATGGGCATCACGATGTTCGTCCAGATGAAGCTGAACCCGACGCCGCCGGACCCGACGCAGAAGATGATCTTCACCTGGATGCCGGTGATCTTCACCTTCATGCTGGCGACCTTCCCGGCCGGCCTCGTGATCTACTGGACCTGGAACAACACGCTTTCGATCATCCAGCAGTCGGTGATCATGAAGCGCAACGGCACCAAGATCGAGCTGTTCGACAACATCCGCGACGTGTTCAAGCGGAACAAGAAAGAAGCCTGAGCCAGCGGTTCAGGCGACATCGAAGAGCCGGAGGTCCTGCCTCCGGCTCTTCGCGTTTTCAGGCTGGCGTCGAAACGCTATGAAGGGAGACGCCCTCCCCGTGCCTGCCCCATCCTTGCCGCCCGGCGTGGCACCAAAAATCCAGCTGGAGACGGCCCTCATGAGCGACTTCATCAAAAACGAAGGCCCGGCCGCGGGCGGCGACCACCGGCTGTTCTTCGCCCGGCCCTGGGTGTTCATCCGCGGCGTGCCGGCGATGAAGTTCCTGCCGCCGGAAGGCCCGCCGGAGGTCGCCTTTGCCGGCCGCTCGAACGTCGGCAAGTCGTCGCTGATCAATGCGCTGGTCGGACAGAAGGGCCTCGCCCGTACGTCGAACACGCCGGGTCGGACGCAGGAGCTGAACTATTTCGTGCCGGGCGGCCATACCGGCGAGAACGGCGACCTGCCGCCGATCGCCCTCGTCGACATGCCCGGCTACGGCTATGCCGAGGCGCCGAAGGAACAGGTCGACGCCTGGACGCGGCTGGTCTTCGACTATTTGCGCGGGCGCGCCACGCTGAAGCGCGTGTTCGTGCTGATCGATTCGCGTCATGGCATCAAGGCGAACGACGCCGACGTGCTGGCGCTCTTGGACAAGGCCGCGGTCTCCTACCAGATCGTCCTGACCAAGACCGACAAGATCAAGCCGGAGGGCGTGCCGAAACTGATCGAAGCGACGCTGAAGCTGATCGCCAAGCGACCGGCGGCGTTTCCCGTGCTGATCGCGACATCCTCGGAAAAGAACCTTGGCCTTACCGAACTGCAGCAGACGATCACCTCGTTCGCCACCGAAGAGCGCTAGGCGCCCTTGCCAGCCTGGGGCTCTCCGCTCACACCCGCGACGCCGTAGCCCGCCATGAACAGCGAGACGGCCGCATCGACCGTCCGGGCAATCTCGTCGGCGGTCGGCTCGGGAATGCTCTGGTTAAAGAGGCGGCAGCGGAACAGCCCCGCCATCGCCAGTTCGTTGAACTGGTGCGCCGCCATCACCGGATCGGGGACCTTCAGATGCCCCGCCGCGGTGGCGGACGAGAGGTAGGACGACAGCAAAGCGATGGCCCGCTGGGGGCCCTTAGCGAAGAACTCGATGCCGATCTCCGGCATGCGGCTGGCGACGGCGATCACCGTGCGGTTGACCCGCATGATCTTCGCCGTGGTCAGCATGGTGGTCAGCGCTTCGCCATAGGTGCGCAGCGTTTCGGCCGGGTGGGTCGGATCGGTGAAGATCTTCTCGATCCGCGCGAAATAGGCGTCCCGCGTCTCGGCGATCAGAGCCGTGAACAGTTCTTCCTTGCTGCGGAAATAGACGTAGAGCGTCGACTTGGAGACGCCGGCCGCCCGGGTGACGTCGTTCATACTGGCGGCATCGAAGCCGAGCGAACTGAACACCTGGCGCGCGCCCTCGAGGATCTGCCCGCGCTTCAGCGGATCCTCGCCGGCGGCTGAACGGACGGCAACCTCGCTCATCGCCTGCCGCCGCGGCCTGGTGCGATCGCTCTGCGAGAAGCGGCGGTTTGGTCGCACGTCGAAAGATGCCGAATCGTCACAGTTTGCCGAACCTATTTTAATACGGCGTGAAATTCCGCCGGCTATCTTGAAATGGGTGATGAAGGCCGCTACGTCAACATCGAACTGAACGGTTCGGTTCGATTGAAGGAAGTTACCAGTGCTCGACATAGTGGACAAGCAACAGGGCCCTTCCGGCGACGTCGCCGATAGCACCACCGGCTCCAATACGGCTGCCGCGAAGACCGCGCCGCAGGCGCCGGCGACGCTGCGCGACGCGCCGGTCGAGACGCCGAAGCAAGAGGCCAAGACCGAGACGTCTGTCGCCTCGCCGGCCGCGGCGGCAGAGCCGCAGAAGCCGAAGCGCGCCTGGAAGAAGAAGCTCGTCCTCTCCCTGGTCTTCCTCGCCGCCCTTGGTGGCGGCAGCTATTACGGCCATTACTACTGGACGACGGGGCGGTTCATGGTCTCGACCGACGACGCCTATCTCGGCGCCGACATGTCGATCGTCTCGCCGAAGATCACCGGCTACGTCCAGACCGTGCCGGTGAAGGAGAACGACATCGTGCGCGCCGGCGCGCCGCTGGTGGTCATCGACGACGGCGACTTTGCGCTGGCGCTGGAGACGGCGGAGGCGAAGATCGCCACCCAGCGCGCCGCCATCGACCGGATTGCTTCGCAGCGCGACGCCGCGGAAGCCCAAATCGGCGAAGCCGAGGCGTCGCGGAACGCGACCTCCGTCGACCTCGCAAAGGCCGAGCTCGACCTCTCGCGCGCGAGCAACCTCGTCACCAGCGGTGCTGGAACGAAAGCCGGCAAGGACACGGCACAGAGCACGCGCGATTCCTCGGCCGCGAAGGTTGCCGGCGCCGATGCTTCGATCACAGCCGCCAAGGCCAACGTCGCGGTGCTCGATGCCCAGCGTAAGGAGGCCGAGCGGACCGTGCGCGAGTTGGAGATCGCCCGCGACCAGGCGGCGCGCGATCTGACCTTCACCACCATCCGCGCGCCGTATGACGGCATCGTCGGCAACCTCGCGGTCCAGCCGGGCGACCTCGTCTCGGCCGGCCGTCGCCTGGCCGCCATCGTCCCGCTCGACCGGACCTACATCGACGCGAACTTCAAGGAGACGCAGCTGCGCGATCTCCGGCCTGGCCAGAAGGTCGAGATCGAGCTCGACGCCGTGTCCGGCCGTAAGTTCGAGGGCACGATCGACAGCCTGTCGCCGGCGTCCGGCTCGGTGTTCTCGCTGCTGCCCTCCGACAACGCCACGGGCAACTTCACCAAGGTGGTGCAGCGCGTGCCGGTGCGGATCGCCATAGACCACGAGTCCGAGTTCGCCGGCGTGTTCCGCCCCGGCCTGTCGGCGGTGGTCTCGGTCGACATTCGCACCGGGCCGAAGACCGACACTGCAGCTGCCGGCCCGGCCGAGCGCACGGCAGATGTGGCGACGACCGCAAACTAGCAGCCGGCGCCTCGCCTGAACCTTCGTTTCGGCGGGGCGCCGCTACCTGCAAGAAACCGCTCATCGACCGACCTCGGCCGGCCCAGATCCCCCATCCGGCCCAAGGCTCCGCGCCATGTCCAGCACCACCGCCTCCGCCCTTCCTGCCAGCGCGCCGAAGCCCGCCGCAGAGGAGACGATCTCGACGCGCAAGATGATCGCCTTCATCGCGATGGTCTTCGGCATGTTCATGGCGATCCTCGACATCCAGATCGTCTCGGCCTCGCTGTCGGAGATCCAGGCCGGCCTCTCCGCCTCCTCGGACGAGATCCCCTGGGTCCAGACCGCCTACCTCATCGCCGAGGTCATCATGATCCCGCTGTCCGGCTTCCTCGGCCGGATGCTGTCGACGCGGGTGCTGTTCGCTTGTTCGGCGGCCGGGTTCACCGCCGCGTCGGCGCTCTGCGCGACCGCCACCAACATCGACCAGATGATCGTCTACCGCGCCATCCAAGGCTTTATCGGCGGCGGCATGATCCCGAGCGTCTTCGCCGCTGCCTTCACCGTCTTCCCGCCTTCCAAGCGCAACATCGTCTCGCCGATGATCGGCCTCGTCGCGACGCTCGCCCCGACCATCGGCCCGACCGTCGGCGGCTATCTCAGCCACGCCTTCTCCTGGCACTGGCTGTTCCTGGTCAACGTGCCGCCCGGCATCATCGTCGCCATCTCGACTTGGTATCTTGTCGACTTCGACAAGCCGGACCTCGGCCTGTTCAAGAAGTTCGACTGGTTCGGCCTCGTCGGCATGGCGGCCTTCCTCGGCTCGCTGGAATACGTGCTGGAGGAAGGCCCGCTGAACGACTGGTTCGAGGATACCAGCATCTCCATCTTCGCCGTCGTCGCGACGCTCGGGGGGGTGCTCTTCCTCTACCGCGCCTTCACCGCCAAGGAGCCGATCGTCGACCTCTCGGCCTTCGCCAACCGCAACTTCGCCTTCGGCTCGCTGTTCTCCTTTGTGATGGGCATTGGCCTCTACGGCCTGACCTATCTCTACCCCGTCTATCTCGCCCGGATCCGCGACTATGATTCGCTGATGATCGGCCAGACGATGTTCATCTCGGGCCTTGCGATGTTCGTCATGGCGCCGGTGTCCGGCTTCCTGTCGGGCAAGATGGACCCGCGGGTGATGATGGCGATGGGTTTCTCGTCCTTCGCGCTCGGCACCTGGCTGATGTCGGGCCTGACGCATGACTGGGATTTCTGGGAGCTGTTCATCCCGCAGATCCTGCGCGGTGTCGGCCTGATGATGGCGATGATCCCGATCAACAACATCGCGCTTGGAACGCTCGCGCCCGCCAAGATGAAAGGCGGCTCAGGCCTCTACAACTTGACGCGCAACCTTGGCGGCGCGGTGGGCCTCGCCATCATCAACACCCTCCTGACCGACCGCGAGACGCTGCACTACGAGCGGCTGGCGGAATCGGTGCGCTGGGGCCGCGGTATCGTCGAGGACCGGATGAGCGACATGGCCGCGTCGATGAACGCCCGCGGGCTCGACGGCGACATGACGGCGCTCAGCCAGATGTCGAGCATCGTCCGGCGCGAGGCCATGGTGATGTCGTTCGGCGACGTCTTCCTGACGCTGACGCTGCTGTTCTCGTGCCTCGTCGTACTGTCGGTCTTCATCAAGAAGCCGAACGCCGGCGTGAAGGTCGAAGCGCACTGAACAGCTGGAGGGCTGGATTCAGCCTTCGGCCAGCATGCGCTGGCGGATGCGCGCCTCGATCCGCTCGCGCACGTCGCGATAGGCATCGAGAATCTGCTGGCGGCTGCCGGTGACCACGGACGGATCCGGCATCGGCCAGAACTCGACATCGACCGCCTGCGAGCCGGTGCTGTCGAGCACGGTGTGGTGGGCTTCCGGCGCCATGGTGACGATCAGGTCGAAATAGCCGTCGGCGAGTTCCTCCAGCCCCTGCGGCTTGCGGGTGCCGAGGCCGAGGCCCTTCTCGGCCAGCACGACGTCGACGAACGGGTCGCGCTCGCCGCCGCGGATGCCGGCGGAGACGACGTAGGTCGTAGGCGGCAGCAGCGAGCGGGCCAAGGCTTCCGCCATCGGCGAGCGGATGGCGTTCATGCCGCAGACGAACAGCACCGAGGCGATCCGCCGCGCTGCCTTGCCGTCGGGCGTCACGTCGCTCGCCATCGCCTCAGTTCCGCCAGTGCAGCACGCAGATCAGCGTGAACAGGCGCCGCGCGGTATCGAGGTCGACCTCGATCTTACCCGCCAGCCGCTCGCGCAGGACCTGCGATCCGTCATTGTGGATGCCGCGTCGCCCCATGTCGATCGCCTCGATCTGCGAGGGCGTCGCCGAGCGGATCGCCTGGTAGTAGCTGTCGCAGATCAGGAAATAGTCGCGGATGATCCGCTTCAGCGGCGTCAGCGACAGGATGTGAGTGACGACGGCCTCTTCGGTCTCGTCGCGGATGTCGAAAACCAGCCGCTTGTCGACCAGCGAGAGCTTCAGCCGGAATTGCCCGGGCGCAAGGCCCACCGGCTGAAAGTCGTTCTCCTCGATCAAGTCGAAGATCGCCACCGCCCGCTCGTGCTCGATGTCGGGCGTCGCGCGGCCGATGGTGGCGTCGAGGTCGATGGCGATCAGCCGGGAGCCGGAGGGAGTGTTTGCCATCGGATCGCCTAGAGGTTCAGGCGGATAGCGACGGACCGTCCGTGCGCGTCGAGCCCCTCGACGCGCGCCAGTTCGATCGCCGCAGGGCCAAGCTGGCGCAGCTGGTCCGGCCCGAGCTTCAGGGTCGAGGTCCGTTTGACGAAGTCGAGCACCGAGAGCCCCGAGGAGAAGCGCGCCGAGCGCGCAGTCGGCAGGACGTGGTTGGAGCCGCCGACATAGTCGCCGATGACCTCCGGCGTATGGCGGCCGAGAAACACCGCGCCGGCATTGCGGATCTTCGCAAACAGCGCGTCGGGATCGTCGACGGCAAGCTCCAGATGCTCGGCCGCGATCCGGTCGGCCAGTGGCGGGGCTTCGGAGAGATCGCTCACGAGGATGATCGCGCCGAAATCGCGCCAGCTGGCGGCGGCCGTCTCCTGGCGGGACAGCCGGGTCAGCTGCAGCTCGACGGCCGCGGCCACCGCATCAGCGAAGGCCGCGTCGTCGGTGATCAGAATCGACTGCGCGGCGGCGTCGTGCTCGGCCTGCGCCAGAAGATCGGCGGCGATCCAGGCGGGGTCGTTGCTGCCGTCGGCGATAACGAGGACTTCCGAGGGACCGGCGATCATGTCGATGCCGACCATGCCGAAGACCTGGCGCTTGGCGGCGGCGACGTAGGCATTGCCGGGGCCGACGATCTTGGCGACCGGGCGAATGGTTTCGGTACCATAGGCGAGCGCGGCCACAGCCTGCGCCCCGCCGACGCGGTAGATCTCGTCGACGCCGGCGATGCGCGCGGCCGCCAGCACCAGAGGATTGAGCGTGCCCTTCTGCGCCGGCACCACCATCGCGATGCGCTCGACGCCCGCGACCTTGGCCGGAATGGCGTTCATCAGCACCGAGGACGGATAGCTCGCAGCGCCCCCCGGCACGTAGAGCCCGACCGATTCTACCGCCGTCCAGCGGCTGCCGAGCTCGACGCCGATCGCATCGGTATAGACATCGTCCTTCGGCATCTGGCGCGCGTGGTGGCTGGTAATGCGGGAGTGTGCCAGCTCGAGCGCTTCGAGCGTCACCGCGTCGGTGCGGCGATAGGCATCCTCGACCTCGTCCGCACCGATGCGGATCGTTTCGGGCGTCAGCTCCAGCCCGTCGAAGCGCGCCGTCAGCGTGATGAGGGCCGCGTCGCCATTCTCGCGGACATCACCGACGATGGTGCGAACGACGGCGTCGACATCGGCCGAGACCTCGCGCTTGGCGCCCAGTAGCGCAGCGAAGCCGGCTTCGAAATCAGCGGCGCTTGTGGTCAGCCTGACCGGCAATGGCTTATCTCCCCGCGCCCGGCCGCCGAACCGGCGTGTGCCGGCTTCTAGCGGTCGTCGGGCTGATCATGATCGGGGCGCGCGGTGGTGGACCAGGCGGCGCCAAGATCCGTCAGACGCGCCTCGACGCATTCGACGTCGAGCCTTATCGCGGACCCGCCGGCAAAGACAAGCTCGATCCGGCCCGAGGGCAATTCGCCCGGCTCGAAACGCATCGTCAGCAGCGACAGCACCTGCTCGCCGACGGCGGGATCGAAGCCGATCCGCTGCACGCCGCGGACACGGGTGAAGTGCAGGCCGGCACGCCGCCGCTCGTAGTCGCGGCGGCGAAACAGGCTGAAGCGGGCGCGGGCCTCGGTCTTCTCCCAGACGAAGCGGTTCATCAGGAGGTCGAAGGTGCCTGTCCGCGCCGAATAGCTGCAGTCCTCGAGGCGCACCACGCTGTCCTGGCAATGGGCGGACAGGATGGCGAGGTCGTCCGCATCGACGGCATCGAGACGCAGGCTGTCCATGAAAGGGCCTTCCGGTTTGGCTATGCAACTGACGCGCTGGAAATAGGCCGCACCCCGGCCGCGCCCAGCCATTCGCACGGATTTCGGCCCGTCGCCACCGTTTCACGGCGCGATGCGGAAGCGTGACAGCAGCCGCAGGCCGACGACGGAGATCCAGGCGAGCATCCAGGACGGGTCGGCGCGCTTGAACAGATAGCTCTCGAGGAAGGAGTTCAGCAGCATGAAGGCGAGCACCATCAGGAAGAGATCGGCCAGCATCTCGTTCTCGGTGCCGGCCCGGCAGCGGACATAGTCGGCGAACGGCAGCAGAATGAGCATGACCGCCGCCAGCGCCAATGCGGGCCAGCCCATGGCGATGGCGATGTCGAGATAGCCGTTGTGCGAGTGGACGATGCCGCGCGGATCCCAGGACAGCTCGAACGGCGTCTCGGCGCCGAGGACGTTGGAGGTCAGCCAGAAGGATTCAAAGCCCCAGCCGGTCCATTGCCGCGGTGCCATGGTGTCGACGGCGAACCGCCAGAGATCCATGCGGCCGGTGAAGGTGGTGCCCGGCAGCACGGCCTGCAGCAGGCCATCGAGCGTCGGCGACACCGCAGCGCCGAGCGTCATCAGCGCCATTAGCGCGGCGACGAAGCCGAGGATCGCCACCGGCAGCACCCGCCCGCCAAAAATCCGCGCACCGACGATCAGGCAGGCGACGAGCGGCACCAGCGCGGCGGAGGTCTTCGAGCCGGTCTTGTAGACGAAGAGGGCGGCAAGGAGGGTGATGACCCAGCCGAACCAGCGCTCGCCGCTGCGCAGGAGGTAGAGGCCGACGAAGAACAGCGCGGCCATGACGGGACCTGCGACATTCTTGTGGCTGTAGATGCCGCGCCAGAGGTCGGCATGCTCCGGCTCGTCGCCGCTTGCCGTGTGAATGGCGATATCCGGCAGGACGACGAGACCGGCATAGGACAGGCCGAGCACCGCCAGCGCGCCGGCGATCAGCACCACGCGAAACCCGCGCGCGGTCGTCGGCAGGCAGACGACGCCCGTCGCCGCGACCATGGCGAAGAGCGAGAACAGCACGGCGCGAAAGGCTGCATCCGGCCAGTTGGACTGGGTGATGGAGAAGACGAGCCAGGCCGCCATCAGCAGCCAGGTCGGTCGCAGCAGCGACAGCGCCACGCGGCGATCGGTGAACATCAGGTGGCCGAACAGCGCCAGCAGCCCGAGGCTGCCATAGCCGATCTGGTTGATCACATTGCCGCTGTCGGCGGTCGCCGCGCTCTGCACGTTGAACGGCGTGAACGAGACCAGGAGAACGACGAAGACGGCCGCCCCCAGCATCGTGCGGACGGCCTCGACGGTCTGCTGCTCCAGCGACGGTTCAGTTCTGTTCGGGGCGGCGGTACTGCTCATTCACCCTCCCGAACTCGGCCTGGAACCGGCCGATGGCGACCTGGACGGGATAGAGACCGATGGCGGCGGACCGTGCCTTCCATCCCTGTCTGATAGCCCTGAACGGCGAGGCTGCCAACAGCGCCAGGCTCTTGGCCACACGCCGCCGGGTGCCGGCCGCGCCGGGGTCGGCCCGGCGCTCGATGATCGCCGAGATCGCGCCATTGCGCAGGCTACGCGCCTGGATCCAGCCGAACTCGGTGCGCCGGGCCGGCGTCGTCTCGAACACCGGCGCCTCCTCGCACCAGCCGAAGCGAAAGCCCCGCCGGCGGGCGCGGGCATAGAAATCGCTGTCGCCGCCGCCGATGAAATTGAAGGCAGTGTCGAGGAAGGGCGCACCCATCGCCTCCAGCACGGCGCGCCGGATCAGCACGTTACCGGAGGAGTAGAGGATCGGCACCGGCCCGGTCGCGGCATAGTGCGGCGTGAAGACGGGATGGCGGGCATAGCCGAGCGCTGCGCCCGGCTCGAACACCGGCCGCTGCGGGCCGCCGACCATATCGGCGCCGATCGCCTCTGCCGCCTGGCAGAGACGCTCGATCCAGTCCGCACCGGCGCATTCGTCGTCGTCGATGACAAGGAGATGCTCGAGGGCGGGAAATTCGGTGAGCGCCGTCTGCCAGCCGGCATTGTAGGCCGAGCAGTTGCCGCGCTCGTGCGCGACCAGCACCAGACCGGTCACCGCGCCCGCGGAAAACATTTTCCCGGCCGCGGCAAGGCCCGCTCTCGCCTCGGCGTCGTTCTCCATGACGATGACGGCAAAGCGCCGCGTCGTCTGCTGGGCCGTCAGCGAGGCGAGCGTCTTCAGGAGATGATCGGGCCGGCGGAAAGTCGGCAAGGTTACGACCACCGTCGTCTGAGCGGCGGCCTCGCTCAAGTGGGGCGAGCGCACTTCGATGGTGATGGATTGGCGCATGCACCGTCCCGGTCCGTGCCCATGCCTCGGGCGGATGAGAGGAGCAGACGATAGATTAGTGAAGATGCGCTGAAGCGTCGTGCCGTGATCCCGACTAATTTAGGCGGCAATGAGCTTGGCGCAGGGCGTTAGCACAATCTCAAGGCGTTGCCGCCATGCTAGGATGCGATTGCACCGCCATGGTCGACCCAATGCATCTCCTGTTCATCACCTCCCTCCTGCCGACCAGCGCGCCCGCGTCCGGTTTCGAGATCGCCAATCAGGCCATCATCGAGGAATATACCCGTCAGGGCGTGCGGCTTTCCTTCGCCGGTTTCCGTCGTCCGGGCGCCGCGCCGGCGCAGGAGGGCGAGCTCGACCTCGGCGAGATGGCGATCGAAAACGCCGCTGTCGGCCGCCGGCAGAAGCTGGCCTGGCTGACCCGCGCCGTCGTCCGCGGCCTGCCTATCTCGGCCGCCAAGCTTGCGGTTCTCTCCGAGGAGCGGCTGAGGGCCGCCATCGCCAAGGCCGGCCCGATCGACGGCTACGTCCTCAACTCGATCCAGATGCCGGCGGCCTATCCGTTTCTCATCAGCGACAAGCCCTCGGTCTTCATCGCCCACAATGTCGAGCACCGCTCCGCCGCCGAGAATGCCAGGACGGCGCGCTCGCTCGGCGCGCGGTTGTTGTACCGGCGCGAGGCACGGCTTCTCGGCCGCGCGGAGCAGGCGGTCTGCGCCGCCGCCGCGGTCGTGCACACGCTGAGTGCCGACGACGGAACGGCGCTCGGTCTCGGCGGCGATCCACGCTGCCACCCGCTGGCGCTGAGCATCGGCCGCGCGCTCCTGCCGGACGACGGCCGGCGCAGCCAGGACATCGGGCTGATCGGCACCTGGAGCTGGGCCCCCAACCGCGCCGGCCTCGACTGGTTCATCGAGGAAGTGGTGCCGCTCCTGCCCTCGACGCTGTCGATCGTGATTGCGGGCCGCTTCGACGGCAAGCCGCCCGCCGCCCCCAGCAATGTGCGCTTTGCCGGCCGGGTCGACGACGCGCAGGCCTTCGTGCGCGCCTCCCGCGTGATCGCGCTCGCCACGAAGGGCGGCACCGGGGTGCAGCTGAAGACGATCGAGACCTTCGAGGAAGGATTGCCGGCGGTGGCGACGACCGCGGCGCTGCGCGGCGTCGACCGGCTGCCGGAGAACGTCCGCGTCGCCGACGATGCGGCAGGCTTCGCCGCGGCCCTGTGCGAGAGCGTCGCTGGCGAGCGCCAGGGCGCCGTCCAGCGCTGCAGCGGTTTCGGCTTCATGCTGGCCCAGCGCCAGGCGCTCTCGGCCGGCGTGCAAGCCGGCCTTTCCAACCTTGCCTTCGCGCTGGCCCATCCGGCCCGTCCGACGGAAACAGGCGCCGCCGCCGGCAGGGCCAACCCTGTCCTGCCGCCGCGCGGAGTAGCACGCGGATGATTTTCGCCGGCGCCATCATCACCCCGCCGCTCTCGGCCGGCGAGAGCAAGCCCGCGCCCGAGCACCGGCGCATCTGCGGCCTCGACATCCTCGCCGCCCCGGCGGGGCTGGCCGCCGAGATGCTGCGCGAGCGGCTGGAGAACGGCGTCTACACGCCGGTCGGCTTCGTCAACGCCCATTGCGTCAACCTCGCCGCCGGCAAGCCGGAATTCCGCGCCGCCCTCAGCGACTTCGTGCTGCTGCCCGACGGCCTCGGCATCGATCTCGGCGCGCAGCTGCTGTTCGGCGAGAGCTTTCCCGACAACCTCAACGGCACCGACTTCGTGCCCTTCCTGCTGTCGACGCTGACGCGCCCGATGCGGATCGCGCTGATCGGAGCGTCGGACGGGATCGTCGAGCGGGCGGCCGATGCGCTGACCCTCGACCATCCGCAGCATGTCTTCCTGCCGATCGGCCACGGCTTCTTCGCCGAAGGGCCCGAGACCGAGAAGATCCTCGGCCGGTTGCGGGCGGCGCGCGCCGACATCGTCCTGGTGGCGCTCGGCATGCCGCGCCAGGAACTGTTCATCGCAAGGCACCTCGACGCGGATCATGCGACCATGTCGATCGCCGTTGGCGCCCTGCTCGACTTCATGGCCGGCAAGGTCCCGCGCGCCCCGTCGACCATACGCCGGCTGCGGCTGGAATGGGCGTACCGGCTGATGATCGAGCCACGGCGGCTGTGGCGCCGCTATCTCCTCGGCAACCCGCGCTTCATGCTGCGCATCCTGATGGAATGGCGCCGCTCGGTGGGCAGGCGGCCGCGTTGATTCCTGCCGAGCCCCGCAACGCTCAGCTGCCGACGGCGATCGTCACCGCCAGCTATCGCGGCGACTTCGAGCGGTGCCGCCTCTTGTGCGAGAGCATCGACGCCCGCGTCACCGGGCAGACCCGCCACCTGATCCTCGTCGAGGCCGCCGACGTCGCGCTGTTCCAGCCGCTCGCCGGCCCGAGGCGCGAGATCATCTCGGAGCGCGATCTGCTGCCGTTCTGGCTGCGGCCGTTTCCCGATCCCTTAAGCCTCGGGAAACGGCGCGTCTGGCTGTCGCCGAAGGGGCCGCCCCTCCGCGGCTGGCATGTGCAGCAGCTCCGGCGCCTGGCGATCGCCGCCCTGATGCCGGAGACGGTGATGGTGTCCTGCGATTCCGACGTGGTCTTCGTGAAGCCGTTCGACGTCGGCAGCTTCCAGCAAGACGGGGCGGTCGAGTTCTACCGGATCGCCGATGCGCTGCGGACGGTTCTGCCCGGACTGATGGACCATCACATCGGCTGGTCGCGCCGCGCCGGGACGCTGCTCGGCATCGCCGAGCCGGAGGTCACCGATCCCGGCTATATCGCGACCCTCATCGCCTGGCGCACCGATACCGCCCGCGAGATGATGGCGCGGATCGAGGCGGTCGGGCGCCGGTCGGCGATGAGCTGCCTTGCCGCCAGCCGGCAGCTCTCGGAATGCACGATCTACGGCCGCTTCGTCGACGAGGTCGAGAAGAAGCCGGCGCGGCATTTCGCGTCCGAGCGTCGTCTCTGCCGCACCTACTGGAGCGGCGCGGCGATGAACGGGGACGAACTGCAGGATTTTGCCGCCGAGATGGCGCAAGAGCAGGTGGCGATCGGCATCCAGTCGTTCACCGGCACCGACACCGCGCTCATCCGGCGGGCTGCCGGACTGGCGTGACGCCATCCGGCTGCGGCCTCTGCCGCGGCTTGCGGTCGAAGGCGAAATAGGTCGCCGCGCCCGAAACCAGCCAGAGCACCAGGAAGAGCCCGTTCAGCCCGGCGATCCAGCTGGTTTCGCCAGCATCGGCATCGGCCAGCAACAGAACCAGCAGCCCGGCTTTGATGAGCCCGACGAGGGCCAGCACCAGCACCCGGATCGTGGTCATGCCGCGGGCATAGAGCAGCTCGCTCTGGTACTCCACGAGATTGCGGAAGGCCGGCACCAGCAGCGCCACCAGCACCAGCGGCGCGGCGTCTGCGACGTTGCGGCCGAGGGCAGTCGGGAAGAAATGCAGGAAACCGCCGAGGAAGGCGAGCCCGGCGATCGACACCGCGGCAATGCCGGCCTCGATCGAGATCCGCACCCGCCAGGAGGCCAGCCATTTCGGCGTCTTCATCAGCTTCTGCACCACCATCGTGTTGAACGAGCGGATCGGCAGGGCGGTGAGGTCGACCAGCCGCATCAGGATGGCATAGATGCCGGCAATGGCGGGGCCGCCGATCGACAGGACCAGCAGCTTGTCGAGCTCGGACTGGAGATAGAAGATGATCTCGGCGCCCGCGACGGAAACGCTGTCGCGCCAGCGGGCGAGATAGAGGCGCGGCGTCCAGCGCAAGCGGATGCGGGGGTAGAAGAACAGCACCGCCATGGCGAGCGCCAGCGCATTGGCCGCCATGTAGGTCAGCGCCCAGGCGATCAGCGAGCCGTCCGACAGGCTGGCGAAGCCGACCGCCCCGACCGCCCGGATCGCCGACCCCAGGATGACGAGGATGGCGGCGCGGCCGAAGCGGCCGAGGCCGTTGTTGACGATGCAGACCACCTCCAGCGAGCGCCAGAAGACCACCTCGGCCGCCACCACGGCGGCGAAGGCGGCGACGCTCATCTGCCCGGCGAAGAACGCGGCGTAGAAGACCGCCGCCGCCAGCGCGACCAGCGGCAAGGAGGCGGCGAGCGCGGCGAGGTAGCCGGCCGTATAGGCGCCGACCAGCCGGCGGCGCCCGGTGGCGACGCGGTAGAGCGGCGAGACGAAGCCGAAACTGGCAATGCGCGACAAGACGACGCCGGTCGCCGACGCGGTGGCGAACAGTCCGAAATCGGCGACGGTCAGGCCGTTGGCGACCGAGACGAAATAGGCGAGCGACAGCACCAGCCGGCCGAGCGAGCCGCCCATCAGGTTCGCATAATCCGTGACAAGGCCGAGATTGGCCCTTAGCCTCGTCTTCCAGAGCCCCAGCATCGCCAATCCCCGAGCAAACATGGCCATTCCCGACAGACGCCGCCGCCGGAACGAGGCGCGGACGCCCACGATCGACCCCGGCGCCAACGCAGCTATAGCCGGACCGGGCTTAACGCGGCGTTCGTTAGTCGCGGGGGCCGCAGCCCTCGGGCTCGGCTTGCCCCTGGCGCCCGGCAGAGCGGGCGCCGCATGCCGCCCGGTGCCTTTCGGCGCCGCGATCCAGAACGAGCTGCTCGACGGCGACCCGGCCTATGCGAAAGCCTTCCTCGACCATTGCGACCTCATCCTGCCGATGAACGAGCTGAAGCTCGCCGACCTCCTGCGGCCGAGCGCCGAGACGTTCGACTTCGCCCCGGCCGACCGGATCGTCGACCTCGCGACCTCGAACGGCCGGCTGACGCGCGGCCACGCCCATGTCTGGTGGAACGTGGTGCCCGCTTGGCTGGAGGCGATCACCGCGCCCGGCGGGGCCGAGGCGGCGCTCGTCCGGCACATCGACACGGTGATGCGGCGCTACCGCGGCCGGCTGCAAAGCTGGGACGTCGTCAACGAGGTGATCGCGCATGAACCGACGGAGGACGCGCCGCTGCGCGACAGCTACTGGCTGAAGGTGATGGGCCCGCGCCACATCCCCGTCGCCTTCCGGGCGGCGGCCGCGGCAGATCCGGGCGCGCGGCTGGTGCTGAACGACTACGACCTCGAATTCGAAGGTCCGCGCTACGACCTACGACGGGCGGTCGCGCTGTCGATCGTGCGGCAGCTGCAGGACGCCGGAATCCGCATCGACGCCGTCGGCATCCAGGGGCATCTCTATGCCGACCAAAGGATCGACGTGCCCGCTGTCGCGGCCTTCGGCCGGTCGCTGAAGGCGATGGGCGTGTCGCTCGCCGTCACCGAGCTCGACATCATCGACTGGAACATCCGCGGGGGGCCGGAAGAACAGGATGCCGCGGCCCTGCGGATCGTCGGCGACCTCCTCGACGGCGTGTTCGATGCGGGTCGTCCGGACGCGGTGATCTCATGGGGCATGTCCGACCGCTACAGCTGGATCGAGGAGGTGATGCCGCGCCGCGACGGCAAGCCTTGCCGACCCCTGCCACTCGACGCCGATTACCGGCCGAAGCCATGGTTCGATCTCATACGAAAAAGACTGGCTTGCTGACGAAATAATGTCACTCTGAGGCGTTAACGTTTTGTTTTCCATCTTGCTTCACTTTCCCTCAAGAGCTCTTTCCGACTGGTGCCATGTTCACGTCCGAGGAAACATCGACGAAGGCTGCGGACATCCGGCCAGACCCGGCGCCCGCAACGGCGCCGCTCGGGCGTGAGGACCGCCGTCGCGCCAACCCGACATCGCTGATCGACCCGGTCTACGTCGCGCGGTCGGTGTGGAAGTCGAAATTCCTGATCCTCGGCGCAACGGTCGCCGGCGCGGCCCTGGCGGTCATCGTCGCCGCCAATACGCCAAAGCAATATGTCGCGACGACGCAGATCCTGATGGATCCGCGCGACCTGAAGGTCGTCGCCAACGAGATCACCCCGAACGGCCTGCCCTCCGACGCGACCCTCGCTTTGATCGAGAGCCAGACGGCGGTCATCATGTCGAGCAACGTCCTCTCGCGGGTCATCGAGCAGGCAAAGCTCGAGCAGGATCCAGAGTTCAACGGCCAGGCAGGCACCGGTTTCGGGGCGCTCGTCTCGGCGGCGCTGCAGGCGCTTCTCGGCGGCGCCAAAGGTGCCCCGGAGGACCCTGAATACGAGACGCTGGCGCAGCTTCGGCATGCCCTGACGGTCGACCGCGAGACCAAGAGCTTCGTCATCAACCTGTCGGTCGACAGCCAGTCGCCGGACAAGGCGGCCGAGATCGCCAATCTCGTCGCCAGCGTCTTCATCGACGAGCAAGGACGGGTGCAGTCCGAGACCGCCCGCCGCGCGACCACCGCGATCACCTCCCGCCTGTCGGAACTGCGCAAGAGCGTGGTGAACGCCGAGCAGGCGGTGGAGGACTACAAGAGCCAGAACGCGCTGATCGGCGTCGGCGGGCGGCTGGTCGACGACGACTACATCACCCGCATCAACGACCAGCTGGCCAAGGCGCGCGGCGACATCACCGCGCTGCGCGTGAAGGCCGAGTCCATGCGCAGCGCCAGCGTCGAGGACGTGGTGCGCGGCACGCTGCCGGAGGAGCTCAGCTCCGAGGTGCTGGTGCGGCTGCGCACGACCTATTCCGACCTCAGCCAGCAGGCCGCGGCCCTCGCCACCAAGCTCGGCACCCGCCATCCCCAGCGCATCGCCAGCGAGGGTGCGCTGTCCTCTTCGCGCCAGGCGATCGCCGCCGAGCTGTCGCGCATCGTCGCCGCGGCGCAGACCGAACTCGCCCGCGCCGAGACGACGGAGCGCGACCTCACCGCGCAGATCGCCGACCTCAAGGAAAAGCAGGTCACGACCTCCGGCTCCTTCGTCAAGCTGCGCGAACTCGAGCGCGAGGTGGACGCCTCCCGCGCCGTCTACGAGGCCTTCCTGCTGCGCGCCCGTGAAACCGGCGAGCAGGAGAGCCTCAACACCGCCAACGTCCGCGTCATCTCGCAGGCGACGCCGCCGCAGAAGACCACCGGCATGTCGCGCAAGACGATGGTGCTGGCCGGCGGCATGCTCGGCTTCATCGCCGGCATCGGCCTCGCCACGCTCTTCGCCATCGCCCGGCTGCTGCGGGCGGTGTTCGCCGATCGCCGCCGCAGCCGGAGGCCACGCGTCGTGGTCGAGGATCTTCGCGCGGCAGCAGCGCCCACCGCGGTGATGGCGAACGCATCACCCTCCCCCAGCGCAGCGCCGGATCGTATCGAGATCCGCATGCCGCCCGTCGCTCCCGCGGAGCCGGCAGCGGCAGCGGTCAAGGCCGCAGAGGCGGCCGAAGCGATGCGGCGCGAGCGAGAGCTCCAGGCAGAGGCCGAAGCGGCAAGGCAGCGCGAGCAGGCCGCTTCCGCCGCCGCCGTAGCGGAAGCGGCGGCGCAAGCCGCGCGGCAGGAAGCCATGGCCCGCCAGTGGGAGGCCGAGGCCGCCGAGAACGACCGATTGAGCGATGCCGCGAGGCGGGCGCGGGCAGCCCTGCGCGCCATGGGCACGGCCCCGGCGACCCAGCCGGACGGCCTCTTTGACCTCGACGCCCAGCCGATCCGCCAGCCGACCCGCGAGGAGGCGCTCCTCCAGGCCAATCTCGAAAGACTGCAAGCGGCGTCCGCGCCCTTGACGAAAGACGCGGCGCCGGTCGCCGACCTGCCGCTCGCCAGCGCCGGGGAACGGGCCGCCCGGCCCGTGCCGAGTGCCGAGCGCCTGTCGCTGCGCGACCGGGTGCGCGCGCTCTCGCTGGCGAAGGATGTTGAAATCGAGGATGAGCGGCGCCGCGACGCGGCGCTCGCGCCGGAAGTCGCCTCGCTGCACGACGAGATCCAGACGGTGAAGCAGGCGATCGCCGACATCCGCCGCCGCCGCGGTTCAGGCTCCTCCGGAACCTGAACCCCGCCGAAGGCGCGGCCCGCGTCGGCCCGCCATCCCGATCATTTCCGCCGGTTCAGTCGGCGAGAACGCGCTGCGAGGGAAAGGCGATCTCGACCAGCGTCCCCTCGTTCGGGGTGGAGCTGATCGCGAACTGCGCGCGGTTCGCCTCGACCATTGCCTTCGTCAGCGGCAGGCCGAGACCTGTCCCCTCGCCGCGGTTGGCGCTCGGCGCATGTACCTGCTGGAACGGCGTCAGGGCGATCTCGATCTCGCGCTCGGTCATGCCGATGCCGGAATCCCGGAACCGCAGCAGCACGTCGCCATCGGCTGTGTAGGTGGTCGATGCGATGATCTGCCCGCCGGCCGGGGTGAAGCGGATGGCGTTAGCGACGAGGTTCAGCGCGATCTGGCGCATGGTGCGGCGGTCGGCGACCACCGGCGGCACCGAGGACGGCAGGTTGGAGCGCACGATCACCCGCTCGCGGTTGGCCTGCGGCTGCATCAGCGACACCACCTCCGACACCACCTCGTTCAGCGACACCGCCTCGAAGGCGAGGTCGAGCTTGCCGGCCTCGATCTTGGAGATGTCGAGGAGATCGTTGACGAGGTCGAGCACGTGGTGGCCCGAGCGCTTGATGTCGCCGAGATATTCCAGATAGCGCTCGTTGCCGATCGGGCCGAAGCATTCCGACGCCATGACGTCGGCAAAGCCGATGATGGCGTTCAGCGGCGTGCGCAGCTCGTGGCTGATATTGGCGAGGAAGCGGCTCTTGTGGAGGCTCGCCGCCTCGGCCTGCCGGCGGGCGTTGACGAGGTCTTCCTCGATCCGCTTCCAGTGGGCGATGTCGCGGATGACGACGCACCAGCCACGCTCGCCCGAGAGCCGGCCGATGGTGATGAACAGCGGGATGAAGCCGCCTTGCGCGACGCGCCCGATCACCTCGCGGCCATCGTTGAGGATGCCCGCGAGCCCGTCGTCGCGCAGCATGTCGAGATAGTCGAGCGTCGCCTTCTGGCTCTCGTGCGCAAAGAGGGTGGAGAGATGCCGCCCGCTGTGATCGCCCTCGCCCGTGCCGAACAGGGCCTGCGCCGAGCCGTTCATGCCGCGGATCGTGCCGGCGGGATCGAGCAGCACGATGCCGTCGGTCGCGGTATCCAACACCGTCTGCAGTTCCTCGACCTGCTGGCGCAGATCGACCGTCTCCGGCGCGGCTTCCGGCACCTCCGGCAAGTGCGCCACGGCGGCGGCATCCCGCGGCGACGGCGTGAACGACATCAGCAGGCTGGAGCGCCCCCCGAAGGTCGCCCGCTGCATGTGCACGCGCACGTCGATCACCTGCCCGCTGGACCTTCGGATCGCCAGTTCGCCGGCATGGCCGAGATCGCCGCGGTCGGCGAACAGGGCCTCCAGGCCACCGGCCGCCTCCAGCGCTTCGATGCTTTCATACCCGCTGAGATCCTGGAACTCGCGATTGCCATAGACCAGCCGGCCGTGCGCCTCGGCCAGCACCGGCAGCGGCAGCGAGGCGAAGACGGCTTCGAGATCCAAGGCGAGCGCCGCCTGTTCCGCGGCCTCGTCGACCACGGCTTCCTCGTGATCGTCAACGGTCTCGGCGTCCCCAGCAACGGGAGCGTCCTCTTCCGGTGCGATCGCCTCGGGTGCGGCAGTCGCGAAGTCGGCGACGCCGAGAGCGGCGTCTTCAAGTTCAGCCGATGGCTCGGGCGAGAACACGGGGCGCGCCGTCGCCTCGCCGGTCTCCGCCTCTTCGGGTGTGGACTCGGCGCTCGCGGTCCCGTCGCCCACTGCGTCGTTGGGCTCAGTGGAGAGCTCCGCCGGGGCGGAGGCCCAAGGCGAGACCGTCACCACAACCGGCCGTGCGGATTCTTCCGCGGCGTGCTGCTCCGTGCCGCCGGCGAGGTCGTCCTCAGCGGGAACGCGCTCGGCTGGTTCATGTATCACGCCCGACGCAGGGATCTCGATCTCCGCTCCATCCGCATCGGCCTCAGCCGCTTCGGTGGCGCGCTGCGCATCGTCGGCCGGCAGCGGCGAAGGCTCGGCCGCTGTTTCCGCCGGACGACCGGGCTCGTCGGCGGGCACCGGAAGGCTCGGCGCCACATGCTGAGCGCGCGCATCGGTCGGCGCGGGGTTAAGCGTGTCGGTGACCGTCTTCGGCACCATCCCGGCGCGCTCGCCGAGCTTCAGGCCGATCGCGCGGAAGGCCGCCTCCTCGGCGTCGGACAGCGCCCCCTCGCGCGGGCGGCGGCGCTCTTCCAGCTGGATGACCTTCGGCGTGCCGTCGGTCGGGGCGGCATCAGGGTTCGACGCGAGCGCCTCGGACGTCGCCTCTTCCTCCACTGGCGCGGCCGGCCGGCGCCCGAAAGATGCCGCCTCGAACGTCTTCAGCAGCGGCTTCTGCGCCGTCGCCGTCTCGGTCTCAGGAACAGCGCCCGGCACAGGCTCGGCCGCCTCCTCCGGCGAGACGTCGGTGACGGGCGGAGCGCCGGCCTCGGCAGCGACGGGACGGTCGCCGAGGATCATGCCGATGGCCTCGGGGTCCTCGACCGACTCGTTCATCCGGACGATTCCGAAACCGCGGAAACCGTCGAAACTACGGTCGCGGGCATAGATCGGAAGGGCTGCAAGATCGACCGGCACCTTGCGATCGCTGCCTTCGACCGGCCAGAGGATGCTGCGGCCGGACCAGGTATCGCGGCGGTCGAGAAGCCGGGCGATCTCGCCATCCGCGTCGAAACCGAAAACCGTGGCGACCTCGCGAAAACTGCGGCCGCCAACATCGGCCGCTTGCGGCCCGACGGCCGCCGAGAATTCCGGCGTCAACGTCCGGAACTTGCCCTCACGGTCGATCTGCCAGACGAAGCGCACCGGCGCCATGTCGAAGCGCGGCTGGAAGGGAGGCGCGGCATCGCTCGCCTCTGCCGAGGGCGGAACCGCGTCGCGCGACGACACAGGCTGCGGTGCCGTGGGCTGTAGCGCCATAGGCTCGGCCGCCTGCGGCTCGGCAGACGAGCAGTCGCCCGCCGGCTCGGTTTCCGATGACAGGGCCTCAGTAGCCGGAGGCACATCCCGGGCCAGACGGACTGTGTCGGCCACGGAGGCCGCCATCGCGAAATCTTCGCCAGCGACCGTATCGGACGCATCGTCTGAAGCGACAGGCGGCTCGGTTACTGCATTCTCGTCGGCCAAAAGCTTGACGGTTTCCGGCTCGTGAGGGAGATCCGCCGCATCGGCAGGCGCGTCGACCTGCTCGGCCGTCGCGGACGCCTTCTCATCTGCTTCAGTTTCGACAGGAAGACCCGCGTCGGCTGCCGCGAACGGCAGCTCCGGCTCGGGCGAAGATATGGTCGCCTCGACGCTTTGCTCGGGTAATACCGGCGCCGGTGAGGCCTCAAAGGAACCGTCGACGGCACGCGAGGGTGCCACCGGTTCCGCCGTATCGACGGGCGCCCGGGCCTGCGGCTCCGCTGCCATCGGCGCATCGGGAGAGGCGTCCGGACTTGCGTCCGGCGCTTCGTCGCTAGCCGGCGCTTCCGGCAGAGGGTCCTCGATGGTCTCAGGCTGATCGGCACCGGTCTGGCGGGTGTGCCAGCGCTGGAGCAGGCCGTTCATGCTCATCCGGCCACCGCGGTCGCTGGAGAGCTTGCGGCGCTTGACCGAGAAATAGCTGCGCGGCGCTGGCTCCCCCTCCGAATCGAGAGGATCGGCCGGCTCTTCAGGCGCTGCCGGCGCGGCGGGCCGCGGCTCCTGCTGGACCAGCACCAGGCCTTCGCCGACGAGAGCGAGCGTCGTCTGCGCCGCGGGATCGTCGACCTCGCCGAGCGCCTGCCCCGCCGCGATGAAGGAGGCGATGCCTTCTGCAAGGCTGTCGGTCGCGCGGAACGCCGTTGTGGCGGCCAGGGCGCCCCCGGCATCATAGATGGCGGCAGTCTCAAGCCGGCTGTCGGCCAGAAGGCTCCCCGCCCAGGCGACGTCGGAACTCACCGCCGGCCGCAGGTCGGGCAAGGTCAGCAGCACCAGGTCGGCCGCCTCGATGCGCCGAAGTGTTGCGACCACGGCCTTGGAGGCGCGGCCGACGGACGAACGGACGAGAATGCGCGCCTCGCCCCAGCTCTCGACCGAGCGGGCGGACGCCTTGATCTGCCGCGCGATGAGCGCGGTGGCGTCCAGGCTGGTCTCGCCGACCGACAGCCCGAGCGCCGCGCGGCCGGGGGCGTTGGCCCAGAGCACCTCGCCCAGCGTGAGGTCGAAGGCGACGAGCCCCGCACCGGCGGCGCCGGCGTCACGGACTTCGCGCAGCGTCATGATGGCGAGCGGCGAGGATCCTGGCAGTCTGGTCATTCCGAACCGATCCGTGGCGAGCTGGCGGCATGGCGCCCCAGCACTGGCTTAACGTCTCATTAATAATCACAGGGCGCAGGCTTATCCAGAAGCTTTGGCGCCCACACCCGACGGCTTTGCAGAAGGGTTAATTAAAGCTCTAAGCTGATCCCTCGCTGGCGTCAGAATATGTTGCAGTGCACAATGCGATCTGCTAAACAAATAGGCAGCTTAGGGCCTACGGCCAAAGGGCCGAGCCTTAAGTGATCCGGCGCTTTCGGGAGGACGGGCATCGCCCGGGCGGAAGCGCCGTCGAAAACGAGAAAGGTCCACCACCGAAGCGCTGGGCTGAGGTGCGGGAGACAAGCGGGAGCGCAGCAAATGATAGATTCGTCGCAGCAAAACGCGCAGGACATGATGAACCAGGCGCAGTCGATGATGGGCATGGACCCGTCGAAGATGACCGAGACGTTTCGCACCATGACGCAGAAGTCGATGGAGCAGTCGAAGGAAGCCTATTCGCGGATGAAGACTGCCGCCGACGACGCCACGAAGACGATGGAGTCGACGATGGAGAACGTGCATCAGAGTTCGCTGTCCTTGTCGAAGAAGGCCATCGAGGCGATGCGCAGCAATGCCGAAATGGGCTTTGCCCATCTCGAGAAGATGATGGCCGCCAAATCCTTCGCCGAAGTGGTGGAGATGCAGACCAGCTATGTGCGCCGTCAGATCGAGGCGGCGACGGACCAGACCAAGGAAATGCAGGCGCTGGTCCAGTCGGTGGCCCAGGAACTGACCAAGCCCGCCCGCGAAGCCTTCCAGAAGGCCGCGGGCGCCGCCAAGAGCCTCTGAACGAGACATACCTTCATCGGCATGAGCGACCGGGCCTTGCGCCCGGTCGTCGTCGTTTGCGGCCATGAGCGCTCAGCGAGGCCGCGCTGTCCATCGACCAGTGCCTCCCCGCACGAACTCGTGCAGAGCGCGCTATGGCGGCCACGCGTAGGCTGCGGCAATGGACGCCGGCGCCTATCCCCCCTAGAAGGCGAGACTGGCGGCAAGGGTTAGACAGTACCAATGCAGGTTCAGTCATGGTGGCGCTATGCGCCCATCGCGCTTATCGTCGCCGGACTGGCGCTCGCCTATGCCTGCGGCGTCAAGGAATACCTGTCGCTCGATCAGCTCTATGCCAGCCGGACTGCGCTGAAGGCGGCCGTCTCCAAGCACTTCGTCCTCGCGGTGACCGGATCGGTGGTTCTCTATACCATCGCCATCGCCTTCATCTTCCCTGCCCCGGTCATCCTCACCGTCGCCGCCGGCTTCCTGTTCGGCTGGTGGATCGGCGGCCTCATCGCCATCCTCGGCGCGACGATCGGGGGAACCCTCCTGTTCCTCGCGGCGCGGTCGGCTTTCGGGACGGTGCTGCGAAACCGCGCGGGCACTGGCGTCCAGCGCTTTGCCGAGGGTTTTCGCCGCGATGCCTTCACCTACCTCCTGGCGCTGCGCCTGACGCCGCTGCTGCCGGTCGCCGCCCTCAACATCGGCCCGGCGCTGTTCGACATCCCGCTGAAGACCTTCGTCCTCGCCACCCTCCTCGGCATCATTCCGGGGGCGATGACCTATGCCTTCCTCGGCAGCGGCCTGGAGCGGGCGCTGAAGATCGCCGGCAAGGTCGACGGCCTGTCGCTGAGTGACCTGATGACCTGGCAGCTGACCGTCGCGCTCGTCGGGCTGACCGCGCTGTCGCTGGCCGGCCTCGGCCTGAAGAAGTGGGTCATCCGGCCGGACCCGGCGGCACAGCCTGCGGCAGGTCCGGCGGGCCGTCCGTGAGCCGCGGCCGCAAGACCGGCGTGCTGACGCCCGACCTCTGCATCATCGGCGCGGGATCGGGCGGCCTCAGCCTTGCCGCGGCCGCTGCGGCTTTCGGCACTTCCGTCGTCCTCGTCGAACGCGGCAAGATGGGCGGCGACTGCCTGAACCATGGCTGCGTGCCGTCCAAGGCTCTCATCGCCGCGGCACGGCACGCGGCGGCGATCCGCGCGGCGCCCGCTTTCGGCATTTCGGCGGGGCCGCCAGAGGTCGATTTTCCCGCCGTCATGGCCCATGTCCGCGGGGTGATCGCGGCGATCGCTCCGGCCGATTCGGTCGAGCGGTTCACGCGCCTCGGCGTCGACGTGATCGCTGCCGAGGCGCGTTTCGTCGATCCGCAGACGGTGATCGCCGGCGGCACGCTGATCCGCGCCAGGCGCTTTGTCCTCGCCACCGGCTCGAGGCCGAGGATACCGGCGATCGAGGGGCTCGCCACCGTGCCTTTCCTCACCAACGAGACGCTGTTCGCGCTCGACACCCTTCCCCGGCACCTCCTCGTCATCGGCGGCGGCCCGATCGGCCTCGAGATGGCGCAGGCCTTTCGGCGGCTGGGCTCGGCCGTCACGCTGGTCGACAGCGGCACGGTGCTCAAGCGCGACGACCCGGACCTCGTCGCCATCGTCCGCGATCGGCTGATCGGCGAAGGGGTCGACATCCGCGAGACGACGCAAGTGCTCTGCGCCTCCGGCGGCGCCGGGGAGATCGCCCTGACCCTCAGTAGTGCCGGCGGGGCGTGGGAGACCGTCACCGGCAGCCATCTCCTCGTCGCTGTCGGGCGGGAGGTCGACGCCGGCTCGCTCGGGCTGCGGGAAGCCGGCATCGCGGCGGACAGGTCGGGCATCACCGTCGACAAGAGCCTGCGCACCGCCAACCGCCGGGTCTACGCGATCGGCGACGCCGTGGGCGGTCCGCAGTTCACCCACCGCGCCAACCATCATGCCGGGCTGGTCGCGCGGGCCGTCCTCTTCCGGCTGCCGGTGCGCGAGAACCTCGACGGCCTGCCGCACGTCACCTTCACCGACCCCGAGCTTGGCCATGTCGGCCTCACCGAGGCGGCGGCGCGGGCGCGTGGGCTCAGCGTGGAAGTGCTGACCGTCGGCTATGGCGAGAACGACCGCGCGCAGACGGAAAAGCGCACCGATGGGCTGCTGAAGCTCGTGGTGGGACGGCGGGGACGGCTGCTCGGCGCGAGCGTCGCGGGCACCGGCGCAGGCGAGGTCACCAACCTGCTGGCGCTGGCCCTCGCGCGGCGGATGGGCATGCGGCAGCTGCAGGATTTCATTTCCCCCTACCCGACCTTCGGCGAGATTGGAAAAAGGGCGGCGACCGCCTATTTTGCTCCCTATGGGCGCCGCGGGATCATTCGGGCGGCGACGCGCTTTCTGGCCCTCTGGGGATAACCGGACAGTTCTTCCGCCACCCCCGCGCCCAGCAGGACCTCGAAGGATCAGATCTCATTGTACTGGCGGCGTGAAACCCCCGAGGCATGGCGCCGGAAAGGTGCGACGACGGCGCCCTTGCGCCGGCTGTCCGGCCGCCTGCTCGTCCTGACCATGGTCGCGGTGATGATCGCCGAAGTGCTGATCTTCGTGCCGTCGGTCGCCAATTTCCGCAAGGAATGGCTGCGCCAGAAGATCGAGACCGCGGCGATCGCCGGCCTGACCGTCGAGCAGGTCACGGTCGAAGGCGGGCCGGTGCTTGGGATCGAGCAGCAAGCGGGCCTGCTGCGCGCGCTGGACGCCCAGCTGATCGCCATCGTCGACGGCGGCGTGTCGCGGCTGCTGGCCCGCAGCGACGATCTCGGCGCCATCGAGATACAGGTCGACCTCGGCACCCAGAGCTGGCTGCGCCTCATCGGCGGCGCCTTCGACACGCTGCTGTTCGGCAGCGATCGGACGATGCGGGTCTACGGACCGGTCGGCGACGCCGGGATGACCGCCGAGGTCGTGGTCCAGGAAGCGCCGCTACGCCGGGCGATGCTGGGCTATTCCCGCAACATCTTCGTGCTCTCGCTGGCGATCGCGAGCTTTGCCGCCATCCTCGTCTATCTCGCGATCTCGGCGCTTTTGATCCGGCCGATCACCGCGATGACCCGCTCGATGGTCCGCTTCGGCGAGAACCCGGCGGATGCCGACCGGATCATCGTTGCCTCCGGCCGCGCCGACGAGATCGGCTTTGCCGAGGCGGAGCTTGCCGAAATGCAGACGGCGCTCGCCAAGACCTTGCGCGAGCAGCGCCACCTCGCCGATCTCGGGCTCGCCGTCTCGAAAATCAACCATGATCTTCGCAACATCCTCGCCTCGGCGCAGCTGATTTCGGACCGGCTGTCGGACCTCGAGGATCCGCGGATCCAGCGCTTCGCCCCGCAGTTGATCCGCAGCCTCGACCGCGCCCTCGTCTACACCCAGTCTGTCCTCGCTTACGGCCGGGCGGTCGAAAGCCCGCCGGCCAAGCGCAAGGTGCGGCTGCGGCGGCTGGTCGAGGATGTGATCGAGACCCTCGTCGTGTCCAGCAGCATCGAGGTCGTCAACGCGGTCGGCGAGGCCTGCGAGATCGACGTCGATCCCGACCAGTTCTACCGCGCGCTGAGCAACCTCTGCCGCAACTCGGTCCAGGCCCTGGAGAGCGAGGACAGCGAGGCCGTGGTGCGGCGCATCACCATCGCGGCGCGCCAGCTGCCGGACGGCGACACGCTGATCTCCGTCGAGGATACCGGCCCCGGCCTGCCAGAGCAGGCGAGGCAACACCTCTTCAAGGCGTTTCGCGGCTCGACCCGCGCCGGGGGCACGGGGCTCGGGCTTGCCATCGCGGCCGAGATCGTCGAGGCGCACGGCGGAAGCATCACCCTCGGCCCCGACATGCCCGGCGCCCGCTTCGACATCATCCTGCCCGCCCGGCCCGCCGCAGCAATCCGCGCTCCCTCCGACGTTAATCCGCGCGTCCCCGTGGCCGGCACGGTCGGCACGGCGGGGTGAGCAAGCGCTGGGTCGGCGGCAGTCTCAGCCGGCCCGATGGCAGGAGAGCGCGACATTCCTGCCCAACTTTCTTGCCCGACCGTCTTGCATTTGCCGGCACCAGCCTTTAGTACCCGCTCACTGCCGGACGGGGACACGTTCTCCACCGGCCGGTCGCGCCCGTAGCTCAGCTGGATAGAGCACCAGACTACGAATCTGGGGGTCAGGAGTTCGAATCTCTTCGGGCGCACCACTTTAATCTACATTCCGCACATGTCAGCGCCGGGGCCAGAAATGGCCTCCGCGATCGCTGAAAAGCGAGTCCGCCCCGAATAGGGACTGACGATCGCCACCCAGCCGCCTGCTTCGCTGACGCGCGCTCGATTGCGTCAGCAGCGCTTGCGTCAGATGGCAGCCTGCTTGAGACGAGGACGAGCAAACTCCCAGCCTGCGCCGGCCGCCGATCCCGCTTACGCCCGCAGCTCGTTCTTGTAGACGAGCCCGTCCTTCATGATGATCTTGAAGTTCGCATCGGGATCGGCGACGAGGTCGATGTCATCGGTCGGATCCCCATCGACCAGGAGCAGATCGGCCAAGGCTCCCGGCTCCACGACGCCGAGCCTGCCGGGATAGGGAGAGCGCAGACCGGACATGGCAAGAAGTTCGGCATTGGTGCCGGTGGCCATCTTCAGGATTTCGAACGGGCTGTACCAGCGCTTCATCTTCGCCAGCTGCGCCCCCTGGCGCGCGGTCATCCGGGCGTCGAACAGCGTGTCGGTCCCCCAGGCCGTCTTCAGCCCGTGCTTCTTGGCCAGCGCATAGGCCGTGTCGGTGCCGCGCGACATCTGGATCTGTTTCGCCCGGTTGGGCGAGCCCTCGGGTTGCCGGTTGGCATCCGCGTCGTCGAGGAAGGGCTGGGCACACAGCCAGACCGCCTTCTCGGCCATGATCGCCGCGGTCTCGTCGTCCATCAGCTGTCCGTGCTCGATACAGCGCACGCCGCTGCGGACCGCCATCTGGATGGCGCGCGGCGTGTAGGCGTGGACGGCGACATAGGTGCCCCAGTTCTCGGCGGCCTCGACCGCGGCCCGGAACTCCGGCTCGGTGTACTGGCTGACGTCGAGAGGGTCGTAGTTCGACGCGACGCCGCCCCCCGCCGACAGCTTGATCTGGCTGGCACCCATCATCAACTGCTCGCGCACCCGCTTCAGCACCTCGTCGACGCCGTCGGCGATCATGCCGCCGCCGACGACCTCGCCGCGGCTGAGCGGCGCGTCGGCGGCAGCCGGCACCTCGTAAGGCAGCCGGAAGTCGCCGTGGCCGGAGGTTTGCGAGATCATCGCGCCCGATGGCCAGATGCGCGGGCCGCGGACCAGTCCCGTGTCGATCGCCCGCTTCAGGCCGAAGCTCGGCCCGGCCATGTCGCGAACGGTAGTGAAGCCGCGCATCAGGGTCTTCTCGGCCTCGTCCGCCGCGACGAGGTTGATGTAGCCGACATCCGCCGTCAGCAGCGTCGTCAGGCTCAACGCCGCCATCATCGCGTGCCAGTGGTTGTCGATCAGCCCGGGCATCAGCGTGCGCCCGCCGCCGTCGATGACGAGGTCATTCGGACCGGCCACCCGTTCGCCGGCCTCGACCGACAGGATCGTGTTTCCGGCGACGACCACCGTGATGCCGTCGCGTAGCCGATCCGAAACCCCGTCGAACAGCCTGACGTTTCGAAAGACGACCGGGCCGGGCGGCGGCGCCGGGGACCGGGCACGGGTTTCCCCCGCCCCGAAAGCCGAAACCGCCAGAACAGCGCCCGCCCCCGCCAGGAGGGAGCGGCGGGAAAGCCGTTGCGTCAGGAGACCATTGAGCCGCGCAAAACCCGGCTGCCGGCAAAGACATCCGCCTGCGACGCCCAAAGCTTCGTCGGCCAGCGCGCAATGGAACATAACAGCCTCCGCCTGGTTCGCATACCTTATATTTTGTCTACATTAATTAATTCTTTAATAGACCGTATCAGAGCCACCGCTCCGACAGCAACATCCGACTCGTTTGGGTGGAATACATCTCGAACTAAAAAGAAATACAGATGACGGGATTAAACCCTCATCCCGTCACCCCGCACGTCCCGAACGCCACGCTTTCCCGAGACCGCAAGGCCTGCCAACCTTCCCGCCCTGGCGACAAGCATCGGGACGCCAGAAGGACGGATGCGGTTTGGCTCCGCAAGGCACTTCGCCAAGGGGCCCCGCGCACAAGAAGCGCCATAGCGGCGGACGGTCGCATTTCGCGGACAGAACGTTGGATTGCCTCAAATCAGCGTTTAAAGGTACCGCGAATGCTTTCGCGCCTGCGGCAGCAGGCTCGACCAACCCGGCAAGAGGCCTTGCGTGACGTCATCTTCCTCGCCGTCCGACGCCCCATCCGGCAAGGATGAGCCGGCACTGCCGAACGACCCGGCATCGTCTCAGGGCGACGCGTCAGCCCGGCGGATCGCCGAGCTCGAGCGAAGCGAAATCGCCCTTCGCCAGGCGTTCGACCGGGCCGAGGCCGCGCGCGAGAAGGCGAGCGCTGCGCGGGACAGGGAGAGCGCCTGGGCGCGCGAGCTTGCGCAGCGGGCGAGCGAGGCCGTCAAGCGCGCGAACGAGGCCGCGCTGCGCACCCAGAATGCCGAAAGGCAGATTGAGCGGCTGACGCATGAGAGCGCCGACCGACAGATGGAGGCTGCCAGCCTCGCGGCAGCGCTGAGCGCGGAACAAGCGGCAACCGCGGCCGTCAGGGCCGAGCGCGATGCCGTGCTGACGTCGACGTCGTGGCAGGTGCTGACGCACGTGCTCCGGCTGGCCTCGCGCGTGCCGGCACCGGTGCGGTGGCACGGTCGCCGCGTCTTCAAGGCACTCTGGTGGGCGGCGACCCCATGGAAGACGCGCCAGCGCCTCGCGCTCCTGCGCCAGCGCGGGGAGCCGCACGGCCTTCCGGGTGAGTTGATGGAGACGCTGGCGCCTCTGTTCGCCCCCGCCGATCCCGACAACCAGGCCTACCAGGACTGGATCCAGCTGTTCGAGACGCAAAGTGACCGCCCGGCCGAGCCCCTGGTCGATGCGGACGGGAGAACGGTGCTGCGGTTCAGCATTCTCGTTCCCGAAGCCGCGTCCGACGGGACAGGCGCCGACGAGGGCGCGCCAGCTGCCACGATCGCCTCGCTCACGGGCCAGATGTTCGACGACTGGGAATGTCTCGTCGCAACGCCCGAAGGTGCCGTGGCGGTCGCCGATGATGCGAGAATCAGGCGCGTGACGATCCCCGGCTCGGCCAGCCGAGGGGAGGTTCTAGGCGCACTGGCTGAACAAGCCCGCGGCCGTTTCATCTGCGTGCTCGATCCCGGCGACCGGCTTGCGCCGGGCAGCCTTGCGGCCGTCGCCAACGCGGCCGATGGCAAGCCCGACATCGCCGTCGTCTACGGCGACGAGGACGAGATGTCGGCTGGCGGCAGCCGCAGCCGGCCGCAGTTCAAGCCGTCCTTCTCCCCGCAGCTGCTGCAGGCCTACAACTATGTCGGCCGGGGCGCTTTCCTGTCGCGGACCGCCGTCGCCGCGGCTGGAGGTTTTCGGCCGAGCGATTCAGCCGGGGCGGAATGGAGCCTGAACCTCCGGCTGGCGGACGGGACCGGGACAAGCGGCGAGGCGATCTCGCGGGTTCCGCAGGTTCTCTGTCATCGAGCCCCCGGCAGCGACCGGGACCGCCCGGCGCCCGAAAGCACCGCGGCCGCAGACCACCGCGCGGTGCTTCGCGGTTACTGGCAAAGCCTCGGCATCGAGGGACCGGCGGTCGAGACGCAGCCCGACGGAACCCAGCGCTCGTCCTGGACCGTTCCCGACGCGCCGCTGGTCTCGGTGATCATTCCAAACCGCAACAATGCCGAGATGCTGCAGCGCTGCGTCCGCGGCCTTCTCGACGAGACCGCCTATCAGCGGCTCGAGATCATCATCGTCGAGAACAATTCCTACGATGCGGCGATCTTCGATCTCTACACCGCGCTCGAGCGCGACGAGCGGGTTCGCGTCGTCACCTTCAGCGGCGCCTTCAACTATTCGGCCGTCTGCAACCGCGGCGCCCGCGAAGCCCGCGGCGACTTGCTGCTCTTTCTCAACAACGACATCGAGGTGGTCGAGAGCGGCTGGCTTGGCGAACTGGTGCGCGTGGCGAGCCTTCCCGGCGTCGGCGTCGTGGGCGCCAAGCTGCGCTATCCCACCGGCGAACTTCAACATGCCGGCGTCGGTGTCGGCATCCACCTCTTCGCGCTCCTGTCGTACAAGGCGGACGAAAGCGCATGGGGCCCCTTCGGCTCGACCAACCAGACCCGCAACTGGCTGGCCATCATGGGTGCCTGCCAGATGGTGCGGCGCGAGGTCTTCAACCGCGTCGGCGGCTTCGACGAGGCCTACCGCATCGCCAACAGCGATGTCGCGCTCTGCCTTCGCGCGCACCGCGCCGGCTGGCGGACCGCCTATACGCCCTTCGCCGTCCTCACCCATCACGAGGGCGCCAGCCGCGGGCACGAGAACCCGATGGAGGACATGGCCCGCTCGGCGCAAGAGGTGCGGCGCCTCGGTGTGGACGAGGACCCCTATCTGCATCCCGCCCTCAGCCCCCACCAGCCGGCCATCGCGCTTCGCCAGCCGGGCGAGCCGGACAACAGCGACAATCTGAAGACCATCGTCACCCGCCTTCTGTCGGAACACCCGCTGCGGGAGACCGAGCTCGACCTCTACGATCTCGCCGAGGTCCAGGCGGCGACGGAGCTGCCGTCGGCTGCGCTCCTCTGGCCGCCGCAACCGGTGGCAGCCATCGCCGACCATTGGGGCGCGGTGCGCTGGATTATCGACCTCCTGCGCACGCGGCCCGATCTGCGCCAGCGGTTTCCGAAAGCCCTGAGCGAAGGCACAGAAGGCGCGTTTGCCCGCTGGCTTGCAGCAGAGGGTGCCGACCAGCTTCGTCTGCCGAGCGAGGCGCGTCGTCACATCGCCGATGCCCTCGGTGGAAACCCCGGAGCCGTCTGCCTCAGCACCTATTTCCACCGCGGCGATCTCCGGGCGGCCTATCCGCTCGGCCTCGTCCCGGCCGGCCAGAGGGGACTGGCTACCTGGCTGCTGCGGCATGGCGACGACGAGGCCGGACTGCGCCTCGAGGCAATCTGGTGGTTTCTCATGGCAACGGCAGAGGATCCGGCCGCCGCCCTCGTCAAGACCTACCGCTTCACCCCGGCCTGGCAGCAGGCGCACCCTACCGGCTTGACGCGGTTCGGCGCCGACGCCTTCGCCATCTGGCTGTCCGAGCGGTATCTGATCCCCTCCTCGGCGTCCTGGCTGCGGCCCGAACATTGGCAGCCAGGCCTGACGCCGAGCGAGGAACTGCGGCTCGCCTACTACGCCCGCGCGGACTGGCAGGCCGCGCACCCGAACGCCTTTGCGACCACTGAGGGCGCGGCGGCGCTCCTCGCCTGGCTCAGCGGCGGCAAAGGATCGTTGGACGCGGGGCTGGCCTCGTGGTGTGCCGATCGCGCCGGCGACGGCACGGCGGAGAAGCTCGCCCTTCCCGGCGCCACTATCCTCGGGCACTTCTGCTACCCCTCGGGCCTCCGCGTTTCCGCCGAATCCCTGTCGGGGGCGATCGCCGTCGGCGGCGGCGGGGTGTCGCAGCGCGATCTGCGCACCACCTTGCGCGACGAGCCAGACCACGACAGCTTCGGGGGCCTCGAAGCCTACGACGTCACCATCATCCACGCCCAGCCGGACCCGCATTTCGTCGGCGCCTACGAGGTCGCGGATCTGGCGGAGCGATCGCCGAAACCCTACCGGATCGGCTACTGGTACTGGGAGTTCGACGAGGTGCCGGCGCACTGGGCCGAGCGTGCCGCGACGGTCGACGAGGTCTGGACGGCGACGGAGTTCGTCGCCGGGGCCTTGCGCAAAACTTTGACGGTCCCGGTTCAGACCCTGTTCCCCGGCGTCCGCCTGGCGCCGTTTCGGGTGCGCCCGCGCGAGGCTTTCGGCGTGCCCGGCTGGCGCGAGGGACGCTTCACCTTCCTCTTCTCGTTCCACATGAGCAGCATCATGGAACGCAAGAACCCGCTCGGCCTCATCCGCGCCTTCCGCCAGGCGTTCGATCCGTCCGAACCGGTCGACCTCATCCTGAAGACCACCACCAACGGCTATGAGGGCAGCGAGGTCGGCGAACTGCTGCAGGCCATCGAGGGCGCCAACATCCACATCATCGACCAGACCTTCACGGCGGACGAGACGCTGTCGCTGACCGAGGCCTGCGACGCCTACGTGTCGCTGCACCGGAGCGAGGGCCTCGGACTGACGATGGCCGAGGCGATGATGCTCGGCAAGCCGGTGATCGCCACGCGCTATTCCGGCAATCTCGACTTCATGACCGACGAGAACAGCCTCCTGGTCGACTGCGATATCGTAGAGCTCGGCCGTGACATCCCGCCTTACGAGGCGTCCTACCACTGGGCCGAGCCATCAACGGACCATGCCACGAGGCTGATGCGCGAGCTCTACGACAACCCGGCAAGGGCGGCGGCTCTCGGCGAGAGGGCGAGGGCCGACGCCAAGGATCACCTGTCGGTAGAGGCCGCCAGCGTGCGGATTCTCGAACGCCTCAAGGCCATCAAGGCAGACCGGTCATCGCACTCCGTCTGAGAGGGCCGGCCTGTTCCAGCGCAGCCGGGCTCCAGTGACCCGCCGCCCGCCTCGGCGCCGCGCTGTCGCGGCACCCAATGCGCCGGTCGGCGAGCCCGGGGCGCTTCCCGCATTGACCCGCTGGGTGCCGCCGGAGATAAGGCGCCGGTTCGTCGCTCGGTGGGACCGTCATGCCGCTACCCGTATCTTCGTCCGCGACACCGGTGACGGTTCTCGTCCACATCCACTACCCCGAGATCTGGCAGGAGATGTCGGGCCTTATCGCCCGGCGGCTGACCCTCCCCTTTCACCTGGTGATGACCACATCGCGTCCGATGGGCGATCTCGCATTGCCGAAAACGCCGCATCTCCTGTCCCACCGCCTCATCATGGTGGAAAACCGGGGGCGGGACATCCTGCCGTTCCTGCGGGCGCTCGCCGAGACCGAGGATTTCGGGATCGGCCTGAAGCTGCACACCAAGAAGTCGCCGCAGCGGGCCGATGGTGCCCAATGGCGGGCCGAACTGCTGGATTCCCTCCTGCCGTCGCCGGAGGGCACCGAGGCAATCGTGGCGAAGATCGCCGGTGATCCGCGGATCGGCTTCGTCACACCCTCGGGCTTCTGCCTGCCGGTGAAACCCTGGATCCTCGTCAACGGGCCGGCGATGCAGCGGACCATGTCGGTGGTCGGCGACGGCCTCACCGAGGCGGACATGGAGGGCGCCTATTTCGCCGCAGGCAGCATGTTCTGGTTTCGCCGTCCCGCTCTGGCGGCGCTGGCGGATAAGGGGCTTCCGCCGCTCTTCGAACCAGAGGAAGGGCAGCTCGACGGGACGATGGCGCATGGAATGGAGCGGCTGTTTCCGGTCGAGGCGCGACGCCAGGGGTTTCTCAGCGTGGCCATGCCGGTCCTCATGGCCTCCAGCCCGGACACTCCGGAATCGAGCCTACTCTCGGCGACGCAGGCCCATACCGAAGAGCCGAACTTCCTGTTCCCCGCGCCCTACGTGTCACCTGCCTCGGCCGCCTTTGCCCCGCCGCCAACGGCTGCACCGAGGCGGATGCGCATTCTCCGCTTCCTTGGCCCCGCCTACCGTGCGCTCCCCGCGCCCCTTCGGCGTCTCCTCAAGACGCTCGCCGGTCGCTGACCGCCACCCGCGCTGCGGTCAAGGCTTGCGGGCCGTCGCTTGCGGCAAGGCCGCGTGGATTTCGGCCAAACGCGTCTCGACGATCCGGCCGACATTGGCCGGGCCGTATCGCTCTTCGATGAAGGCCTGGCCGGCCTTGGCCTTCAGCGCGGCCTCCTGCGGATCGGCGACGACGCGGGCCATCGCCGCCGCGCAAGCCGCCTCGTCCGGATCGGCCCAGACCTGACCCTCGGCATAGACGTAGTCGTCGGGCCCGACCCGCTTCAGGCGGAAGGGGACGGGATAGCCGGTATCGTCGCGCAAAAACTCCGTGTTGCCGGAATAGTTCGTGGCGATGACGGGCTTGCCCATCGCCATGGCCTCCGCCATTCCCAGGCCAAAGCCCTCGGCGCGGTGCAGCGAGACATAGCAATCGGCAGCGTTCATCAAGGCGAACATGTCGGAGCGCGACAGCGATTGGTCGATGATCCGAATCCGGCGATCATTCCGCGCGGCAGTGAGAAGCGCTTCCTTGATCTCGGGGAAATGGCCCTCCGCGCCCGTCGACTTGACGATCAGGCCGACGCGGCTCGACGGGTCCGGAAAGGCCTTTCGGAAGGCCCGCACCACCGCCAGCGGGTTCTTGCGCTGCGGGAACGAATAATAGTCGAACGAGAACAGGAAGTACCGGCGATCGTCCTCGAGCTCGAACCGGCTTCGGCCATCGGTCTCCACTTCCGGCAGCATGACGCAAGGCGGGACGACGGTAATCGTCTTGTCGAAGATCGTCCGAAAGCTCTCGGCCACGAAGTCGTTGGGGGCCCAGATCTCGTCGACGGCTTTAAGTTTCGGACGCCAGCTTTCAGGCGCCTTTCCGAGTTCCCAGTAGGTGCGCAGGACATTGTAGCTGCGGTCGAAGTGCAGTGCGCTGATGTTGCCGAAGACGGTCGCCAGCTCGTCGGGCGTCACCTCGATGACGTTGACGGCGTGGGCGCGGTTCAAATCGTAACGCTCGGGCATATAGGGACCCGCTCGGCGTCCCTCCACGCCGATGCCGAAGGGATAGATGGAGAATGGCGTGCGGGTCTTCGAGAGGGCCAGCGCCATGCCGCGCAGCGACTGCCCGAGGCCGAGCTGCGCATCGATGTAGCCGATCAGGAGCGCCGAGCCGGCGAGCGGCGCGATGCGGCGGCGGTAGACATCGAGAGCGGACTGCCCCGTCCGCCTCAGGCGCTTGCCGGCGCCTTGCCGCAGACGCACCACCCTGTCCGAACGCGACCGCAGGAAGTGTCCGAGTTCGCCGAGCGTCGCCCGGCTGGCATTGCCGAAGCCTTGCTCCTCCCAGAGCGTCCCGAGCTGCAGCGTCAGGCGTCCCGCCGTCTGGACCCGGCGCGCGGCAAGGCCGCTCAAGCGGCGCGCCATGAGGGAGGAGGTCCCGGCCTGCTCGCCGTCGAGGGCGATGGCCTGCACCAGAGGCTGGCGGCGCCTGAGGCTTTCGACGATGGCACTCGGGTCGCGCGTCTGTAGTTGCGACAGGGCGTGCCGCAGCGCCATTGCCGTATGGCGCAGCGTATATCCGTTGCGGACCTCGTAGAGCCCGCGCTCGCCGATCCTCCGGCGTTCAGCAAGGCTGAGGGCAAAGCTGTCTTCCAGCTGGCGCAACAGCCCGTCGACAAACGCTTCCGCCGGGCGCTCTTCCGGCGCGGCCTTGCCGACCGCATCGCCCCCCGGGAAGGCGAGCCCGCCCTCGAAGGTGAGCTCGCCGAGCGATCCGTCATGGTTGAACAGGCACGGCACCCCGCAAGCCTCGGCCTCGATGATGGTCATGAAGGCCTGATCGGCGCTCTCGCCGGCGATCGTGAAGTCGACGCTCCGGAAGATCCGCGCCCTCTCCTGCGCGCTCACCGGCGAGAGCGTCTGGTAGACGTCCATCCGCTCGGCGTTGAAACGCGCGATCTCGAAACCCGACCAGCGATAGCTACTGTCCGGCCTGGCCGGCAGTACGGTCAAAAGGCCCGGCCCCATCAGGACCAGTCGTGCCGATTTTCCATCCGCCACGAAGCGGCGCCACGCTGCGAGAATAGCATCGGCGGACCCACGATCCCCCTCGCTGAGAACGGCGAGATAGGTCGGCTCGTCGAAGAAACGGACGGCCGGACCCGACGGGTGGAAGATGTCCGTCTCGACCCCGCGCGGGATGTGGAAGCAGTTGGCAAATCCAGCGTCGGCAAAGGCATCCCGCATTCGCCTCGAGGCCGCGAAAACGGCGCGGTAGCGGTCCTTGTGGGCAAGCCAGCTTTCAGGAAGGCTGTCGCCCTCGAAGCTGGTGTAGAGATAGTCGCTGGTGTCGGCGTCCGCATGGGACAGGACGAGCTCCGGCGCATTCTTGTCGATCAGCCCGAAGCGCCTGAGATAGGAATACAGCCGCCCGGTGCTGGCATCCTTCTCTTCCTCTGACCGCGGGTCCGGCTCGGCCAGGTGGACGCCGAGGCCGAGATGCTTCTCAGCAAAGTAGAGCTTGTTCTTCGCGATATAGTCGGCCTTGCGGGCCAGCTTCTCCTGGTTGAAGGTCGAGCTCGAGAAATGGTCGATCTGCGAGGCCGGAAGATAGGCGCAGCTGTAGCCCGCCTGCCGCAGGCGGAACCCGAAATCGGCATCCTCGTGGTAGAAGCCGAACTCGTCGTCGAGAAATCCAATCTCATCAATAGCCGAGAGGCGGACGAGCGCGCAGGTCAGCTCGCAGAAGTCGGACTCCAGACGCGTCGCCGCCCCCTCGGCGGGGTGTGTGTCGTGGAAGAAATCGACCCGGTCGAGGTTCCAGAAAACCCGGTAGGACAGCGGCTGCTCGTTGCTGTTTTCCTCGATGATGTTCTGCGAGGGCGCGACGATGCCGAGCCGCGGATCGCGCTCCATCTCCGCCAGCATCTCGCCCATCACGTCGGTGCGGAACACGATGTCGTTGTTGGAGACGCAGACATAATCGAGGCCGCGGATGCGGGCGAGATCGGCGCCGATGTTGCAGGCCTGCGTGTAGGTATGGGGATGGCCGAGCTGGACGATCTCGACCCCGGCCGCCGCGCACACGGCCTCCGTCGTATCGGTGCTGCCCTGGTCGAGGACGACGATGCTGGACGGCGCGAAGCGCAGCGTCGGCAACATCCGCTCCAACAGGCTGCCGCCCTCGATCGACGGAATAACCATCAGAATCTTGTGCGACGGATCTGCCATATTCATTCGCTTCCTGCCTCGGAATCGTCCGAGATTGACCGTGCCGAGACGGCATCGGAAAACATCTGGACCGGCGGTCCGATATATCCAGCTATGGATCGCCGCAAGTGCGCCGCGCGCCCGCCTCGGGCACCTTTTAGAGAGGGCGGTCCGCTGCCCGCCAATGCGCCAGCACGTCTTGCAGCGTCGTCTCGAAGGGGATGCTCGGAGACCAGCCGAGAAGCGCCCGCGCGCGGGCGCCGTCGCCAACGGCGCGCGGGATCTCGTTGGCGCGCATCCGCGCCGGATCCTGGGTGACCGTAATCGCCTGGGGGCTCATCGCCAGCAGTGCTTCCAGAATGGTCGAGATCCGGCGCGCCGTGCCGCTGGCGAGATTGATCGCGATCCCCGGCGGCAAGCTTTCAGGCAAAAGGGCCGCCAGCGCATAGGCCCTGACCACGTCCCGGACGTCGAGGAAGTCGCGCTCCGCCTCCAGATCACCGACAGACACGACCGGTGGCTGCCAGCCCTTCTCGATCTCGGCGATCTGCCGTGCGAAAGCCGAGACGACATAGGCGTCGGTCTGCCCGGGGCCGGTGTGGTTGAAGGGGCGAAAACGCACCGTGTCGAGCCCGCTGCCGGCCATCTGCCCGAGCAGCAGATCGGCCGAGGCCTTGGTGACGCCGTAGAGGGTGGCCGGCTCTAGCGGTGCGCTCTCGGTCAGGCCCTCGGGGAAATGATTGAAGCTGCGGCCGTAGGCTTCCGAGCTGCCGGCAAACACGAGCCGCGTCCGCGGGGAAGAGGCCAGGATGGCCTCTGCGAGGTTCAAGGTGCCGGTCAGGTTGACGTCGAAAGCCGCGCGCGGATCGCGGCGCGCCTCGGCGGGCGCGGCAATGGCCGCCAGATGCACCACGCAATCGGGTTGCAGCTCCGTCAGGGTCGCCCGGATCAGTCCGGTGTCGCCAAGACCTTGAATGCCCGGCGGAAAGAACGGCACCGCGGCCACGCCGACCTCGGCAAAGTGACGCATCAGCCATTGCCCGACAAAGCCGGACGCGCCGGTGACCGCCACGCGGGGTTTCGTCAAGCTCGGTCTCCGTCGAGGCTTAAAAGGGAACAGGCGCGACCATGCCGGACGCGGCCTGCAGCTTCAAGGCCGAAGGCGCTGTAGGTCGGCGTCGACCATTTCCGTGATCATCTCTTCCAGCGTCGTCTTCGACTGCCAGCCGAGCTTGTTCCGGGCCTTGGTGGGATCGCCCAGGAGAACGTCCACCTCGGCCGGCCGGAACAGTTTCTCGTCGATCACCAGGTGATCGTCCATGGTGAGCCCCGCATGCTGGAAGGCGATGCGGCACATGTCGCGCACGGTCACGGTCCGCCCGGTGGCGATGACGTAGTCGTCCGGCTCGTCCTGCTGCAGCATGAGCCACATCGCCTCGACATAGTCGCGCGAATGGCCCCAGTCGCGTTTGACGTCGATATTGCCGAGACGAAGCTCGCTGGACAGTCCAAGCTTGATGCGCGCGACACCGTCTGTGACCTTCCGGGTCACGAATTCGAGGCCGCGAAGCGGCGACTCGTGGTTGAAGAGGATGCCACTCGAGGCATGGATGCCGAAGCTCTCGCGGTAGTTGACGGTGATCCAGTGCCCGTAGAGCTTGGCGACGGCATAAGGCGAGCGCGGATAGAAGGGCGTAGTCTCCGACTGCATCGGCTCCTGGATGAGACCGTACATTTCCGAGGACGACGCTTGATAGAAGCGCGCCCCCGGGCATTCCAGGCGGACCGCCTCGAGGACGTTGGTAACGCCCAGCCCGGTGACGTTGCCGGTCAGGATCGGCTGCTGCCAGGAGGATTTCACGAAGGACTGGGCTGCCAGATTATAGACCTCATCGGGCGCCACCTCGCGCACCGTGCGGGTGAGGCCGGAAAGATCGAGCAGGTCGCCGTCGAGGAGTTGCACCCGGTCGGCGATGCCCAGCCACTTCAGGCGCACATCGTTGACTTCCGAGGTGCTGGAGCGCCGGACCAGTCCATATACCTCGTATCCCTTGTCGAGGAGGAGCTGCGAGAGGTAGGCGCCGTCCTGACCGAGAATGCCGGTCACCAGGGCTTTTTTCGTCATGGAAATCACACTTTAAGAACTGCGCGGAACCGCCGCTGCATTACCTTGCGACGCAAGGTGACGATGGGGCCTCAAGCTGGCTATGCTTCACCAAGCCTGAACATGATGTCCGCATCTAGGCAAGCCGATGATGAAGGCAATCGCTGATTCCGCCGGGCGTGCCACCCCCCCGCCTGGCACTGCCCGACGCCAACGCCACGCCCTTTAGCGCCTGCGCAATTGCTCGGCGGTGGCGTCCGAGGACAACGCCCTTCAGGGTAGCAATGCTGCAGCAACATCTCGCTCGCCGGCAGCCAGCGGCGTGGTTCAAGCGTCTCGACGGGCGATGCTGCAGGCCCGCCCCCTCAACGAGGCGGTCGCCGTGGTCGACGTCGGCCTTGCCGGCGTCGCGGCGGTCAGAAGCCGAGCGCCATGCCGTCCTTCCGGCTGTCGGAGCCACCCTCGAGCAGATGGTCGCCGATGCGGATCGCCTGGCTGCCGCCGATCGGGCTCGCGGCGGTGGTGAGGACATGGCCACGGGCGGAAAGATCGGCGCGGGTCGCCTCGCCGATGCCGGGCTCGAGGTCGAGCGTGCCGGCATGGGCGAAGCTGCGCGGCTCGTCCATCGCCGCCTGCGGATCGAGGCCCCTGTCGATGAGGCCGGAGAGGAAAGCGGCATGGCCGGTCGCCTGGTACTGGCCGCCCATCACGCCGAAGGGCATCAGCGTGCGCCCGTCCTTCGTCACCATGCCTGGAATGATGGTGTGCATCGGCCGCTTGCGGGGGGCAATGGCGTTGGGATGGCCCTCGATCAGCCGGAAGGAGGCGCCGCGGCTGTGGAAGAGCACGCCGGTCGCGGGGTCGAGCCGGCTCGAGCCAAAGCCGTGGAAGATCGAGTTGATGAAGGAGATAGCATTGCCGGCCGCGTCGACGACACTGAGATAGATCGTGTCCTCGTGCTCGGGCTCGTCCCAGAGCGCCGGCGGCAGCGCCCGGTCCATCTTGATCCGCGCCCGCAGCGCGGCGATCGTCCGCTCCGAGAGCAGCGTCTCGGCGACGCCCTCGCAATGGTCGCTGTCGCCGATCAGTGCGTCGCGGTGGTGGTAGCCAAGCTTCGTCGCCTCGGCGAGGAGATGGATGCGGTCGGCCTCGCCCATGCCGGCGACGTCGAAGCCCTCCATGATCTTCAGGATCACCAGCGCGACGAGCCCCTGCCCGTTCGGCGGGCACTCGTGCACGGTGAAGCCGCGATAGTCGGCGGAAATCGGCTCGACCCAGGTCGCCCCGTCCGTCCCGGCAGCGAAATCCTCTACCGTGTGGAGGCCGCCGAGCGACTGGAGATGCGCGACCATCTTGGCCGCCGTGTCGCCTTGGTAGAAACCGGCCGCACCCTTTTCAGCGATCTCCGCGAGGCGCTCCGCGAGCAGCGGCTGGGCGAAGCGGTCGCCGGGCGCGGGCGCCTTGCCGCCGGGAAGGAAGTGCGCGGCCGCATGGACGTCGCCGGCCGGCGTCGCGGCATTGTTCGCCCAGTCCATGGCGACGCGCGGCGTCACCGGAAAGCCGTCGCGGGCGTAGCCGATCGCCCGGGCGAACAGCGCCGAGAGCGGCCGCGAGCCGTGGTCGGCATGCAGCCGGCACCAGGCCGAGATCGCGCCGGGGACGGTCACCGAATGCGGGCTGGTCTGCGGGATCTCGTCGGTCAGCCCCGCCGCCTTCAGCGCCGCGACGGTGGCGGCCGCCGGCGCCCGGCCGGAGCCGTTCAGCGCCGTCACCGCCCCGCCCGCCGGCGCATAGAGCGCAAAGCAGTCGCCGCCGATGCCGGTCATCAGCGGATCGACGACGCACTGCACCGCCACCGCCGCGATCGCCGCGTCCACCGCATTGCCGCCGCCCTGCAGCACTTCGAGGCCGGCCGCCGTCGACAGCGGGTGCGAGGTCGCGATCATCGCCGTCGAGGCATAGGTCGTCGGGCGGCGGGCGGAGAAGAAGTCGAACATGGGGGAAAGGCTTTCGGTCTGCTCAGGAAAGGGGATGGTAGCAGGCGGCGGCGCGTCCGGGAACGCGCTGCACCAGCGCCGGGTCGTCGGCATGGCAATCGGCCTGGACGTAGGCGCAGCGGCCGGAGAAGCGGCAGCCTCTCGGCAGGTCGAGCGGGCTCGGAATCTCGCCCGGCAGCGGATCGGTGATCGGCTGGAAGAACTCCGGCGAGGCATGGCGCAGCGCCAGCGAATAGGGGTGCGCGGGCGCGGCCAGCACCGCATTGGTCGGGCCGGTCTCGACGATGCGGCCGAGATACATGATGGCGATCTCCTCGCAGAGATAGCTCGCGACGCCGAGATCATGGGTGATGAAGAACAGCGTCAGCCCCATTTCCCGCTGCAGCTTGCGCAGGAGGTTGAGGAGCTGGGCCTGGGTCGAGACGTCAAGACCGGACACCGCCTCGTCGGCGACGAGCACCGAGGGGTTGGAGGCGAGCGCCCGGGCGATGGCGACGCGCCGCACCTGCCCGCCGGACAGCGCGGCCGGATAGCGCGCGGCGACCTCGGCGGCGAGGCCGACGCGGCCGAGCAGCTGCGCGACGCGCGCCTCGATCTCGTCCGTGGCGCAGATGGCGAAATGGCGCAGCGGCTCGGCGATGAGCGCGCCGACGGTCATGCGCGGGTTCAGCGAGCCGCGGGCGTCCTGGTAGATCATCGCGACGTCGCGGGCGAAATCGGGCCCCGCCGCCCGCATCTCGGTGACCGCCTTGCCCTGGTAGAGCGCGAGGCCCTGCGACGGCTCGGTGAGGCCGAGGAGGACGCGCAGCAGCGTCGACTTGCCGGACCCGCTCTCGCCGACCAGCGCGACGCTCGCCCCGCGGCGGATGCTGAGGCGCACGCCGTCGAGCGCGGCGAGGTTCTGCTGCCGTCGCTTCAGGAAGCCGGCGGGGCGGGTGACCTGGTAGACCTTCTCGACGTCGAGAAGCTCGAACAGCGGCGGGCCCTCCGGGAAAGGCGCTGTCTTCGTCGGGAGCGGTGCGGCAAGGGCGGTCATTGCGGATTCCAGCAGGCGAGCGATCGGCCGTCGACCTCGGCGAGCGGCGGGCGCTCGGCGGCGCAGCGCGGCAGGACGGCGGGGCAGCGGCTGGCGAAACGACAGCCGGTCGGCATGGCATCATAGCTCGGAACGCCACCTTCCGGCGGCTCGAGGTCGCTGGTGCCGATCTCCAGCACGCAGGACTTCAGGAGCTTGGTATAGGGGTGCCGCGGATGCTCGAGCACGGTGCGGCAGTCGCCGGCCTCCATCACCTGCCCGGCATAGAGCACGACGATCCGGTCGCAGGACTGGCTGGCGAGCGCGAGGTCGTGCAGCACGAAGATGCAGCTCGCGCCGCGCGCCTTGGTCTGGTCGAGGATCAGCCGGACGATCTGCGCCTGGATCGTCACGTCGAGCGCCGAGGTCGGCTCGTCGGCGAACAGGAGGTCCGGATTGCAGGCGAGCGCGATCGCCACCATCACCCGCTGCTGCATGCCGCCCGAAAGCTGGTGCGGAAAGGCGGAAAGGCGCGCCGCGGCATCGTTGATGCCGACATCCTCGAGCAGCGCGACGGCCCGGAGCCGCGCTGCGCGGCGGTCCAGACCGAGATGGCGGCGCAAGACCGAAATCAGCTGGCTGCCGACGGTGTAGCAAGGGTTCAGCGCCGATCCGGCGTCCTGGAAGACCATGGACAGGCGCCGTCCGCGCAGCTTCGCCCAGCCCTTCTCCTTCAGCGTCACGAGGTCCGGCACGTCGTCGAAGCGGGCGCGGCCCTCGATCTCAGCCTCGCCGCGGCCGAGGAGCCCCATCAGCGCGACGGCGATGGTCGACTTGCCGGCCCCGCTCTCGCCGACCAGCGCCAGCGTCTCGCCGCGCCCGACGGTGAGCGAGACCGCGTCGAGAATGCGCTTGCCGCCCCGGTGCAGCGTCAGGCCCTCGACGTCCAGCAAGGCCTCGGCCCTCGACGCTGCGATCACGGGGGCGACGGGGGTGGAGGCGTGGAGGGTCACGGCGGCGTTCATCGGGCGCTCCGGAGTTTTGGATCGAACTCCTCGCGCACGCCGTCGCCGACGATCGAGAGGGCGATGAGGAGCAAGGCCAGCGCCAGGCCCGGCATGCCCGACATCCAGGCCGCGAAGGAGACGAAGCCGCGGCCCTCGGCGATCATCAGCCCCCAGTCGGGCGTCGGCGGGGTGACGCCGATGCCGAGGAAGGAGAGCGAGGACGAGACGAGGATCGCCTCGGAGACGCGGATCGTCACCTGCACCAGCAGCGGGAAGAGGACGTTCGGCAGGATATGGCGGAGGATCACGGTATGGCGCGGAATGCTCATCAGGCCGGCGGCCTCGACGAAGAGCTGCACCTTCACCTGCAAGACGTCGGAGCGCACGGTGCGGGCGAAAGGCCCGATCAGCGAGAAGCCGACGGCGAGGATCACCTTGTCGACGCCCTGGCCGAGAATGGCGATGAAGGCGACGGCAAGGATCAGCGAGGGGAGCGCCAGGATCGAATCGATCAGCCGCATCAGCCACCATTCGGTCCAACCGCTGGCAAGGCCCGCCGCAATGCCGAGGACGAGCCCGCCGAGCGCCCCGATGAGGACGGAGACGACGCCGATCAGAAGCGCGTATCGGGCGCCATGGATGATGCGGGAGAAGATGTCCTGCCCGTAGCTGTCGGTGCCGAGGAGATGCGCGCCGCCGGGCGGGGCCATCATCGCCTCGATCGACTGGTCGGTCGGGCTGTAGGGGGCGAGCTGCGGCGCGAAGAGGGCGCAGACGACGAAGCCGAGGGTGACGAGGAGCGCCAGGGTGAAGAAGGGCCGGCGCAGGAACAGCGACGTCTGGCGACGGGGGCGTGTCGCGGCCGGCAGGCCGGCGGCAGGCAGCGTATCGTAAACGGTCATCAGCGCGGCTTCAGCCTCGGATCGATGAAAGGATAGGACAGATCGACGATGAGGTTGACGACGATGAACAGCACCGCCGTCAGCATCACGGCCGCCTGCACCAGCATGTATTCGCGCCCGAGCACTGCGCCGGTGAGGAGCTGGCCGATGCCGGGCAGCGAGAACACCGTCTCCGTCAGGACAGCGCCCTGCAGGATGCCGCCGAGCTGCAGGCCGATCATGGTGACCACCGGCATGGCGATGTTGCGCACGCCATGCACCCAAATCACCCGCCATTCCGGCTCGCCCCGCGCGCGGGCGGCGGCGATGTAGGGCTGGTCGAGCACGTCGACCAGCGAGGCGCGGGTGATGCGCACGATCATGCCGATGAAGAAGGTCGAGAGCGTCAGCGCCGGCAGCACCATGTGGTACAGGCCGAGCCAAAGGTCGTCCCACGGCGCGACGAAGCCCATCACCGGAAAGGCGCCGAGCTGCACGGCGAGGAACCAGATCAGGCAGATGCCGAGGAAGAACGAGGGAAACGCGGTCCCGGTCAGCGCGAACACCGCGATGCCGGCGTCCCAGATGCTGTCCTTCTTCACCGCCGAGACGACGCCGAGGGGGATGCCGACCAGCACCGCCAGCACGATGGAACAGGCGGTGAGCGTCAGCGTCACCGGCAGCGCCTGGTGGACGACATAGTCGAAGATGTCGGCGCGCCCGACATAAGAGACGCCCCAATGGCCGGTGATGAAATTGCCGAGCCAAGAGACATACTGGACGACGACCGGCTGATCGAGGCCGAGCGCCGTGCGCAGCTGATCGTAGCTTTCCTGCGAGAATTCCGAGCCTAGCATCAGCATCACCGGATCCCCGGGCGCCAGCTTCAGGAGCGAGAAGCTGGCGATCGAGACGATCAGGAGGACGACGAGGGTCTGGAAGACCTTGCCTGCCGCCTGCGCCAGCATCAGGACATGCTCACGCCGTGCAGGTTGACGAGATCACAGGGAATGTACTCGAAGCCCTGCACCTTCTTGGAGAACACCTTGTAGATCGGCATGTGCGCGAGCATGGCGATCGGCGCCTCGTCCATCAGGATGTCCTCGGCCTTGTGGTAGAGCGCGGCGCGCTTCGGCACGTCGATTTCGGTTTGCGCCTCGACGCAGAGCCGGTCGAATTCTGGGCTGGACCAGCCCCAGTAGTTCCAGGAGCCACCGGTCTTGAACTCGGGGAAGATCGTCTCCTCCGGGTCGAGATCGGCGACCCAGTCGAAATCGAGCATCTCGAACTTGCCGTCCTTCATCCGTTGAACCCAGGCGGCCGGCTCCAGGAGCTCGAGGTTCACCTTGATGCCGATCTCGGCCAGCATCGGCACGATGGTCTGGGCGACGCGGGTACCGACGGGGCCACGCTCGGCCATGATGTAGGTGACCGCGATTTCGCCCTGGTTCTTGGCCTTGGCGCGGAATTCTTTGGCCTTGGCGAGGTCGAAGCGGTGACCGCGATCGGTCTCGTCGATCTTCGGGTCGTAATAGCCGGTCATCGGCGGCGAGATCGGGCTGAAGGCCTGCTGCGCCAGCCCGAAATAGGACCGCTTCAGCAAGGTATCCCGGTCGATGGCGAAAGCGACGGCCCGGCGGAGATTCACGTCGTCGAAGGGGGCGGCGCGGTTGTTCATGCCGATATAGGTGTAGTTGCCCTCGACCTCGCCGTAGAGCGTGACCGTCGGGATCTGCTTCACCTGGGCCACCAGCTGCATCGGGCAGTCGGTCATCCCGTCGATCTGGCCCGACAGCAGCGCCGCGACGGCGGTGCTCGCCTCGTCGATGAGCATGAAGGAGGCACGCTGCAGCTTCGGCAGGCCCTTCTCGAAATAATCGGGATTGGCCTCGAGCTCGATCGAGTCGTTCTCCTTCCAGGAGACGAACTTGAACGGACCGGTGCCGACCGGGTTGCGGCCGTAGTCGAGGCCGTACTTCTGGGCCGCCGCGGGGCTGACGATGGTGCCGGCGCGGCCCGTCGAGCCGGTCAGCGCCACCGGCAGGAAGGCGTAGGGCTCCGAGAATTTCAGCCGCACGGTCAGCGGGTCGACGATCTCGATCTCGTCGAGCAGTTCCAGCTTCCAGGCATGCGGCGAGGCGGGCGTCCCGGCCTTGACGCGCATCAGCGAGAATTTCACCGCCTCGGCGTCGCAGGGCGTGCCGTCGTGGAATTTGACGCCGGCGCGCAGCTTGAAGAGGTGCGTCTTGTCGTCTTCGAGATCCCAGCTCTCGGCAAGATCCGGCTCGAACTTCACCGCGGTGCCGTCATAGGTCACCTTCAGGAGGCCGTTGTGGATGTTGTTGATCACCTGCACGGCCGACAGGAAGAAGGTGAAGTGCGGGTCGAGCGTGTCGATGTGCTTGATCGCGGCGATGCGGATATGGCCGCTCTGCTGGGCGCGCGCCTCGCCGGGCATGAAGCCCGCGCCGGCCGCGGTGAGGATTCCGGCGCCGAGACCCTTCAGGAGGGTGCGGCGGCCCATGCGCAGCGTGATCCGCTCTTCCAGGATGCGCTTGTGGTCGATCTTGCCGGCAGTCTCGTTCGTCATGTCTGGACCTTTCTCCGTTGTCCCCTTCCCGCGGGACCGGATCGCGCGACGGCGACGGGAAAAGCTCGGTGGTCCGCATCGCCGGGGCCCGTCGAAAGCCTCTTCTGGGCGACCTCTTTCCGCTGCCGATCTTCTGATGTCGACTTTGATGGCGTTGTGTATACAATTGCAAGCCTAAATAATAAGCACGAGTAGATAATATGCAGACACCCCGTGGCTGGGCGGATCAGATCCATTCCGCGCTGATCGAGCAGATCGTCGAGGGAAAGCTCGGGCCCGGCGACGTCCTGAACGAACAGCCGCTGGCCGAGGCTTTCGGCGTCTCCCGCACCCCGGTGCGCGAGGCCTTGCAACGCCTCAGCGCGGCCGGTCTCGCGGAGCGCGGGGCGCGGCGCGCCTTCGTGGTCCGGCGAATGGAGCCCTCGGCCCTGCAGGCGCTGTTCGAGGCGGTCGGCGAGCTCGAGGGGCTGGTCTCGCGCCTGGCCGCGCTGCGGATGACCGAGGTCGAACGCCAGGCGCTGACAGCCATCGTTGCGGAGGGCGAAGAGGACGGCGTCGACTATGCCGAGGCCAATGCCCGCTTCCATGCCGCCATCCACCAGGGCGCGCATAACCCCGTTTTGGCGGCGACGCTCGCCGATATCAGCCTGCGCACCTTGCCCTGGCGCGGCGCGCAGTTCCGCGCCCGCATCGCCCGCATCCAGAGCTCGCGGACCGAGCACCGGGCGATCCTCTCGGCGATCCTCGCGCAGGACGGCGAGGAGGCGCTGAGGCTGATGCGCGCCCACGTCGCCGCCTCCTTCCTCGGCATCATGGCGATCGTCCGGAGCAGCGCCGGGGCCTGACCCGCGCGAAGGCCACCGTCCCCGCGAAGCCTCCGTCCCTGCGAAGCCTCCGTCCCTGCGAAGAGCGCGTCGGCCGCCCTCTGCGGGGCGGCCGACGCGGGGCTGGCGCGATTAGCGCGTTGGCATCCGCTCGGCAATGATCGCAACGGGACCGCCGCCATCCGGGCCTTGGTGCTCGGCACCGCCGGAAACGAAGATCTCGGTCGTGCCGACGAGGCCGGCAAGGACGCCGGCGACGAAGGCGCGGGCATGGCGGGTGGCCGAGATGTCGCTGTCGTCGTTCATGGTGTGGCGGCTGCCGCGCACCCGGCCGCTGCGCGAGGCCTCCGCCTTGGCGAGCAGCGCCCTGAAGCCGGCACCGGCGGGGATGCCGAGCCTAGCCATCGCCGCGCGCACGGGCTCGGCGTCGATCGCGTCGGCCATCACCGCGTGATCGATCGCCAGCGGCCCGCGCCAGGCTGCGCTCATGCCGAGAACGAGGATCTCGTGGCCCATCAGCTCGATCCCGGCCGAGGTGCTGGCGCGGCCGGAATAGAGGTTCATGTCGGCCCCGATCCGGCTGTCGCCGAGCGCTGCGGCGTCGATCTCGCCGAGCGCCAACGCGACGCCGAGCGCGCTCGCGCCCCGCGACAGGCCCATAGACTTCAGCGTATCGCCCGTGGCGCAGGGAGCGCCGCGCTCGGCTGCCGCAGCGATCCGGGCCGAGGTCAGCAGCGGGCACTTGATCTGGACGAAATGCACGTCGGCGGGATCGGTGATCCCCGCTTGCGCCATCGCCGCGGTGACGCCGGCCCGGACCGCATCGACCTGCGCCATCCGGCCGATCTCTTCGGGCAATAGGTCCGGCGTGATGGCGGCGCCGAGCGCCAGCGACATGCCGCCGGCCCCCGAAGTCTCTGCGTCGCTGGCACGCTCGAACACCAGCCAGTGCGGGCTGAGCGCGCCCTCGGTGCCGCCGGACATGACGAGGACCACGCGGGCGGCGGCCTCGCCGATCTCGGCCGCCAGAAAATCCGTCAGCGCGCGGGTGGCAAAGCCGCGGGTGAAATCGTTGACGCAGCCATTGCCCTCGGTCTTGCCGAGGATCGCGACGATGCCGGCGGGATCCAGACGGCCGGCGCGCACGAGGGCTTGAAGACCCGAGACATCGTCGGGAGCGGCGGCGAGCACGCGGTGAAGGCGGGCGACGGGAGCGGTCAGGGTCGGTCTCCTCGGGTCAGGCTGCCGGCGGGAGGCCGGCGGAACTTCAGCAGCAAGGCGGGGCGCGGAAATGGGCGCCCAGCGCCGCTTCGAGATGCGGCAGGGCCGCGGCGAGGTCGGCGGACGCGCCGATGCCGTGCCGCAGCCGGTCCATCAGCTCGCGCTGCGCGGCGGAGTGGTCGATGCCGGTCAGCCGACCGTCTGCGAGGATGGTGCGGCCGCCGACGATCATCTCCGCGATATCGGCCTTCACACCCCGGGCGAGCAGCAGGTCCAAAGGATCCGAACAGGGCAGGAGGGCATCGGCATCCAGCCGGTCGAGGTCGAGCAGCAGGAGATCGGCGGGCTCCCCCGCGGCGATCCGCCCGCCGGCGTCAACGCCGGTGATCGAGGCCCGGCCGTTCCGCATGGCCATGTCGAGCAGCGCTTCGGGCGCGATCACCGCGTCGAACCCCCAGCCGCGGTGCAGGAGGTTGGCGAGGCGCATTTCGCGCAAGGCGTCGTCGTCTTCGTCGAGCGCCAGGCCATCGAGCCCGAGGGCGATGCGGCATCCCGCCCGGACCATGTCGCCGACCGGCGCGATGCCCGAGCGGATCTGCAGGTTGGAGCTGGTGTTGACGGCGATCGTCGCGCCGCTCTCGGCGATCAGCGCCAGTTCGTCCGGCCGGGCATAGGTGCAGTGCGCGAGCGTCAGGCGCGGCGACAGGAGGCCGATCTCGGCGAGATAGGCGACGAGGCCTTGGGGATAGGCGGCATCGGCCCAGGCCCGCTGGTAGCGGGTTTCGAGGAGATGCATGTGCACGCGCCGACCGGTCAGCGCCGAAGCCTCCGCGACCGCCTCGAGGAGCGCCGGACTGCACCACTGCGGGCCGGCGGGCCCGTATTGCACGCAAGCGCCCTCCCCGACCGCCGCGGCGGTGTCGTCGACCAGCCGCAAATGCTCGGCGACGGTCGGCGGCGGCGCGGCGATGCGCCGGGCGATGGCCGCGCGCGCCGGCCGCGGCAGCGCCGCCAGAACCGGATCGGCCGGGCCGTAGACCAGCGGGTTGATGTCGCGGAGCGCCGGGGCGAAGCCGATGCGCACCCCGATGTCGCGGGCCGCCCGCGCGGTCTCGGCCGCCTCCTGCGGAAGCCGGCCGACGCTCTGGAACCGTGTGTGGTGCACCATCACCGCGCCGGCGCCGCCGAGGACGCTGCGGCCGAGCGAGGCGCAGGCCGACAGATAGGGATCGACATGCGGCAGCAGCGCGAGATGGCTGAGCCAGAGCTCGAGCGGCTTGCCGCCCGCCCCGAACGAGCTGGCGCGAACCGGCCGCGCATGATCATGGGCGTTGGCCAGCACCGGCATCGCGACGCGGCGCGGCGGCTTTCCCCCTTCAGCCGGAAAGGCGGAGGCGGCGACGTCCGTGATCAACCCACCTGAAATCTCCAGGCGCGCCGGCAGAGTGGGGGAGAGCGCCGGCGCGCCGATCACCCCGGCACAGTCGATGATCCGCCGGTCCGGGATCAAGCGACAGCGCCCGCGGACGGCAGAAGGCGGCCTTCGGCGGGAGCGGATCCGTGGCGTGCAGGCGTCGGAAGAAGGTGGGTCAAAGGCACATCGGCTTCCTGTAGCGAGGGGAGCGGGCCGCCGGCCGGTGCGCGGCGAGAAGGGGTGCCGTCGGCCACCCGAATCGCTGGAGCATACACAAGCCCGCAGCAGTTCCCACCCGCGGCGCCTGCATCCCCGCGATCGTCGCCGGGAAGAAAGACCTGCCACCCTAAGCCAGGCCCCACACAGCTTGCCACACTGCACAAGCGGCCAGCGATCGCGCCCTTGTCTGCCCACAAAACAAGCAAAAAGAGATCGGCGCCTTCCTCTCGAACCACTAATTAGCCAGCCAATACAGCCGGATGCGGCGTTGGCACGGTCATTGCATGCAATCCCCGTATCGGACCCCGAGATTGGATTTTGCCATGGCCCTCCTTCCGCTTCACCGCCGCCGCTTCCTCACCGGCGCCGCCGCTCTCGCTGCCAGCCCGCTCATCATGCGGGCGGGCCCGGCCCGTGCCGCGGACATGACGATCGGCTTCCTCTATGTCGGGCCGAAGGACGATTTCGGCTACAACCAGGCGCATGCGCAGGGCGCCGCCGCGGTGAAGGCGATGGCCGGCGTCACGGTGCTGGAAGAGGAGAACGTGCCGGAGAGCGAGGCGGTGGTGCGCTCGATGCAGTCGATGGTCGAGCTCGACGACGCCAAGCTGATCTTCCCGACCTCGTTCGGCTACTACAAGCCCTTCGTGCTCGACGTCGCCGCCGCCAATCCCGAGGTGCAGTTCCGCCATTGCGGTGGCCTCTGGAGCGACAAGGACCCGAAGAATGCCGGGTCCTATTTCGGCTATATCGGCATGGCGCAGTATCTCTCCGGCATCATCGCCGCCCACCAGACGAAGTCGAAGAAGCTCGGCTTCATCGCGGCCAAGCCGATCCCGCAGGTGCTCCTCAACATCAACTCCTTCACCCTCGGCGCCCGCTCGGTCGATCCCTCGATCACCACCCAGGTGATCTTCACCGGCGACTGGTCGATGCCGGTCAAGGAAGCGGAAGCCGTCAACGCCCTCGTCGACCAGGGCATCGACGTCATCACCAGCCATGTCGACGGCCCGAAAGTGCTGACGCAGACGGCCGCCGGCCGCGGCGCCTTCGTCTGTGGCTACCACACCAGCCAGGCCGCGCTCGCGCCCGATCACTACCTCACCGGCGCCGAGTGGAACTGGGAGAACGTCTACCGCTCCTTCGTCGAGAAGGCGCAGGCGGGCGAGGCGCTGCCGAACTTCCTGCGCGGCGGTCTGGCGGAAGGCTTCGTCAAGTCGAGCCCCTACGGCGCGATGGTCGGCGAGCCCGCCCGCAAACAGGCCGACGCGGTGCGGGCCGAGATGATGAAGGGCGGCTATGCCGTCATCCAGGGACCGCTGAAGGACAACAAGGGCAAGGAGGTCGTCGCCGCCGGCGCCCGCTATCCCGAGACCGCGATCGAGCTGGAGAGCATGGACTACCTCGTCGAGGGCGTCATCGGCTCGACGAACTGAGCGAGGGCGGGACCGGCAAGATGACCCTACCCCTCTCCTCCCCGGTGGCCCGGCTCGGCGGCGCCGCGCTGTCCGAGGTCGCGGCCCGGCGGATCGAGGCCGTGGCCTTGCCGGTCCTTGCCATCCTCGTGGGCTTTGCGGTCTTCGCGGTCTTCATCGCGGCGCTCGGCAAGTCGCCGGCCGAGTTCTTCCAGCTGGTCTGGCGCGGCGGCTTCGGCACCGCTTTCTCGGTGGCGAACACGCTGCAGCGGGCGGCGCCGCTGCTCCTCACCGCGCTCTGCGTCGCTCTGCCGGCGCAGCTCGGCCTCGTCGTCATCGGCGGCGAGGGAGCGTTTGTCCTGGGCGGGCTCGCCGCGGCGGCGGGCGGCACGCTGATGGCCGGGGTCCCGGCCGCGCTTGCGCTTCCGGCCATGGCGGTCTGCGGCATGGCGGCCGGCGGGATCTGGATTGGCCTTGCCGGCTGGCTGCGCCACCGGCGCGGCGTCAATGAAACGATCTCCTCGCTGCTCCTCGCCTACATCGCCATCGCCGTCTTCAACCATCTGGTGGAAGGGCCGCTGCGCGACCCCGCCTCGCTGAACAAGCCCTCGACCGCGCCGCTCGGGCCCGAGCTGAAGCTCGGGACGATACCGGGGATCGACGTCCACTGGGGGTTTGCGGTCGGCGTCGTCGCCTGCCTTGCCGCCGCCTTCGTCATCCAGCGCACGACCTTCGGCTTCGCCGCCCGCATCGCCGGCGGCAATGCGCGCGCGGCGGCCGTGCAGGGCTTGCCGGTCGGCCGGCTCGTCGTCGCCTTCGCGGTGGCGGGGGGCGCGGCGGCGGGGCTCGCGGGCATGATCGACGTCGCCGCCGTGCAAGGCTCGGCCAATGCCTCGCTGATCGCCGGCTACGGCTATACCGGCATCCTCGTCGCCTTCCTCGCCCGGCAGAACCCGCTCGCGATCATCCCGATGGCGATCCTGATCGGCGGCATCGAGGCCTCCGGCGGCCTGGTGCAGCGGCGGATGGGCCTGCCGGACGCGACCATGCTGGTGCTGCAGGGCCTGCTCTTCCTGTCGATCCTCGTCTCCGAGACCTTTGCGGGCCGCCTTGTGCGCCGCCGCGGCCAGCCTGCGGGAGCTTCGGCATGAGCGATGATCTCGGCCTCTGGAGCGTCGCCGTCGCCATTCTCGGCGGCGCCATCCGTGTCTCCGTCCCCTTCCTCTTCGTCAGCCTCGGCGAATGCGTCACGGAGAAGAGCGGGCGCATCAACCTCGGGCTCGAAGGCACGCTCGTCTTCGGCGCGATGGCCGGCTATGGCGGCTCGCTCTATACCGGCTCGCCCTGGCTCGGGGTCCTCGCCGCCGGCCTTTGCGGCGTGCTGTTCGGCCTGTTGCACGGCGCGCTCTGCTCGCTGCGCAACGTCAACGACATCGCCGTCGGCATCGCGCTGATGCTGTTCGGCATGGGGCTCGCCTTCTTCTTCGGCAAGCCGCTGATCCAGCCGGCGGCGCCCATGCTGCCGTCGATCGACCTCGGCTTCTGGACCAGCCAGCCGGCGGTGAAGGCGGCGCTGCAGATCAGCCCGCTGTTCCCGATCGGCATCGCCATCGCTTTCGGCCTCGGCTTCGTCTTCCGCCGCACCCGCATCGGCCTTGTGCTGCGCATGGTCGGCGACAGCGCCGATGCCGCCCGCGCCATGGGCTACGCGATCCTGCCGGTGCGGATCCTCGCCACCGCCTTTGGCGGCTTCATGGCCGGCGTCGCCGGCGCCTATCTCTCGCTCTACTATCCCGGCTCCTGGAACGAGGGGATCTCGCAGGGCCAGGGCCTCATCGCCGTCGCGCTCGTCATCTTCGCACGGTGGAACTCGGTCGCTTGCTTTGCGGCGGCCCTCCTCTTCGGCGGCGCCGGGGCGCTCGGCCCCGCCCTCCAGTCGGTCGGCGTCACCGGCGGCTACTACCTTTTCTACGCCGCCCCTTACGTCCTCACCCTTATCATCCTCATCCTCACCTCCTCGCCGCGGCGCGCCCTCGAGGGTGCCCCGCGCGAGCTGTCCATCACGAAATAGGAGCAACCCGCATGAACGGTCTCGGCGGACTGAACAAGTCGGAACACGGCGTCGTCATCGGCTGCGTGCAGCTGCAGCTTCCCACCGTGGTCACCCCCGCGGATCTCGCCCGGCAGACGGAAAGGATCGTCGAGATGGTCGCCAAGGCCCGGCGCAATCTTGGCACGATGGACCTCGTCGTCTTCCCGGAATACGCCCTGCACGGCCTCTCCATGGACACCAATCCGGAGATCATGTGCCGGATCGACGGACCAGAGGTCGCGGCCTTCTCAAAAGCCTGCCGCGACAACGCGATCTGGGGCTGCTTCTCGATCATGGAGCTGAACCCCGGCGGCATGCCCTACAATACCGGCCTCATCATCGACGACACCGGCGAGATCCGCCTGAACTACCGCAAGCTTCACCCCTGGGTCCCGGTCGAGCCTTGGGAGCCGGGCAATCTCGGCATTCCCGTGATCGACGGCCCGAAAGGCGCGAAGCTCGCGCTGATCATCTGCCATGACGGCATGTTCCCGGAAATGGCGCATGAATGCGCCTATAAGGGCGCCGAGATCATGCTGCGCACGGCCGGCTACACCGCGCCGATCCGCCAGTCCTGGCGCTTCACCAACCAGGCCAACGCCTTCTCCAACCTGATGATCACCGCCAATGTCTGCATGTGCGGCTCGGACGGCTCGTTCGATTCCATGGGCGAGGGCATGATCGTCAACTTCGACGGCACCGTCATCGCGCACGGCACCTCCGGCCGGGTCGATGAGATCATCTCGGCCGAGGTGCGGCCCGACCTCGTGCGGGAGGCCCGCCTCGGCTGGGGCGTCGAGAACAACCCCTACCAGTTCGCCCATCGCGGCTACGTCGCAGTGAAGGGCGGCGCCGGCGATTGCCCCTACACCTACATGGAGGACCTCGTCGCCGGCACCTACCGCCTGCCCTACGAGGACGCGGTGAAGGTGACCGACGGCACGCCCTGCGGCTTCCCCGCGCCGACCCGCCTCTATGGCGGACCGCTGAAGCTCGCGGCCGAGTGAGGGGAGACGAGACAGTGGACACCGTGACTGTGCACCGGACCATCGCCTCCACTCCGTACCGCTGGCCCTTCGATGGCAGCCTGCGGCCAGACAACACGGCGCTCGTCATCATCGACATGCAGACCGACTTCTGCGGCGTCGGCGGCTATGTCGACACGATGGGCTACGACCTGTCGCTCACCCGCGCGCCGATCGAGCCGATCCGGGCGGTGCTCGCCGCGATGCGCGCGGGCGGCTACCCGATCATCCACACCCGCGAGGGTCACCGGCCGGACCTTGCTGACCTCCCCGCCAACAAGCGCTGGCGCTCAAAGCAGATCGGCGCGGGGATCGGCGACAGCGGACCCTGCGGGCGCATCCTGGTGCGCGGCGAGCCAGGCTGGGAGATCATTTCCGAGCTAGCGCCGCTGCCGGGCGAGGTGGTGATCGACAAGCCGGGCAAGGGCTCGTTCTGCGCGACCGACCTCGAGTTGATCCTCAATGCCCGCGGCATCCGCAACCTCATCCTCACCGGCATCACCACCGACGTCTGCGTCCACACCACCATGCGCGAGGCGAACGACCGGGGCTTCGAATGCGTGATCCTCGAGGATTGCTGCGGGGCGACCGACAGGGGCAACCACGACGCGGCGATCAAGATGGTGACGATGCAGGGCGGAGTCTTCGGCGCCGTGGCAACCAGCGCTGCGCTGATCGACGGCCTCGCCGACACGCCGGCGGGACCGGCGGCGTGAGCGCCCTCTCCCGCCCCGAGGCGCTGGACGAGACGGCGGCGGACGGGTCCGCGCCGACCCGTCCGCTGCTGGAGGCGATCGGGCTCACCAAGCGCTTCGGCGCCTTCACCGCGCTCGACGACGTCTCGATCGCGCTGATGCCGGGCGAGTTCCACGCGCTGCTCGGCGAGAACGGGGCGGGAAAGTCGACCCTGGTCAAATCCATCCTCGGCTACTACCGCCCGGAGGCCGGTGCCGTGGTGCTGGACGGGCGGGAGCAGACGATCGCCTCGCCGCGCGACGCGCGGCGGCTCGGGATCGGCATGGTCTACCAGCACTTCACGCTGGTCCCCTCGATGACCGTCCTCGAGAACCTCGTGATGGCCGGCGCCGACGTGCCGACGCTGATCGACTGGCCTGCCGAGCGGCGCCGGCTCGAGAGCTTCATGGCGACCATGCCGCTGAAGGTGCCGATGGACACTCCTGTCGACCGCCTGTCGGCCGGCGAGCGGCAGAAGACGGAAATCCTGAAGCAGCTCTATCTCGGCTCGCGTGTCCTGGTGCTGGACGAGCCGACTTCGGTGCTGACGCCGGGCGAGGCGCAGGAGGTGCTCTCATTCCTGCGCGATCTCGCCCGCAGCAGCGGCATGGCGGTGCTTCTCATCACCCACAAGTTCGCCGAGGTCACCAGCTTTTGCGACCGGGTGACGGTGCTGCGCCGCGGCCGCGAGGTCGGCAAGGGCCGGGTGGCCGATCTTGGGATCGACGCGATGGCGCGGCTGATGATCGGCGAGCGCGACCTCACCGATTTTCCCGAGCGCGCCAAAATGCCGGCATCGTCCGCGGTACTGGAAGCCGCGGCGCTGGAGGCGGGGCTTCCCGATCAGCGCGGCGCGATCCGCATCGAGCACCTGCAGGTCGCGGCCGGCGAGATCGTCGGCATCGCCGGCATTTCCGGCAACGGCCAGACGACGCTGGTTGAGGTCCTGTCCGGCCAGACGCCCGTCACCTCAGGCGCGCTCAGCGTGCAAGGCAAGCCCTACCGCGCCAGCCGCCGGGAAGCGCAGGCGATGAAGGTGCGCTGCTTGCCGGAGGAGCCGCTGCGCAATGCCTGCGTCGGCACGATGAGCGTCTCGGACAACCTCGCCTTCCGCGCCTTCGACCGCGCTCCCTCCGGTCGCCGCCGCCGGCTGCTCGACCGCGGCGCGATGCGCGCGGCTGCCGAGCGGCTGATCGCGGCCTATTCGGTCAAGACGCAGTCGCCCTCCTCGCCGATCGCGACGCTGTCCGGCGGCAACGTGCAGCGCGCGGTGCTGGCGCGCGAACTCGATGGCGCGACCGATCTCCTGGTCGTCGCCAATCCCTGCTTCGGCCTCGATTTCGGCGCCGTGGCCGACATCCGCGCGGAAATCCTCGCCGCCCGCAACCGCGGCACCGCGGTTCTCCTCGTCTCCGAGGATCTCGACGAGGTCGTCGCTTTGTCCGACCGGATCCTGGTGATGTTCGAGGGCCGCATCGTGTTCGAGACACCGGGCGGCGCCGGCGCCGATCCCTATGTGATCGGCCGCGCCATGGCGGGGCACGCGTGATGCTGGTCGCTTCCGCTCTGCCCTCGCCCTTCCCGCTCGACGCCGCTCGCATCGGCCTCATCGTCATCGACATGCAGCGCGACTTCCTCGAGCCTGGCGGCTTCGGCGAAAGCCTTGGCAACGACGTCGGACCGGTCAACGCCATCGTGCCGGCCGTGGCCCGGCTCATCGCCGGCTTTCGCGCGGCGGGCCTGCCGATCCTCCACACCCGCGAATGCCACCGGCCGGACCTTTCCGACTGCCCGCCGGCCAAGCGCGCCCGCGGCACGCCGGGGCAGCGCATCGGCGATCCCGGCCCGATGGGGCGCATCCTCATCGCCGGCGAGCCGGGCGCCGAGATCGTGCCGGCCCTCGCGCCGCTGCCCGGTGAGACCGTCCTCGACAAGCCCGGCAAGGGCGCCTTCTACGCCACGGATCTCACTGCCGAGCTCGAGCGCCGCGGCCTCACCCAGCTCGTCCTCGCCGGCGTCACCACCGAGGTCTGCGTGCAGACGACGATGCGCGAGGCCAACGACCGCGGCTATGACTGCATCCTCGCCGAGGACGCCACGGCCAGCTATTTTCCCGCCTTCAAGCAAGCGACGCTGGAGATGATCCGCGCCCAGGGCGGGATCGTAGGCTGGACCGCGACCGTCGACGCCCTTCTGGAGGCCTTGCCATGAGCGTCCCGCTGCTGTTTCCCGCCCTCCTCACCGGCGGGTTCGCCAAGGCGGCCTACGAGCCCTTCCGCGAGGGTGTCGAGATCTGTCACCTGCAGCGGGCCGAGGCAGGGACCGGGCCGGCCCTAGCGCTGCTGCGCTACCGGCCCGGCGCCTCGGTACCCCGGCACGAGCATACCGGGCTCGAGACGATCTGCGTCCTGTCGGGCAGCCAGAGCGACGAGCACGGCACCTACCGCACCGGCGACGTCGTCCTGAACCGGACCGGCAGCCGGCACCGCGTCTGGTCGGAGGAAGGTTGCACCGTGCTGATCTCCTGGGCTGCGCCGGTGCGCTTGCTGGATGCGGACTGAACTCGCTCTTTCCCACCGTCAACGACCATGCCCAACCCTTGGGCCCACCCCTTAGCCGACCCCTGAAGCCCGTGCCTTGAGCCCATGCCTTGCAATGCCGAAAGTCCGGATATGACCCAGCTTCCCCCCATCCTCGATTTTGCCCGGCTGCGTCAGGCCTATGACGATGGCCTGACCCCGCTGGCGCTGGTGGAGGCGCTGCTGCCGCGCCTCGATGGCGCCGACCCCGCCGTCTTCATCACGCGCGTGTCGCCGGACGCGCTGCGGGCGGCGGCCGGTGCGCTGGTGGCGCGGGCGCCGGAGCCGAATTCACTGCCGCTCTGGGGCATGCCCTTTGTCGTGAAGGACAATATCGACGTCGCCTGCCTGCCAACGACCGCCGGCTGCCCGGACTTCGCCTATGTGCCGGACGCCGACGCCACCGTGGTGGCCCGGCTGGTGGCGGCCGGCGCGCTCCTCGTCGGCAAGGCCAATCTCGACCAGTTCGCCACTGGCCTCAACGGCACGCGCTCGCCCTATGGGGCGCCGCGCTGCGTCTTCGACGAGGCCTATGTCTCCGGCGGCTCGTCCTCGGGCTCGGCCGTCGCCGTGGCCGCGGGGCTTGCCGCCTTCTCGCTCGGGACCGACACCGCCGGGTCGGGCCGCGTCCCCGCCGCCTTCAACAACATCGTCGGCCTGAAACCCTCGCCCGGCCGGATACCCACCACCGGCGTGGTGCCGGCCTGCCGGTCGATCGACGTCGTCACCATCTTCGCCGCCGGTGTTGCCGATGCCGACGCGGCGCGGCGGGTGGCGGAAGGGTTTGATGCCGCCGACGTCTACGCCCGCCGCTTCGGCGCCGTGACCCTTCCGGGCAAGCTCCGGCTCGGCGTTCCGACGGAGGCCGAGCGCGAGTTCTTCGGCAATGTGGCCTACCGCGCGCTCTACGACGCCGCGATCGAGCGCGCCCGGGCAGCCGGGGCGGAGATCGTCGAGTTCGACTACCGGCCGTTCCGCGAGGCGGCGGCCCTCCTCTACGAGGGGCCTTGGGTCGCCGAGCGGCTGCACGCCGTCTCCGCCTTCCTCGGCACCCACCCGGAATCCTTCGATCCGACCGTGCGCGGCATCATCGAGCGGGCGCGCGGCATGACGGCGGTTGATGCGTTCGACGGACAGTACCGGCTCGAAGCCTTCCGGCGGCAGGCCGAGGCGAGCTGGGACGCGGTCGATGCCTTGCTGCTGCCGACCTCGCCCGACATCCAGAGCGTCGAGGCCATGCGCGCCGATCCGGTGGCGCTGAACGCGCGTTTCGGCCGCTTCACCAACTTCGCCAACTTCTTCGGCTGCGCGGCGATCGCCGTGCCCGCCGGGTTCACGCCGGCCGGACTGCCCTTCGGCGTGCAGCTAGTCGCGCCTGAGGATACCGACGCGGCGCTCGCTCCTTTCGCCGCGCTTCTCCACGCGTCGGCCGGCACTGGCGCCGGCCTCGACCGCGACCTCGTTCCACCGACCGTGCCCGCGTTACCGGAGGACCGCCTCTTCGTCGTGGTGGTCGGGGCGCATCTCACCGGCATGCCGCTGAACCGCGAGCTGACGGCGCTCGGCGGCCGCCTCGTGCGGGAGACGAAGACGGCCGGCGACTACCGCCTCTACGCCCTCGCCGGCACCGTCCCGCCGAAGCCCGGCCTCATCCGCGCGCCGGGGTTCGATGGCCCGGGCCTGGCGGTCGAGGTCTGGTCGCTCGACGCCGCCGGCTTCGGGCGCTTCGTCGCCGGCATTCCGCAGCCGCTCGGCATCGGCAAGCTGACGCTCGAGGACGGCACGCTGGTGTCCGGCTTCATCTGCGAGTCGGCTGCGGTCGAGGGGGCGCTGGAGGTCACCCAGTTTGGCGGCTGGCGGGCCTATGTCGCGTCGAAGGCGAATCCGGCCTGACGCAGTCCATGGCCAGACGCCCCAAGCCCCCCGCGCCGAAACGCACCCAGGCCGAGATGATCCGTGAGGTTCTGTCCGACCGGATCGTGCACGGCATTCTCCGGCCCGGCGAGGCGCTGGACGAGACTTCGCTCGCCGAGGAGTTCGCGGTGTCGCGCACGCCGATCCGCGAAGCCCTCCGCCAGCTCGAAACCATCGGGCTTGCCTGTTCGCGTCCGCACCGCGGGACGGTGGTGACCGAGATTTCCGATGCGGAGCTGCACGACATGTTCCGCGTGATGGGCGAGCTCGAGGCCCTCTGCGCGCGCATGTCGGCCGAAGCCATGACCGGCGCTGAGCGCGACGCGCTGGCCGTGCTGCATGCGGAAGGTGCCGCGCTGGTCGAGGCCGGCGCCATCGAGCCCTACCGCCTGCACAATGACCGCTTCCACCAGAGCCTCTATTCCGGCGCGCACAACGCCTTTCTTGAAGGATTGGTGCAGTCGGTGCAGCGGCGCCTCCAGCCGTTTCGGCGCCTGCAGTTCGAGGCGCTGCACCGGATCGAGAGCTCGCAGCGGGAACATGGCCTCGTCGTCGCGGCCATCATCGACGGCCATCCCGAGGGCGCCGCACAGGCGATGCTGCGGCATCTGTCGGTGGTCGAGGAGACGGTGGAGCGGACGGTCGCCGCCATCGACGTCGGCGGTGCGGCACGATTGGTTGCGCCTGACAGCGTACACGCCCGCCGCCAGGGGTGAGCCGTCTTTGATATGCGCATAGAAAAAGGACCGCGTCGGGCGCGGTCCTTTTTCATCTCGTCGCGGCTGCCTTGATCAGGCGGCGGCGATCGCCTTTTCGATGGCGTCGCTGCTCTGGCCCGTCAGGTCCTTGGAGAGCTCGCCGGCCAGAATGTCCTTGAGCTTTGCGTGATAGTGCTTGCGCAGCTCGCCGAGCGCGCGCGGTGCTGCGATCACGACGAGGTCCTTCATCTTGCCCTCGATCGCCTGCTTGTTCAGGTAATCGGCGATGCCGGCGGTGAAGCCGTCCTCGTCCTGCTGGCTATCCGAAGGGTTGGCCGAGCTGCTGGGATGGCCGACGCCGCCGCTCTTGTTGTCGGTGTTGATCGTCGGGGTAGCGGACGCCTTCAGCGAAGGGTTCGCCTCGTCGCCGGTGTTGTGGAACAGGCTGAGCTTCTGGCCGTCGAGGACGGCGACGGTGGCTCCCTTGGGGATCTTCATGCTGCTTCTCCAGGCTGTCGGCCGATCCCCGAGGGACCGGCAAGGTCAAGCGAACCGAACCGTGCGTCCGGCTCGTCCTGCCCGCACAACGTCGCCGCCGCCGTTTGGATGCCTTTTCCGTCGATCTGCGCCAGATACCTGCCAGCACCGATGGTGTCCGGTGCGTGGTGGCACGGGAAACGGTTCTGACGGCGTTTGCTTCAGGCACCGTCGTTACTCTGCCGCTGCGCGCCAGGACGCCTGCTTCAATGCTCAAGGGAGGAAGAGCTAATGGCCGCCTATGATTTCAGCCGCTTCGTCGCGGCGCAGGATCCGGTCATCGATGCGGTGTTTGCCGAACTGCGGCAAGGGCGCAAGGCGAGCCACTGGATGTGGTTCGTGTTTCCGCAGATCGCCGGCCTCGGCCAGAGCGACATGGCCCAGCGCTTTGCGCTCGGCTCGCTCGCGGAGGCGCGGGCCTATCTCGGCGACGGCGTGCTCGGCGCCCGGCTACGCCAGGCGGTGCGCCTCGTCTGCGCGGTGAACGGGCGAAGCGCGCATGCGATCTTCGGCACGCCCGACGACATGAAGTTTCGCTCGTCGATGACGCTGTTCGCCGAGGCCGTGCCGGAAGAAACGATCTTCCAGGAAGCGCTCGACCAGTATTTCGATGGGGAGCGCGATCCCCTGACCATCGCAAAGCTCGCCTGAACGGTGACAGCGGGCAGGTGGCAGGTATCAGGCGACGCGGGCGAGCGAGATCGGACGGCGATGACGGCTGGCGGTGTCGAGCTCGGGGGTCTGGGCGCCGCGCGACTGCTCGAACAGGACCTCGCCGGCGACGCCAGCCACCTCGGCCAGCGAGTGTTCGTCGCAAGCCGACGCCACGGTGAGCCCGAGCGAGCGCATATGCGACCGGCCGAAAGCAAAGACTGCAAGGCTGGCCCGATGGGTCGGCGACAGCTGCAGAACCACTTCCCTCACCCGCTCGGCGTTCGACCGGAGCAGCAAGGCCAAGAGTTCGTATGGGATGGGACAGACCGCTTCGTTCGGTGCGTATCGGTTGCTCATCTTGGCCTCCTTGCTGGACAAGGACACGATGCCGCCGGTGTGGTTAACAGAAGCTTAATAGGAATGAGCGCTTCTCGTTAAGCCTCTGATGGTGCGTCATTTCTGCATCGCCTTTGGCAGGCCGGCAGGTGCGTTTTGCTGGCCTGAGGGCGCAGTTCCAAGACCGCGCAGAACCATCAACCATGGCGCAGCCAACGACTTTTTTAAAAACGATCGCGTTGCTTTGCGCTCGCGAGGGAACCGCAGGCCGGTTCGGTGATTCCTGCGAGCATCACGGCTCCAATTACAGGATCATTTCATGTCGAACGCAGACGCAGGTCCCTTCGAAGAGGGCAAGATCGCCGCTTCCGACGGCGAGCGCATCTCCGCCAATCCCTACGAGAAGGGAACGGATGAATTCGATCTCTGGCGCGAGGGTTTCAAGTCGGACGACGACGAGGAAGACGACAGCTACGCCGAAGAGTAAGGGAATCGCCGGCAGGCTTTGAAACGCCTGCCGGCACAAATGCTTTCTATTAAGGCATTATTTTCGTGGGCAGATTCGCAGGAAGCGAAAACTCAGTTCGCCAATTCATCCGGGCCGAGAAAGACCGCAATCCCTTTTTCGTCGAAAACGAGGTTGAATTCTTCGTAGGCCTCACGCTCCGTCGCGAAGAGCGTATCCCAGCTTGTCGTCGTGTTGTTGATGTCGACGACCTCCATGGCCCAGCCACGGTGGCTGCCGACAATCCGGAAGATCAGCACCTGAACCGTCCGCTCGTCGCGCGTGACGAGGCCGCCGAGTGGCGAGAACTCGAGGTCGGGTTCGGCGGGCACCGGCTCCTCCTGGTCTGGCTCCGGCGGCGCCATCTCTTCGGTCACCCCTTCCTCAGATGAAAACCATCGCTCCCACCATCATCATGGCGGCGGCGGTTGCGGCGATCTGCCAGATCGGGGCTGCAATGATAGGGGTGGCGGGACGGCGGGACGAGGAGATGATCATCTGATGTTCCTGCAAGGCGCCGGGAGCGCGGTCGCAGATTAACGGGCGTTAACGCTTTGGAGTTGCATGGCGGATGCGGTTTTGTGAACCCGCTGCAACGCGTTGTGAAACCAACGAAATTGTTCTCCGTCCCCAGCGGATTTCCACACCGTAACGGCAACAAAAAACCCGCCGGCATTTCTGCCAGCGGGTTGTAATCTGGGTGGGTACCTGAAGGCGCTCAGAGCGCCTGAAGGTTGACGGCCTTCGGGCCCTTGCCGCGGGTGTCCGGCTCGGCGTCGAAGGAAACCTTCTGGTTGTCGGAGAGCGAGGACATGCCGGACTGCTCGACAGCCGAGATGTGAACGAACAGGTCGGCGCCGCCGTTGTCCGGGGTGATGAAGCCAAAACCCTTGCTCATGTTGAAGAACTTGACGGTGCCGGTCTGGGCCATGGGATATTCCTTCTAGAACCGGGCGCATGCGCCCGTGGTAACAAACCCCTGCCGGTCGGCAGGGCAATCTGAAAACGACAACAGCGGACACACCGAGGATCGCAGCCGATCTTCGGTGTGTCCGCTGTTGAATTGGATCAAGTGCCCACGCGCCCCGAAAGGCGCGGCAGGATCAGGTGCGAGGGGCGGGAGCGCCGCGCTCGAACACCTTCTTCTTCGGGCTCGGCAGCAGGCCTTCGCGCTGCAGCTGCTTGCGGGCGTTCTTGCGGGCGCGGCTGACGGCCGCTGCCTTCTCGCGAACGCGCTTCTCCGAAGGCTTCTCGAAGAACGAGCGTGCCTTCATCTCGCGGAACACGCCTTCGCGCTGCATTTTCTTCTTCAGGACGCGGAGGGCCTGATCGATGTTGTTGTCGCGAACTTCGACTCTCAAAAAAAAATCCTAACGTAGACAGGTCCCGCCGCATCGGCAGCGTCGGACGCTATTTCGCACAAAACTTGCTGTCAGGGTAGCGAATGCCATCATGACCTGGCTTCAGTTTCGGAGCATGACCGGACGTTGCCGCCCGCCTGTTCTTCGCCCGAAGCCATTGGAGGCGTCGGCTCGTGACGAGCCGGTCCACCGCGCTTTGGGGTTCCCTACAACATTCCGGCGTCAGAGGCCATAGGGGAAATCAGTGCTGGTGCAACGAACCTAGTGCGCCTTGGTAACCGAAAGTCCGGCCGCAGGACTGCTCACATCGGCGTGTGCGGGATGCCGGGCGAATGCGCCCGCCTATAAACCCGTGTCGACCATCATGCCAAGGGAGAGAAACAATGGCCGACATCACGCTCTGGGGCTTCGACGGCTCCACCTATGTGCGCACCGTCAAGATGCTGCTCGCGGAGAAGGACGTCACCGACTACGAGCAGGTTCCTGTCGACGTCCTCGCCGGAGAGCCACAAAAGCCCGAGCATCTGGCGCGCCATCCTTTCGGCAAGGTGCCGGTACTCGATCACGGCGACCTTCGCCTGATCGAGACGTCGGCGATCACCCGCTATCTCGACGACGTGCTGCCGGGAAAGTCGCTGACCCCCGGCAATGCCCGCGACCGGGCCCGGATGGACATGACGATCGGGCTGATCGATTCCTACGGCTACAACGCCCTCGTCGGCGGCGTCGCCGCCTATCACCTCTTCCCCGACTTCGTTGGCGGCAAGAACGAGGACATGCGCAAGTCCGGAATCGAGACGGGGCGGAAACTGATCGACTATCTCATGAAGATCCGCGGATCCTCACCCTTCATCGCCGGCGAGCTCAGCCTCGCTGATCTCTATCTCGCGCCGGTCATCGCCTACGTCACGATGACGCCGGACAAGGACGCGCTCTTTGCGTCGGAAGGTATCGCCGACTGGTGGCAGCGCATCGAGGCTCTGCCGAGCTTCGTTGAGACGCAGCCGAAATCCTGATCGTCGCAGCGCCATCCCGTTCCTGTGGGCCGGGACGGGATGGCGCATCGGACGGTCACCGACTAGCGTCTGAGTGCGCCTGCGCCCCGCCACCGGTTGGGACGCTATCCGTTCTGCCGAGATATCGACGGGCCGGGCGCCGGAAAGAGAAGGATTGGGACATGACGACCATTGCGACCGAGGAAGGCGCCACCGCCGCGCGGAACGGGGAGCCGCAGGAAGCTTGCCCGCACGCTCTGGGATCGCCGGCGCATCGCGACTGGCTTGCGGGATGGCAGAGCCAGGCTTCCCTTGCGCCGTCCGCTGGACAGCCCGACACTTCCTTGGAGACGTCCGGCGGGATCAGCAGCGAGGAGCTGGCCGACGTGATCGGTGCCGACGATTACGAGGCCGGCGCCGAAACCATCGCCGCGCCGGCGACGCCCCGGCCCTGAAGCTGCGTCGTCGCGGCGTGGCACGACCGCGTGCCGCGCCGATCATCATCTACAGCCAGCTGCTGCCGTCCGGCGAAGTGCAGCCATAGGGCGGCAGCTGGCCTTCGAACCGCGACTGCATCTTCCGGCATCCCCAGGTCCGCAGCGGCGCCGGCGCGTATCCGTTCAGCGCGATGCCGACCTCGTCATACGGTGTGTCGCTCAGCGCCACGTACATGTACCAGCGACCGCCCAGCATCACGACCGCGGCGACGAGAAGGACGACGACGACCTGAACTATCTTCTGCATTTCTGCTGCTTGTGGACATGGATGGAAAAGACCGCGCGATCTCACGGAAGAGAACCCGGCCACCCGACGGCGCCGCACCCGGCAAAAACGGGATGGCGGCGCTGAACCACAGGCCCCTAAGGCGCCCGCTGCCGGGCTGCGACGGGGCCGAATTGCAGCCAAGGCCCGCTCTGTCAATCATTGCGCCTGGACACGACGCTTAGCGAAGCGGCGTGTCCGGGCATCGTCGAGCGATCGGAAACCCGGCCCTGCGGGTGACGGATGCCACCGGAAGAGGATGCCCGCCGATACGCCGACAGCGGCTCCGTTGACGGGATCGAAGGGTTTGCCCTATCTCGCCGTACTCCCCATCTCGGCGAGATGACCACGGCAAGGAGCACGGCCAGTTGAAGGATCCCTCCGATGTCCTGCAGGACGTTTTCGGCCATGCGGCGTTTCGCGGGCAGCAGGAAGACGTGGTGCGGCATGTGACGTCCGGCGGCGATGCGGTCGTGCTGTTTCCGACCGGTGCCGGCAAGTCGATGTGCTACCAGGTGCCCGCCCTCTGCCGGCCGGGCGTCGCGATCATCGTCTCGCCGCTGATTGCCTTGATGCGCGACCAGGTCGAGGCGCTCCGCCAGGCCGGCGTCGCCGCCGCCGCGCTGAACTCGTCGATCTCGCCGGAAGAAGCCTCCGACATCCGCCGCCAGGTCGCCGACGGCACCCTCGACCTTCTCTACGTCGCCCCCGAGCGCGCTTCCACCTCCGGCTTCCGCCGCATGCTGCAGGACGCGAAGGTCGCGCTCATCGCCATCGACGAGGCGCACTGCGTCAGCCAGTGGGGGCACGACTTCCGGCCGGACTACCGCGAACTCTCGCATCTCGGCGAACTCTTTCCCGGCGTGCCGCGCATCGCCCTGACGGCGACCGCCGACCCGATGACGCGCGCGGACATCATCGAGCGGCTCGATCTCGGCGACGCCCGGGTCTTCTCCTCGAGCTTCGACCGGCCGAACATCAGCTATTCCATCGTCGAGCGCGACAATGCGAAAGCTCAGCTCCTCAAATTCCTGGCCGAGCACGAGGGCGACAGCGGCATCGTCTACTGCCTGTCGCGGGCGAAGGTCGACGACACCGCGTCCTGGCTGTCGGCGCAAGGAATCCGCGCGCTGCCCTATCACGCCGGCATGGACGCATCGAAGCGCGGCGCGCACCAGGATGCCTTCCTGAAAGAAGAGAACCTCTGCCTCGTCGCCACCGTCGCCTTCGGCATGGGCATCGACAAGCCCGATGTGCGCTATGTCGCCCATCTCGACCTCCCCTCCTCGATCGAGGCCTACTACCAGGAGACCGGCCGCGCCGGCCGTGATGGCGCGCCAGCCGATGCCTGGATGAGCTACGGCATGGGCGACGTCGTCCAGCGTCGGCGGATGATCGACGACGGGCAGGCGCCCGAGGAGGTCAAGCGCGTCGAGCGCGGCAAGCTGACCGCCCTCCTCGGCCTCTGCGAGACCACCGGCTGCCGTCGCCAGGCGCTGCTCGCCTATTTCGGCGAGGTCTACGACCATGCTTGCGGCAATTGCGACACCTGCCGCTCGCCGGTCGAGACCTTCGACGGCACGGACGCCGCGGTAAAGGCGATGGCGGCGGTCTATCGCACCGGCCAGCGTTTTGGCGCCGGGCACGTCGTCGACGTCCTTACCGGCAAGGCGACCGAGAAGGTGCTGCGCTTCGGGCACGAGAACCAGGCGGTGTTCGGTGCCGGCAAGGATGTCGACGGAAAGACCTGGCAGTCGGTGCTGCGCCAGCTCACCGCCAGCGGCCTGCTGGTCGTCGACCACGAGTCGCACGGCGCCTTGAAGCTCGGCGAGGGTGCGCGCGACGTGTTCCGCGGCGAGCGCCAGATCACCTTGCGCAAAGACCGGCCGCGCAAGTCGACCGAGGCGCGCCGCTCGACCAGCCCGGCGGCGGTCGACCTGCCGGCGGAGGCTCAGGCGCTGTTTCACGCGCTGCGGGCCGAGCGGACGAGAATCGCGAAGGCGCAAGGCGTGCCGCCCTATGTCGTGTTCCAGGACACGACGCTGAAGGCGATGGCGCAGACCCCGCCGGACAGCCTGGACGCGATGATCGCCCTGCCGGGTGTCGGCCAGGCCAAGCTGGAGCGCTATGGCGAGGCGTTCCTCGCCGTGCTCGAGCACGAGCGCCAGCGCGCCAACTAGAGCATCCTTGTGCGTCCGGAAGGACGCATGATGTCAGAAGCGCACCCAGAGCGCCGTGACCACGCCCCGCTCGCGCAAGGCGTTCTCGCCGGCGACGGTGGCAATTCCCCCGAGCTGCACGGAGAGGCTCTGCGTCAGGTCGTAGACGACGCTCACCTCGGCCTTATGCTCGCGATGGTCGGCGGTGTGACCGACCGAGAACGTGTTGAAGCTCTGCGCCATCCAGAGAAGCCGCGGGCGGGGGCGCAAGCCGAAGGTCAGGTCGCCGCGGATCTCGTCCGCTTCGGCCCCGGGACGCAGGCGATAGGCGCCCTGAAGATCGGCAAAGCCGCTCCAGTCGCCGAGCGTGAAGCCGTGGCCCACAAGCAGCCGCAGGTCGATCTCGGCGTCCGGGTCGCCCTCCCACCGCCGGGCGCCTTGCCCCGTCGGCAGAAGGCCAGTCGCCTCGATCGATACAACGGCGCCGTCATCCTCAAAAAGCCGCAGGCGCGCGCCGAGGCCCGAGAGGCCGAAACGGGCATCCTCCAGCGCCATGGGCGCGCCGGCGGCCTCCGTCTTCATCTCCGTCCGCGCGATCGCGGTCAGCCCCTCGGCGAGACCGTATTCGGCATAGACTCTGAGCTCTGCCTTGCGGAAGGCCGGAATGGTGCCGGCGCTGCCCTTGCCGTCGAACGCCTCCAGCGCCTCGCTGTAGAGGCCGCTGACGATCACCTGGCCCCGGCCCTTCGGCAGCGTCCACGCGCCGGACTGGGCAGGCGTCGGCGCCAGCAGCGCGAGTCCGCAAATGGCGCGCGAGAGTGAGAGATAGAGGGCCATGCCATGCGCCATGCCGCCCCCGCTCAAACTGGCAGATGCCGGCTTCACTCAACCGCGGGCCGCAGCCGGTTGCAATCGGCCATCCCCTGCAATCTGCGGAGCCACCTAGTCACCGGAGGCGGCGAAAGTCCCATTTGCATCCGGCAGCCTCGGGCCTAGACTGCCCGGGATGACAGCGGGCGGAGACCTGCGTGATCTGCGGCCGCAGGGCGGCCCCATCCGGGAGGGAACGCATGGAGAGCCACTACCGCGCCGTCTATGCCGAATGGCAGCAGGATCCGGCGGCGTTCTGGATGGAGCAGGCGAAGGCGATCGACTGGACCCAGCCGCCGACGATGGCGTTCGACGCCGATGCCGGCGTCTACGGCCGCTGGTTCCCCGATGCCACCTGCAACACCTGCTTCAACGCCCTCGACCGTCATGTCCTGGCGGGCCGCGGCGACCAGGCGGCGATCATCCACGATTCGCCGGTAACGGGCACGCAGCGCACTCTCTCCTATTCGGCGCTGCTGCTGGAAGTGCAGGCGCTGGCGGCGAGCCTTGAGGATCTCGGCGTCATCAAGGGCGACCGGGTGATCATCTACATGCCGATGGTGACCGAGACGGTGGTCGCCATGCTCGCCTGCGCCCGCATCGGCGCCGTCCACTCGGTGGTGTTCGGTGGGTTTGCCGCGGCCGAGCTTGCGACGCGGATCGACGATGCCCGGCCGAAGGTGATCCTGTCGGCCTCCTGCGGCATCGAGCCGGCGCGTATCGTGCCCTACAAGCCGCTGCTCGACGCCGCCATCGCCAAGGCCCGGCACCGGCCGGACGCAACCGTGATCCTGCAGCGTCCGCAGTCGCCGGCGGCAATGGCCGAGGGCTTCGACCATGACTGGGCGAGCCTGCGCGCCACCGCGCTCGACGGCATCGCGGAGGGGCGCGAGGTGCCTTGCGCGGTCCTCAAGGCGACAGACCCGCTCTACGTCCTCTACACCTCCGGCACGACCGGTCAGCCGAAAGGCGTGGTGCGCGACAATGGCGGCCACATGGTCGCGCTGCACTGGTCGATGGGCTCGATCTTCGGCGTGCAGCAAGGCGAAGTCTGGTGGGCGGCATCCGATGTCGGCTGGGTCGTCGGCCATTCCTACATCGTCTACGGCCCGCTCCTGAAGGGCTGCACGGCCGTACTGTTCGAAGGCAAGCCGGTCGGCACGCCGGATGCAGCAACCTATTGGCGGGTGATCGCCGAGCACAAGGTGGCAGCGCTCTTCACCGCGCCGACGGCGATCCGAGCGATCCGCAAGGAGGACCCGGAGGGCGTTCTGCCCCGGCATCACGACCTCTCGGCCTTCCGCACCCTGTTCCTCGCCGGCGAGCGCGCCGACACCGAGACCATCCGCTGGGCCGAGCGGGCGCTCGACGTGCCGGTGATCGATCACTGGTGGCAGACCGAGACCGGCTGGCCGATCGCCTGCAACCCGGTCGGCCTCGGGATCCTGCCGGTGAAGTACGGCAGCCCCGGCGTCACCATGCCGGGCTATAGCATCGCCATCCTCGACGAGGCCGGCACGCCGTTGCCGCCCGGCGGCCTCGGCGCCATCGCCCTGAAACTGCCGCTGCCGCCCGGCGCGTTGCCGACGCTCTGGAATGCCGACGACCGGTTCCGCGCCGGCTATCTCGAGACCTTTCCCGGCTACTACTCGACGGCAGACGCCGGCTCGCTCGACGAGGATGGCTACCTCTTCGTCATGGGCCGCACCGACGACGTCATCAACGTCGCCGGCCACCGTCTGTCGACCGGCGAGATGGAGGAAGCGGTCTCGGGCCACCCGGCCGTCGCCGAATGCGCGGTCATCGGCATGCACGACGCGCTGAAGGGCGAGGTGCCCTGCGGCTTCGTCGTCCTCAAGAACTCCAACCGCCTCGGCGATGCGGTGGTCGAGGCCGAACTGGTCGACCTTGTGCGCGAGCGCATCGGCCCGGTCGCCGCGTTTCGCAAGGTGGTCGTCGTCGACCGCCTGCCGAAGACACGCTCGGGCAAGATCCTGCGCGGCACGATGAAGAAAATCGTCGACCGCACGCCCTTCGATATGCCGGCGACGATCGAGGATGCCGCAGCGCTCGACGATCTCCGGCGCGCGCTCGGGCTGTAGAAGCCGGCGACTTGACCCGGCGGGCCGCCTCCCCGAAGGTCCGCCGCGATGGACGACGGGCAGAACAGCCGAGAGGCGGGGACAGGCGGCATGACGGAGCACCTTCCGGCAAGGCTCGCCCGCCGGATCGCGCTGGCGGCGCAAGGCTTTGCCGAGAAGCGCCCGGACACGGCCGCCGACTGGCGCAGGATGAACCGGGTGATCGGGCGGCTGGGGCTGCTGCAGATCGACTCGGTCAGCGTCTCCGCGCGCGCCCATTACATGCCGCTGTTCTCGCGGCTTGGTGACTATCCCCGGGCGGCACTGGAGCAGGCGGCCTGGGGCAAACCGCGAAAACTCTTCGAATATTGGGCGCACGAGGCCTCGCTGCTGCCGCTGGAGACGCAGCCGCTGCTGCGCTGGCGCATGCAGCGCGCCGCCGCGGGAGAGGGCATCTATGGCGGGCTTGCAAGCTTCGCCCGGGAGCAGAAGGCCGAGGTCGAGGCGGTTCTGCAGCGCATCGTGGCGGAGGGAGCCCTCTCGTCCTCCGACTTCGCGGCGCCGAAGGGCGCCGGCGGCTGGTGGGGCTGGAGCGACACCAAGCGGGCGCTGGAATTCCTGTTCTGGTCCGGCCGCATCACCACCGCGACCCGGCGCGGCTTCGAGCGGGTCTACGATCTGCCGGAGCGCGTGCTGCCTCCGGCCATCGTCGCGGCGCCGACGCCCGGCAGCGCGGCCGCGCACCGCGCCCTCCTCCTGATCGCGGCGAAGGCGCTGGGCATTGCCACCGCGGCCGACCTTGCCGACTATTTCCGCCTGGCGCCCGCGGACGTCCGGCCGCGCCTTGCCGAGATGGTCGAGGACGGCGTGCTGCTGCCGGCCAGCGTCGAGGGCTGGCGGCAACCGGCCTTTCTCGATCCGTCGGCGCGGCGTCCGCGGGCGATCGCCGCCGCCGCGCTGCTCTCGCCCTTCGATCCGCTGGTGTTCGAGCGGGCGCGCACCGAGCGCCTGTTCGGCTTCCGCTACCGGATCGAGATCTACGTGCCGGCCGAGAAGCGCGTGCACGGCTACTACGTCCTGCCCTTCCTCCTCGGCGACCGGCTGGTCGCCCGCGTCGACCTGAAGGCCGACCGGAAGGCGGGAACGCTCCTCGTGCTCTCCGCCCATGCCGAACCAAACGCGCCGCCCGAGACGGCCGAGGCGCTGTGCCGGGAATTGCGGCGCATGGCCAGCTGGCTCGGCCTCGACAGCCTCGCCGTGCAGCCGGCGGGCGATTTCGGGCCTCGGCTGGCCGATGCGGCGTCGCATCTGCCGGCAAGCTGAGGCGGGCCGGAGCCGAGCCAAATTGCCGTCTGCACCAGCAGCCGTCAGTCGAGTCGGATCCGTCCCCGGACGGCCAGCGTGCCGTCCGCCTCCCGCGCGACGACAATCATCTCGCCGGAAGCTGGAAAGATGCCGGTGAGGGCGGTGATGTTCACCTGGTGCGTCACCATCACCAGCTTCTCGCCCGGCGGCAGCGCGGCGAGGCGGTCGCGCACGGCGCGGCTGGCGGCATCGGCGGTGCCGCGATCCTCAAAGAACGAGTTCAGCGCGGGCTCGGCGACCACCGGCGCGACGCCGAGCAAGGCAGCGGTGTCGCGGGCGCGGCACCATTCGCTGCTGAGGACGCGGTCGACGGTGATCCCGGCCTCCCGGATGGAGGCGCCGATCCGCTCGGCCTGCGCTCTGCCCTGCCGATCGAGATTGCGCTGCGTGGTGCAGTCGCCGAGGGTGAAACCCTCGGGGTCGCCGGTGCCGGGGGCGATCGCATGGCGCATCAGGACATGCGTGCCGGGCGCCTTCAGCGCCACCCATCCCGCCGCCGCCCCGTCTGCCGACGCCCCCACCGCCGACGCTGCGAGGAACGAGCAGGCCAGCGCGACCGCCTGAAGCCATCGCCACGCGCTGTCCCGGGCAGGCACCATGGTAGAACTCCCGCTTGCTAGACCGTCCGCCGTCGAAGGGCCACCCCATCCTTCCACCGTCGGCCGCCCGGCGAAAGCCCTGACCGGTCACAGCTGCGGGACCAGGAGACGCATAGCGGCATCCAGCCGATTGCCGCTGTGCGCGAATGCCGTTAAAGCGTCGCGCGACCCTCACGGCATTCTTTCGAAGGACCCCGGCATGGACGCCCATTCCCCCGACGGCGAGAAGCAGGCGGCGCTCCTCGCCGAAGCCCTGCCCTTCATGCAGGCCTACGAGCACAAGACCGTGGTCGTGAAATACGGCGGCCACGCCATGGGCAATGCCGAGCTCGGCAAGGCTTTCGCCCGCGACATTGCCCTCCTCAAGCAGTCCGGCATCAACCCAATCGTCGTTCACGGCGGCGGCCCGCAGATCGGGGCGATGCTGGCCAAGATGGGCATCGAATCGAAGTTCGAGCACGGCCTGCGCGTCACCGACGAGCGCACCGTCGAGATCGTCGAGATGGTCCTCGCCGGCTCGATCAACAAGGAAATCGTCGCCCTCATCAATGCCGAGGGCGAATGGGCGATCGGCCTCTGCGGCAAGGACGGCAACATGGTCTTCGCCGAGAAGGCCAAGAAGACCGTGATCGACCCCGACAGCAACATCGAGCGGGTGCTGGATCTCGGCTTCGTCGGCGAGCCCGTCGAGGTCGACCGCACCCTCCTCGACCTTCTCGCCCGCTCGGAAATGATCCCGGTGATTGCACCGGTCGCCCCCGGCCGCGACGGCCACACCTACAACATCAATGCCGACACCTTCGCCGGCGCCATCGCCGGCGCGCTGAAGGCGTCGCGCCTCCTGTTCCTCACCGACGTGCCGGGCGTCCTCGACAAGCAAGGCCAGCTGATCAAGGAGCTCTCCGTCTCCGAAGCCCGCCAGCTGATCCGCAACGGCACCATCACCGCCGGCATGATTCCGAAGGTCGAGACCTGCATCCAGTCGCTGGAGCGCGGCGTCGAGGGCGTCGTCATCCTCAACGGCAAGACCCGTCACGCCGTTCTGCTGGAACTCCTGACCGAGCACGGCGCGGGAACGCTGATCGTTCCGTAGAGCGTCAGACCGAGACGGTGAGCTTGACGCCCAGTGCGTCCATGATCTTGCGCACCGTCTCGAAACGCAGCTTCGACCCAGGAGCCAGAGCCTTGTAGAGGCTTTCGCGGCCGAGCCCCGTCGCATCGGCAATGCCTGTCATCCCCCGTGCCTTCGCGACGTCGCCGAGGGCCGCGATGAAGAGATCTGGGTTATCGTCCTCGAGCGCCGCCGCGAGATACTCAGCGATCGCCGTATCGTCGGTGAGATATCTGGATGCGTCGAAGAGAATAAGTCGGGTCATTCATTCTTTCCGTCAAGCCGTGCGAGCATCTCCTTGGCCCGCTCGATATCGCGCCTCTGTCCAGACTTGTCGCCACCGACAAGCAACAGAAAAACCGTCTCGCCGCGGCGTGCGAAATATAGGCGATAGCCGGGGCCATCGTGCACACGCATTTCCGAGACGCCCCCACCGACGGATGCGACATCGCCGAAATTGCCCAGTCCCGCAGACCGAATGCGCGCAACGATTCGCGCCTGCCCACGCCTGTCGCTTAGCTTAGAAAGCCAATGGTCGAACTCATCCGACATCAAGATCGTGAGCATTCAGCACTGTATCCTATCGGATACGGTCGTCAAGCACCGCACCCCAACCGTACCCGGCGTTACGGATTCCGCTTGTGGCGTGACGTAACCTGCGGTACTGCGGCTGCAACCCGTTCGCCCGTCTTGCCTATTGGAAAGCAGAAGCCCCGTGTCCTCAGCCGCCGCCGTCACGCCCCGCAATTCGCCGGGCCGGGTTCTCTTCGCCAGCCTCATCGGCACGACGATCGAATTCTTCGACTTCTATATCTACGCCACGGCCGCGGTGATCGTGTTCCCAAAACTGTTCTTCGCGGGCGGTGACCAGACCACGGCGATGCTGCAGTCCTTCGCGACCTTCGCCATCGCCTTCTTCGCCCGGCCGATCGGCGCGGCGCTGTTCGGCCATTTCGGCGACCGGATCGGCCGCAAGGCGACGCTGGTGGCGGCGCTGATGACCATGGGCGTTTCGACCATCGCCATCGGCCTCTTGCCGACCTATGCCTCCGTCGGCATCGTCGCGCCGCTGCTGCTGGCGCTCTGCCGGCTCGGCCAGGGCCTCGGCCTCGGCGGCGAATGGGGCGGCGCGGTGCTGCTCGCCACCGAGAACGCACCGGAAGGCAAGCGCGCCTGGTACGGCATGTTCCCGCAGCTCGGCGCGCCGATCGGCTTCATCTGCGCCACTGGCAGCTTCCTGATCCTCAGCGACCTCCTCACCGACGAGCAGTTCTTCTCCTTCGGCTGGCGCATTCCTTTCCTTGCCAGCGCGCTGCTGGTCTTCGTCGGCCTCTACGTCCGGCTGCAGATCACCGAGACGCCGGTCTTCCAGGAAGCCATCGACAAGGACGAGCGGGTGCGGGTCCCCTTCCTCACCGTCTTCACCGACTACAAGAAGGAACTGTTCGTCGGCACCTTCGCGGCGCTTGCGACTTTCGTGCTGTTCTACCTCATGACAGTGTTCACGCTGAGCTGGGGCACCACCAAGCTCGGCTTCACCCGCGACCAGCTGCTGCCGATCCAGATGCTCGGCGTCGTGTTCTTCGGCCTTGCCATCCCGTTCTCGGCCAAGCTTGCCGACCGCTACGGCCGGCAGAAGACGCTGATGGTGACGACCGCTTTCATCTTCCTCTTCGGCTTCCTGTTCGCGCCGCTGTTCGGCTCGGGCACCGGCTATGGCGCCGTCGCCTTCTCCATCATCGGCTTCTGGCTGATGGGCTGCACCTACGGGCCGCTCGGCACGGCGCTGTCGGAGCTGTTCCCGACCTCGGTGCGCTACACCGGCGCGTCGCTGACCTTCAACCTCGGCGGCATCGTCGGCGCCTCGCTCGCCCCCTACATCGCGACGACGCTCGCCACCAACCATGGCGGCCTCGCCTCGGTCGGCTACTACATGTCGCTCGCTGCGGTGGTGACGGCGCTGGCGCTCCTCGCCATGCCGAAGAACGCCCATCTCGAGCGCCAGCCGAGCTGACTGGGGCGCGCGGCTCTCTCAGGCGGTCCCGGACAGAAGCGCCAGGATCGCCGCGAGGATGAGGACGCAGCCGATGAACTCCATCGGCCGGATCCGCTCGCGAAACAACAGGACCGACGAGGCGAAGGTGAACACCAGCTCGATCTGGCCGAGCGCCCTGACATAGGCGACCTTCTGCAGCGCCATGGCGGTGAACCAGCCGATCGAGCCGGCGACGCCGACGAGCCCGACGGCGAGCGAGGGCCGCCACGACCGCCCGATGGCCCGAAGCTCCGCCGGGTCGCGCACAGCCAGCCAGGCGAGCATGGCGACCGTCTGGAACGCCGTCGCGAAGGCCAGCGCATAGGCGGCCCGGATCATCACCTCGCCCCCGTCGAGCGCGAGCGAGGCCCAGCGGAACGCGACGGCGGAGATGCCGAACAGCGCGCCGGAGAGAACGCCGATCCCCGCCGCCTGCGAGAACAGGGCTCCGCGCCAGCCCCCCGTCGCCGCGGTCTTTCCCGCGAGCGAGATGCAGCCGACGCCGATCACGCCGACGATGATGGCGGCCGTCCCGGCTACCGAGATCGTCTCGCCGAGGATTAGCAAGCCGAACAGCGCCGCCTGCACCGGCTCGGTCTTCGAATAGGCCGTGCCGACCATGAAATTGCGCAGTGCGAACAGGCTGACCAGGAAGAACGTCCCGCCGATCTGCGCGAGACCGCCCAGCGCCACCGCGACGAAAAAGTCGGGCGTCGCGCGGGGCCAGTCCATTCCGAGATGGTTCAGCGACAATAGGTAGATCAGCGCGAAGGGGAAGCCGAAGCCGAAGCGCGCGAACGTTGCGCCCGTGGCCTTCAACTCGCCGTTCAGCTGTTTCTGCAGGGTCGAGCGGGCGTTTTGCAGGAAGGCCGCGGCGATGGTAAGGGGTATCCACAAAGGCATGGCGGCATTCCGGTTGACGATCTCACCGCCTTAGCACCTTGGTCCCGCCCGCGGCGACCGGATCCTCTCCAGCCCACCGAGCCAGATGACCGATATTCGAAAGACCGCCGACGCCGCTCCCGCCGATTTTGCCGATGTCAGCGAGTGGGTGTTCGATCTCGACAACACGCTCTACCCGCGCCGGACCAATCTGTTCGCCCAGATCGACGTGCGGATGACGAGTTTCGTCGCCGACTTCCTGAAGCTGCCGCCCGAGGAGGCGCGACGAGTCCAGAAGGACTTCTACCGCGAACACGGCACGACGCTGCGCGGGCTGATGAGCGTCCACGACGTCGATCCCGACGCCTTCCTCGAATTCGTTCATGACATCGACTACTCCGGCCTTGCCGCCGACCCCGACCTCGGCGTCGAGATCCAGCGGCTACCGGGCCGCAAGTTCATCTTCACGAATGGCGACCGCGGCCATGCCGAGCGCACCGCCCGGGCACTTGGTATTCTCGACCATTTCGAGGACATCTTCGACATCGTGGCGGCTGGCCTCAACCCGAAGCCTGCCCAGGCGACCTACGACAAGTTCGTCGGCCTGTTCGGGATCGAGGGCACGCGGGCAGTGATGTTCGAGGATCTTGCACGCAACCTCGAAGTGCCGAAGCGCCTGGGCATGCGCACGGTCCTGATCGTCCCGCCGAACCTCGAGGAAGTGCTCGGCGACGTCTGGGAGCACGAGGGCCGCGACGGCGAGCACATCGACTTCATCACCGACGACCTCACCGGCTTCCTCCGCTCCATCCGCTGAGGACCAGCGCCGAGACTATCGGTGAGACAGTCGGCGCTGGAAGTCGCCGAGGTCAGCGGCCGAGCAGCGAGCGGCCGGCGCCAGCAAGCGGCGGCTTGTCCGGACGATCGCCCTTTTCCAGCACCTCGGCCTCGGTGGAATAGTCGGACCGCTGGTTGTCGGAAAGAACCTTGTCCTGTTGGTTCTGCGGATAACGGGCCGCACCGGCTTTTGCCGAGTCACGTCCGGCCGCGCTGACCGGGTCGCTGTCGGAACGCTCCGGCGGGGCATGGGTCTCGTCTGGCGCGATGGCCGCGGGGGCGTCCTTGCCTTGCTGGATCCGCATCATTTCGGAATCGGTGTCTTCGCCGTCGCCCATGCTCATCTCCTCGCCGGCCCATGCCGGCCCTGCTTTTCAACGCCGCGTCGGCGGGCGGGTTCCTGTTGCATGGGCGGGCGCTAGAAGCCGTAGAACTGCCGGATCACCACCCAGCCCTCCTCGGCGGTGTCGACGAAGGTGATGAGGTCGACGTCCTCCGGCGCGATGACGCCTTCCTCGGCGAGCGCATCGAGGTTCAGCACCTTGCGCCAGAATTCCGAACCGAACAGCACCACGGGAATGCGCTGCATCCGCCGGGTCTGGATCAGCGTCAGCGCCTCGAACAGCTCGTCGAGCGTGCCGAAGCCGCCGGGGAAGATCGCCATCGCCTTGGCGCGCAGCAGGAAGTGCATCTTGCGGATGGCGAAATAGTGGAAGTTGAAGCAGAGCTCGGGCGTCGCGTAGAGGTTGGGCGCCTGCTCGTGCGGCAGGACGATGTTGAGCGCGATGGATACCGCGCCGACATCGCCGGCCCCGCGGTTACCGGCCTCCATCACGCCTGGCCCGCCGCCGGTGACGACCACGAACTCCTTGCTGCCGGAGGCATCGGCCGAGTGCTGCGAACAGAGCCCGGCAAAGCGCCGGGCCTCGGCGTAGAAGCGCGAATTGGCCTCCAGCCGCGCCTTCTGGGCCGGGTTGCGCGCCGCCCAGGCGGCCTTGCCGGGCTCGGGGATGCGCGCCCCGCCGAACAGCACCACGGTCGAGAGGATTCCGGCCTCGACCAGCGCCATCTCGGTCTTCACCAGCTCGAGCTGCAGGCGGACCCCGCGCATCGCTTCGCTCGTCAGAAAATCCTCGTCGGCATAGGCGAGGCGGTAGCTCGGCGACCGCGTCTGCGGCGTATCGGGCTTCGTAGCAAGCTTCTGCTTGTCCGAATGCGAACTCGGAAACGGGTCCCAGGTGCCCTTGGCCTTGTCGTCGTTCGTCATGCGCATCGCCTTATCGCTGGTCGCGAGGGTGAGGGGCCCCGTCGATTGACCGATTCGGGACCTTCTACTAGACGAAGACGGCAGGATAAAACGATTGTCCGACCCGGAGAGCTGCCCGATGACCCCCCATGATTCCCTGGCCCAGACGATCGAAGCCGCTTTCGACGCCCGCGATACGGTCTCGACCGATACCAAGGGCGAGGTCCGTGATGCCGTCGATACAGCGCTGAACCTCCTCGACAGCGGCGAGGCCCGCGTCGCCTCGCGCGGCGAGGACGGCGCCTGGACGACGCACCAATGGCTGAAGAAGGCAGTGCTGCTGTCGTTCCGGCTGAACCCGATGTCGACCGTCTCCGGCGGCCCCGATGGCGCCCACTGGTTCGACAAGGTGCCGGCGAAGTGGGCGGGCTGGGGCGATGCCGAGTTCCGTCAGGCCGGTTTCCGCGCGGTGCCCGGCGCCATCGCCCGCCGCTCGGCCTATATCGCCCGCGACGTCATCCTGATGCCGTCCTTCGTCAACCTTGGCGCCTATGTCGACACCGGCACGATGGTCGACACCTGGGCAAGCGTCGGCTCCTGCGCGCAGATCGGTCGGAACGTCCACCTCTCCGGCGGCGTCGGCATCGGCGGCGTGCTGGAGCCCATGCAGGCCGGCCCGACGATCATCGAGGACAATTGCTTCATCGGCGCCCGCTCGGAAGTCGTCGAGGGCTGCATCGTGCGCGAGGGCTCGGTGCTCGGCATGGGCGTCTATATCGGCCAGTCCACCCGCATCGTCGACCGCGCGACCGGCGAGATCAGCTATGGCGAGGTGCCGGCCTATTCGGTGGTGGTGTCCGGCACCCTCCCCGGCAAGCCGTTCCCGGACGGCACGCCCGGTCCCGGCCTCTACTGCGCGGTGATCGTCAAGCGCGTCGACGAGCGCACGCGCTCGAAGACCTCGATCAACGAGCTGCTGCGCAGCTGATCTCCCTTTGAAACGACGACGCCGTCGCGGGCAGGACCCGGACGGCGTCGTCGGCTTATTAAAGAAGAGCCTACTCGTCGAAGGCGAGCGAGGCGGCCATCGGCTTGGCCGAGGTGAGAATGCGACCGCCACGGCCGCCTTCGCTCGCCGCGACGGCGACGGGCGCGATGCTCTGGCGCACGCCCGGCAGCGGCGCGATCGCACCGGGGGCGGCGGGCGCGGCGGTCACCGTGCTGGCGACGGCGACCGGTGCCGTCGCGGCCGGTGCGACGGTGCCCTTGCGGACCGAGGCGATCGCGGCCCGGGCGCGGATCGTGGCAGGGTTGGATGCGACGTCGACCTGCCGCTGGCGCTCGTTGGCGGCGACCAGCGTTCCGGCATTGACGGGACCGCGACGGCGCTCGATGGCGGCCATGTGGCGCTTGACGTTGGCGCAATAGGCTGCGGCCGACCGGCTCATCACGGTGGTGCGGTGGCCGCCCTTGTATTTCATCGCGGCGCCGCAGACGTCGTGGCCGCTCTGCTTCCAAGCGCCGGCGAGATACTTCATGCCGTAGCGCAGATTGGTTTCTGGGTCGTAGAGATCGGAGGCCTGACCGGAGAAGCCGAGGCTACGGGCCGTCGATGGCTGGATCTGGGAGAGGCCGTAGACGCCGCTGCCCCGCGCCTTCGGATTGTAGTGGCTTTCCACCCGCACGACCGCATAGGCGAGCTCGCTCGGGATGTTGTTGTCGGCCGCAGCCTGCTCGATCATCTTGTCGATCGACGCACTGCCGGTGATGGTGTCCTTGCCGCCGAACGTATCGCCAAATCGCTCGGTGACGACGGTGTAGGCCTTGGCGCTGGTCTCGACGGCAGCGGTCTTCACCGCGACGGCGGTATCGGCGACGGCGGCAACGGTCGCCGGCACGGCGTTGACCGGGTTCAACGCCGTCGCGACCGCTGCGACGTTGTCGAGCGCGGAGGGACGCTTCTGCGCTGCGACCACGGCAGCGCGGGCCACGAGATCGTCCGGCGCGATGACGAGGATCTCGGGCGCCAGCGTCGTCGCCTTGCGCTCGGCGACATCCGCCTGCAGGGCCGCGACCTCGACGGCCGGCTCGGCCGCGGCCGGCGCTGCCGGCGCTGCGGCGGAAAGGCGCGCGGTCTTGCCCGCGGCGGCGGTGGTGGCAACTGGCGCCGGCGCCGGTGCAGGCGGCGCGGCGGCGAGCTTGGCGGCGTCGGGCTTCTGCGAGGGCTGGGCGACGCGGCGGCCATCGCTGAACGCAGCGATCCGCACCGGCGCGTAGCCATAGGCATCGACGCTCGGCGTGCCCGACTGGTTTTTCGGCTCCAGCGTGCTGGTCTTGGTGCCAGCCTGGTTGGAGACGCAGGCCGTGAGGAAGAACGGGGCGGAGAGAGCGATCAGGGCGATCGGACGAAAGCTGGCAGGGGCGACGGACCGCCGAAGCATTTTCGTTGCTGATCGCATGCTGTTCTCCGAGAACGTTAAAGATCGTTCATGAATTCAGATCGGTGCCAATCATGGCAGCGAGAAGGCAAGGCGCGGCCCCAACGGGGCGCCGATCACGTTGTGCACCGGACTGCAACCTTTTGGCAACTATTGCCGCCAAACATGGCGCGAGGCTTGGCTCGAAATCCATTGCCTGTGGAAAAGCCATTCCCTCTGCCGCCCTCCCGTTTGTCGCAGCAGCCGCGCAAGGGGCTTGTCGAAGAGACCGCCGGCATGGCCAATAGAGCGGATGCTTCTCTCGCTTCGCTGGCGGATACCCATGACGTCGTCCTTTCCCGCAGGCTCCCCGCCCACACCCGAGACGACGCCGACCGTCAGTGAGGTGCTGCAGTATTTCGCCGGCTCGGCGCAGCTGATGGCGGGAAACCCGGAAGGGTTGCGACGGCTCGATCTCTCGGCCGACGGTTTCTGGACCTCGTTCTTTGCGATGATTGTCTCGGCGCCGCCGCTGGTGCTGTCCTGGATCGAGTACGAGGCCAGCGAGCGCGCGGGGCATCCGACCGATGCCGGGCCGGTGATGATCTACGCGGCGCACGCGCTGGCCGATGCGCTGGCCTGGATCCTGCCGGTGCTGGTGCTGATGGTGCTGGCAAAATCGATCGGCTTCCGCCGCAAGATCGTGCCGCTGGTGGTCGCCACCAACTGGGGCGGCGCGCTGCTCGCCTGGCTGTTCGCGCCCTACTGGCTGCTGCTCTACGCCACCGGGCCGAACCCGGTGATGGACGGCATCGGCTACGCCGTCGGCCTCGGCTCCATCGTCCTCACCATCCGCCTTGCCGCATCGGCGATCGGCCGGGACCTGCCGGCGGCGATCGCCGTCGTGGCCTTGATGATCGTGACCTCGCTCCTCGCCTATGGCGCGGTGATGGACGTGACCGGCGTCGCGCTGATCTGATCAGGCGGCAGAGGCTTGCCGTGCGCCCGCGCGTCGCTCGCTGACCAGCGCCAGGAGGAAGATGAGGAAGCCGCCGACCGCCAGAACCGCGCCGACCCAGCCGGTGGCGGCAAGGCCGTAGCCTCTCGCGATCGCAAGCCCGCCGAGCCAGGCGCCGAGGCCGTTGGCGACGTTGAAGGCGGAGTGGTTGAGGGCGGCCGCCAGCGTCTGCGCATCACCCGCGACATCCATCAGCCGGGTCTGCAGCGCCGGCCCGACGGCGACGCCGCAGCCGATCAGGAAGACGCAGATCGACAGCATCACCGGGCTCGAGGCCGTCAGCGCGAAGACGATGAGGACGATCGTGTCGACCACCAGCATGCCACCGATCGTGCCCATCAGCGAGCGGTCCGCCAGCCAGGCGCCGACGATGTTGCCGCCGACCATGCCGGCGCCGAACAGCACCATGATGATCGGCACGCTCGACGCGTCCATGCCGGCGACCTGCATGGCGGTGTCGGCGATGTAGCTGAACACCGAGAACATGCCGCCGAAGCCGATGGCGGCGATGCCGAGCGTGTACCAGACCTGGCTGCGCCGGAACGCGCCGAGCTCGCGCATCGGGCTCGCGCCCTCCTTGACCTTGTCCTGCAGCACCAGTGTCCAGACCAGTACGAAGGTGAGGACCGCGATGGCGCCGACGATGGCGAACAGCGAGCGCCAGCCGAACACCTGGCCGACATAGGTGGTGAGCGGCGTGCCGATCAGCGTCGCCACCGTCAGCCCCAGCATCACCCGGCCGACCGCCTGCGTCCGCTTGTGGTGCGGCACCATCGACGCCGCGACGAGCGCGGCTACGCCGAAATAGGCGCCGTGCGGCATGCCCGACAGGAAGCGGAAGACCAGCAGCGAGCCGTAGGTCGGCGCCAGCGCGCTGGCGAGGTTGGCGAGCGCAAAGATCACCACCAGCGACAAGAGCAGGAAGCGCCGGCTGAGCTTGGCGGCGGCGACCGCGATCACCGGCGCGCCGATGACGACGCCGAGCGCATAGGCGCTGATGATGTGCCCAGCCTGCGGCGTCGAGATCGCCAATCCGTCCGCGACGTTCGGCAACAGCCCCATGATCGCGAACTCGCCGGTGCCGATGGCAAAGCTCCCGGTCGCGAGCGCGAGTTCCGTCAGCGCACCGGTGCGGCGCGAGGCCTGCGGCACTGTGTTGCTGGCGGGGAGAAGGGTGGCGGCCTCGACGGCGGAGATCTCTGTCACGGGCGGTCTCCGGGCCTCGTCACGGGAGGACCCGCGCCCAAAACGGGAGGCGGATCTGATGCGGTCGGGCGGGGCCTTTTAGAAGGTAAGACTTAGCGATAGCGGCCCGATGCCGGCGCACCTAGCCAGCGATTGCATGGCAGGCATCGTCTTTTTGCAGGGCCTGTCCGGGCGGCAAGGGCATGGAGGGCAGGACGTTGCCGTCACCAAGGACAGGCTCGCGCCGTTCCAGCCGGCAGGAAACGTCTGGGGTGCGGTTCCCGCAGGCGCGGACGTCGGGATGCCGTTCCCGAAGGCAGGAGGGTCAGAGTGCCGTTCCCGCAAGCGGGAACGTCAGGGATAATCGACCTGGGTGAGGTAGAGGCCGTCCGGCGGGGCGACCGGGCCGCAGCGCTTGCGGTCGAGCGATTCCAACGCCGCGACGAGGTCGTCGCCGGTCCAGCGGTGCTCGCCGATCAGCTTCAGCGAGCCGGCGAGCGAGCGGATCTGGTTGTGCAGGAAGGACTGCGCGGAGGCGTGGATGTGCACCTCGTGGCCCGGCCCCTTCACCACGTCGAGCCGGTCGAGCGTGCGGACCGGGTTCTTAGCCTGGCAGTGGGTGGAGCGGAAGGTGGTGAAGTCGTGCGTGCCGAGGAGCAGCTTGGCGGCTTTATCCATCGCGGCGACGTCGAGCGGCTTCCACACCCACCAGACCTGTCCCGCCAGCAGCGCCGGCGGCGGGCGGCGGTTGAAGATGCGGTAGAGATAATGCCGCTTGCGCGCCGAGAAGCGGGCATCGAAACCATCGGGCACCCGGTCGACGGAAAGGATCGAGACGCTCTCCTGGCGCAGGAACGCGTTCATCGCGTCGCGGACGGTGTCGGTCTCCCACTCCTTGGCGAAGTCGACATGCGCGACCTGGCCGGACGCATGGACGCCCGCATCGGTTCGCCCGGCGCCGAAGATCGTCACCGCCTCGCCGATGAAGCCGGCGAGCGCCGTCTCGATCGCCTCCTGCACGGAATAGCCGTTCTTCTGCCGCTGCCAGCCGACATAGCGCGTGCCGTCATATTCGATGGTCAGCTTGTAGCGGGGCATCAGCCGGCCCGGCCGCCGGCCGGCAGCGGCGTGCCGCGCAGGAGATCGGCGGCCCTCATCGGCTTGCCGCCGGCGCGCTGCAGGTCGAGCACGCGCACGGCGCCCCCGTTTGCCGCGGCGATCAGCAGGCGGTCGTCGAGAAGCGCGCCCATCGCCGCGCCGTCCCGTCCAGTCTCGACCGCCGCCCGCAAAAACTTCACCCGCTCCGGGCCGGCGCCGACGTCGAGCAAGGTCCACGCGCCGGGGAACGGCGAGAAGGCGTTGATCTTCTGCGCGACGGCCTCGGCGCTGGCGGTGAAGTCGAGTTCCGCCTCGGCCTTGTCGATCTTGCGGGCGTAGACCATCTGGCGGCTGGTACGCGCGGCGATCGCGTCCTGGTCCTCGAAGGTCAGCGTGCCCGCCTCGAGCCTTGCCAGCGCCTCGACCATCGCCGCGGCCGACACCGCCGACAACCGATCGTGCAGCTCGCCCGCGGTCTCTGTGTCGCCGATGGCGAGTTCCTCGGTGATCGCCACAGGGCCGGTATCGAGCCCGGCCTCCATCCGCATCACCATCATGCCGGTCGCCCGGTCGCCCGCCTCGATCGCCCGCTGGATCGGCGCGGCCCCGCGCCAGCGCGGCAGCAGCGAGGCATGGCCGTTGAGGCAACCGTGCCGCGGCGCATCGAGCGCGCCCTGCGGCAGCAGCAGGCCGTAGGCGACGACGACGCCGATGTCGGCTTTTAGCTCCGTCAGCGCGGCAATCTCCGCCGGATCCTTCAGCGACAGCGGCGAGCGCACCGGCAGCCCCAGCCGCTCGGCCTCCACCTGCACCGGCGACGGCGTCAGCGTCAGGCCCCGGCGCCCGGCGGCGCGCGGCGGCTGGGTGTAGACGGCAGTGATCCGGTGCCCGGCGTCCGACAAGGCGGTGAGCGTCGGCACCGAAAAGGCCGGCGTGCCCATGAAGACGACGGTCAGCGGCATGAGGGGGTGGTCTCCAGTTTGTCGGCGCTGGTGCCGCGCAGGCCTAAAAAGGCTCGTCATCCCGGACTTGATCCGGGATCCATTCCTCGGCGGTGACGTCGCAGTCCGAGTCAGAACGTCCGGGAAGGTCCACCCTTAGACGGCATGTTGCACGGCTTGGAATGGATCCCGGCTCAAGGCCGGGATGACGAAACTGACGCGTCGCAACGCAGCTCCCTCTACCCCAGGCCGCTCCTCACCCCCGCCGCGCGAGCTTAGTAAACTTCTTCACCACCATCTCGCGCTTGAGCTTCGAGATGTGGTCGATGAACAGCACGCCGTTGAGGTGGTCGAGCTCGTGCTGCAGGCAGGTGGCGAGCAGCCCGCTCGCCTCCTCCTCGTGCTGCTGGCCGTCGAGGCCGAGATAGCGGACGACGACCGTCGCCGGCCGCTCGACCTCGGCGTAATAATCGGGGATCGACAGGCAGCCTTCCTCGTAGGTCGAGCGCGCGTCGGAGGACGACAGGATTTCGGGGTTCAGGAAGACGCGCGGGGCCTTCTCCTCGTCCTCGCCGGAGAGATCGATGGTCAGCATGCGCAAGGGCTCGCCGATCTGGATCGCGGCAAGGCCGATGCCGGGCGCATCGTACATCGTCTCCAGCATGTCGTCGGCGAGCGCGCGGAGCGCTGCGTCGACGGTCTCGACGGGGCGGGAGACCTGGCGCAGGACCGGATCGGGCAGGATGATGAGGGGCTTGATCGTCATCGCGCTCACCTAATGCCTGCCGGCGGGACCGTCAATCCGAAGCCCCTGCCCCCGCGTCCCCAGAGACGTTGTCCGACAGCGGATCGCCGCATCCGTTCCCGTTTTGATCTAGCCCGCCCCCGGTTTCCGCGCTATGGCTGGCGGATGTCCTCCGCCCTCGATGCCTTTGATGCACCGCTGCTCGTCCTCTCCGGCCATGTGATCAGCGTCGGCACCGCGGCGCTGGCCGGGCTCTGCCTCGTCCTCACGCTCGCCGTCCTGATGCTCCTTGCCAGCCGCTCGCGGCTGAGGCGCGAGATGGAGGCGCTGTCGGCCGAGTCCTCCGACAGGCTCGATGCCATCCTGCGCTCGCAGGCCGAGGTCACCGGGCGGATGCAGACCATGGCGGAGATTTTTGGCGAGCGGCAGGCGGACATGGCGCGCACCCTGGCCGAGCGGCTCGACGGGATGTCGAACCGGGTCGGCCAATCCATTCTCGACACCACCAAGGAGACAAAGCAGAGCCTCTCGGCGCTGGCCGAGCGGCTGGCGATGATCGACCGGGCGCAAGGGCGGATCTCGGATCTGGCGGGCGAAGTCGTCCGGCTGCAGGACATCCTCAGCAACAAGCAGACCCGCGGCGCTTTCGGCCAGGGGCGGATGGAGGCGATCGTCGCCGACGGGCTGCCGATGGGCGGCTTCACCTTCCAGGCGACGCTGTCGAACGGCAAGCGGCCGGACTGCCTGATCTCGATGCCCAACGGCGCGCCCTCGCTCGCCATCGACGCGAAGTTCCCGATGGAGGCCTGGTCGGCCTTCCGCGAGGCGGAGGACGAGGCGCACCGGCTGTTCTCGGCCCAGCGCCTGCGCCGCGACATGGACGTGCACGTGAAGGCGATCGCGGAGAAATACCTCATCCCCGGCGAGACGCAGGACACCGCCTTCCTGTTCGTGCCCTCGGAATCGATCTTCGGCGAGCTGCACGAGCATTTTCCCGACATCGTCCAGAAAGCGCACCGGGCGCGGGTGGTGATCGTCTCGCCCTCGCTCCTGATGCTGTCGATCCAGGTGGTGCAGGCGATCCTGCGCGATGCCCGCATGCGCCAGGAGGCGGGCCTGATCCAGAAGGAAGTGCGCCTCCTCACCGACGACCTCGGCCGCCTCGACGCCCGCGTCGCCGCGCTGCGGACGCACTTCACGCAAACCGGACGGGACGTCGACCAGATCCTCGTCTCGACCGAGAAGCTCCTGAAGCGCGGCGAGAAGATCGCGCTCGTCGAACTCGGCGAGGCCGAGCCGCTGGTCGCGCGACAGATCGCGGAGTGAAGCGATGGTCGATCTCCCCCCTTGAGGGGGAGATGCCGGCAGGCAGAGGGGGGCGAACTGCCGCAAACTTCTGCTTGAACGCATTTCGCAAACACAGCGCTGTCCGGCGGCCGTGATAGGCAGAGCTTCAAACCCCGGCGCCCTTCGGCGCCCCCTCTGCCCTGCCGGACATCTCCCCCTCAAGGGGGGAGATCGGCTAGCCTCTCAACTTGGCGGCCAGGCCCTTGCTCGGCCAGCATGTCTCCGGAAGCCCGAGCTTCTTCTCCACCATGCCGATCACCCGCCGCGTCTTGAAGCCCGGCAGGCCGTCGGCGCCGCCGACGTCGTAACCTTGCGACACCAGCCGCTCCTGGAGCCGGGCCACGTCGCCGCGGGTCATGCCCTCGACCCGTTTCCATGAGCCCTCGAAAGCCCCGCCACCGCGGATGCGATCGGCGACCTGGCCGATGTAGAGGGCGTAGAGGTCGGAATTGTTGTAGGTCTTGATGACGTAAAAGTTCGGCGTCGCGATGAAGGCCGGGCCGAGCCGGCCGGCCGGCATCATCAGATGCCCCGTCGCCCGCGCCTCGCCCGATGGAAACGCCTTGCCGGAGATCCGCGTGACCCCGCCCTTGGTGAAGTCGGCGATCGGCCGCCCCTGGTCCGGCCCCTCCAGCGTGCAGGAAACGCCTGCGGGCACGCTCGCCTCGTATCCCCAGTCGCGGCCAGCGACCCAGCCGGACTGCTGGAGATAGTTGCCGATCGAGGCCAGCGTGTCGGGCACGGACTTCCAGATGTCACGCCGCCCGTCGCCATCCTGGTCGACGGCATAGGCCATGAATTTCGAGGGCATGAACTGCGGCTGGCCGAGCGCCCCGGCCCAGGAGGAGCGCATGTCGGCGACCGTCAGATGGCCGTCGGCGACGATGTCGAGCGCCGACAGGAGCTCGGTGCGGAACATCTCCTTGCGGCGCGAGAGATAGGCCTTCGTCGCCAGCACCTCGAAGGCGTTGTAGGGGATCTTCGCCGCGCCATAGCCGGATTCCCGGCCCCAGATCGCGAGGATCACCGCCGCCGGCACGCCCGTGCGCTTCTCGATCCGCGCGAGCACGGCCGCATGCGTCTTCGCGAGCACCCGCCCCTTGGCGGCGACGCCGGCAATGCTCTTCTCGTCGAAATAGGCCGAGGGGCTCTGGAACTCGGCCTGCCGGTTCTTCTCCTCGACCTTCGCCGTGTCCCCTGGCAGCTGCAAGTCCGGCAGCTTGAGGTTCGGCTTCACGCCCTTGAAGGCGTCGTCGAAGACGCGGCGGGAGACACCGCGCGCTTTTGCAGCCGGCCAGATGTCCTTCTCGAGGAAGGCCTGGAACCCCTTGTCGACCGAGGTCCCCTGCGCCGACGCGGCGACGGGCGCCAGCATCAGCAAGGCCACGGCGGCAAAGCGCGCTTTCATCTTCGCTCTCATGTCCTCAAACCCTTCGCATCACGGTCCAGACGGCGGCCCCGGCCAGGATCGCCGCGGCCGAGCGGTTGAGCCGCGCCAGCATTTCCGGCCGGCGCAGCGTGGCGCGGGCGCGCCAGGCAAGCGCCGCATACGGCGTGAGCACGGCGAAGAGCACGAGGGCGGTCACCGGCACCAGCACCGCAAAATCGCGAAGGCCGACCTTGGAGAGGTCGAGCAGGGTCGGCAGCAAGGCGAGGTAGAAGAAGATGGTCTTCGGATTCGACAGCGTGATCACGAAGCCGGCCATGAAGCTCTTCGTCTTTTTCTCGGAGGCCATCGCCTCGATCCGCCCCACCGCGCCGGCCGAGCGCCAGAGGGCGACGGCGAGGTAGAGGAGATAGGCGGCCGCGAGGTAGCGGATCACGGTGAACACCTCGCCGAAGGTCTCCGCGAGGATGGCAAGGCCAAAGCAGGCCGCGGCGAGGTAGGCGACGTCGCCCAGCACCAGTCCCATGAGGAAGGCCATTCCGTGCCGAAAGCCCGAGCCGAGCGAACGCGCGACGAGGGCGACGACCCCCGGGCCCGGAATGGCGGCGGCGATGGCCAGCGCCAGGCAATAGGTGGCAAGGCTCGTCGCCGTCATCGGAGGTTCCTCCCCGCAGGTTTTCCAGATCGTTTCAGCATCAGAACGCCGTCCGCGCGCGCATGGCGGCCGACAGCGTGCCCTCGTCGAGATAGTCCAGCTCGCCGCCGACCGGCACGCCATGCGCGAGGCGGGTGATCTTGACGTCGAAGCCGGCGAGCTGGTCGGTGATGTAGTGTGCCGTGGTCTGGCCCTCGACGGTGGCGTTCACCGCGATGATCACCTCGCGCACCGCCCCCTTGGCGATGCGCTCGACCAGCTGCGGGATGGTGAGGTCCTCCGGCCCGACGCCGTCGAGCGGCGACAGCACGCCGCCCAGCACGTGGTAGCCGGCGTTCAAGGCTTTTGCCCGCTCCAGCGCCCAGAGGTCGGACACATCCTCGACCACCACCACCAGCGACTGGTCGCGCGCATGGTCGCGGCAGATCGTGCAGGGGTCCTGCGTGTCGATGTTGCCGCAGACCGAGCACACCAGCACCCGCTCCAGCGCCTGGTTCATCGCCTGCGCCAAGGGCCCCAGCAGCTGCTCCTTGCGCTTGACGAGATGCAGCGTCGCCCGCCGCGCCGACCGCGGCCCGAGGCCGGGGAGTTTGGCCAGCAGCTGGATCAGCCGCTCGATCTCGGGGCCGGCGATGGGTTTTGCCATGGGATCTATCGCAGTGGAGGTGAGAGCGGCGTGGGCGGGCGGCACGGTGCCGACCGATAAGATTCAGCGAGGCTGTTGTTCGGGCATTTGGGCGGAACCGGAGGGCGCCGCCTTGCGGCGTCGGGACAGGACGCAAGCCGCTTCAGTTACGTCATCCCGGGCTTGACCCGGGATGACGAAGAGTTGAGGTTTCGCCAGGCCTGTCAACGTTCCCTAGCCTGGGCCGAAACCGCGAAGTGTCATCGCCGCGCCAGCAACCGCCACCGCAACGCCATCCCCTCCCCGAACCCGCCTAAAACGGCAGCTTCATCCCGCCCGGCAGCTGCAGGCCGGCGGTCAGCGCCTGCGTTTTCTCCTGGATCACCACTTCGAGCTTGGCCTTGGCGTCGGCATGGGCGGCGACGATGAGGTCCTCAAGGATGTCCTTCTCGTCTTCCTTCATCAGCGAGGGATCGATGCTCAGCTGCACCAGCTCGGTGCGGCCGTTCAGCCGGACCGTGACGAGGCCGCCGCCGGACTGGCCGGTGGCGGAGATGTCGGCGATCTCCTGCTGCAGGTCCTGCATCTTCTCCTGCATGGCCTTCGCCTGCTTCATCATGCCCAGGATGTCTTTCACGTCATTTCTCCTCAGAAATCGTCGTCGTCGTCGGATTCGAGCGGCGGCTCGGGGGTGAAGTCGGCACTGCCGGCGCTGCCGGGATAGAGGCTCTCGACCGCTTCCGCCTCGGCCGCGGCGTCGCCGCGCAGCCGGACGTCGATCACCTTGGCGCCCGGAAACTGCTGCAGGATGGCGGCGACCTCGGGATCGGCGATCGCGTCGGTGACGAGCGCCGTGTGGCGCGCCTCGGCCGCCTCCGCGATGGTCGGCGCGCCCGCTTCGTTGGAAATGGTGACGACCCAGCGCTTGCCGGTCCAGTCGAGCAGGCGCCGCTGCAGGTCGCCCGGCAGCGAGCGCGGCGCGCCGTCGGTCAGCGAGATCTCCATCCGCCCCGGCTCGATCTTCACCGGCCGGATGTAGCGCGTCAGCGAGGCCTTCATCAGCGAATCGCGGTGCTTCTCCGACAGCGCGACGAGGTCCTGCATGCTGCGGATATCGGGCATCGCCTCCATCGGCTGCGGGGCAGGCTGCGCCGCGGGACGCTGGCCCTGCGCCGCCAGCATCAGCCGCGGCGGCGACGCCATCACAGGCGCCGCGGGCTGGGAGGCGATGGGCGCCGAGACGGCGGACGCGGTCGCGCCCGTTCGCGCCACGCCGTTGCCGGCCGGCATGGACAGCGCTGAACCAGCGGAAGCGCCGCCCTCGGCGGCGTTTCCTGGCGGGCCGAAGATTTGCGGCGTCCCGGTGGGAAGACCGGCGCCGGTCTGGATCAGCCGGACGAGGTCGGCGGGCGAGGGAAGGTCCGCTGCATAGGCAATGCGGATCATCGCCATCTCCGCCGCCTGGCGCGGCGAGGTGGCGGCGCGCGCCTCCTCGATCGCTTTCAGCAGCATCTGCCAGACCTGGGAGAGCGTGCGCACCGACAGCGTCTTCGACAGCTCCAGGCCTCGGCCCGATTCGGCGGGCGACAGCGTCGCGTCATCGGCTGAATCCGGGACGAAGCGCAGCGAGGTCACGAGATGGGTGAAGTCGGCAAGGTCGGCCAGCACCACGACGGGATCGGCGCCGGCATCGTATTGCGCCCTGAGTTCGCCGAGCGCCGCCGCCGCGTCGCCGCGCATTAGGTGTTCGAAAAGGTCGATCACCCTGCCGCGGTCTGCAAGGCCGAGCATGTCGCGCACGGTCTCGGCGCCGATGGCGCCGGCGCCGTGCGAGATTGCCTGGTCGGTCAAGGACAGCGCGTCGCGCACCGAGCCCTCGGCGGCGCGGGCGATGAGGCGCAACGCGTCGTCCTCGGCCTCGACGTTCTCGGCCTTGGCGATCCGGCCGAGATGGCCGATCAGCGTCGCGGCGTCGACCCGGCGGAGATCGAAGCGCTGGCATCGCGACAGGACGGTGATGGGCACCTTCCGGATCTCGGTCGTCGCGAAGACGAACTTCACGTGCTCCGGCGGCTCCTCCAGCGTCTTCAGCAGGCCGTTGAAGGCCTGCGTCGACAGCATGTGGACCTCGTCGATGATGTAGACCTTGTAGCGCGCCGAGACCGGGCGGTAGCGCACCTGGGCGATGATCTCGCGGATGTCGTCGATGCCGGTGTGCGAAGCCGCGTCCATCTCGACCACGTCGACATGCCGGCCTTCCATGATCGCTTGGTCGTGGATGCCGGGCGTGCGCATGTGGATCGTCGGCTCGTGGATCTCCGCTGTCTCGTAGTTCAGCGCACGGGCGAGGATGCGGGCGGTCGTCGTCTTGCCGACGCCGCGCACGCCCGTCAGCATCCAGGCCTGCGCGATGCGGCCGGTCTCGAAGGCGTTGGTGAGCGTGCGCACCATCGGCTCCTGGCCGATCAGGTCCTCGAAGCTGGTCGGCCGGTATTTCCGCGCGAGCACGCGGTAGGCCTCGGCCATCTCGGGTTTTTCCTGATCGTCCATCCTCGGCAGTCGTCCTTCGGTTACCGCTGCGCTCCGTTAATTCTGCGGCACATCGCAGCACGAACGTCGCGTTGAAACGAACACTGGGAGCGCCCTGTAGGCCGCGGGTATGGCGATACGGTGCTGCAGCGCATCTGGAACGGCTGCCGGAAGATTGCAAGGCGAGGGTAGAGCAAGACGGCAAGCTTTTGAAGCGCCGCAATGCGGCCACGAGTTCCGCGCATCTGCCGCCGTCGCGCGGCAACAGCCTTCGCTGCACGGCGCGCCGCAGACGATTTGCCGATGCAGACCTCCGCCGGGGGGCGCATGTCCCCCAGGAGCGTTCCATGGCGTTGTCCCGATACCAGTCCTTTCGCCGTCTGGCGCTCGCCATTCTGATCGGCATCGCCTTCGTGCTGCTGCTGGTGGTGCGCTCGAGCTCGGACGGACAGTTCCACGAATATGTCGAGGCGATTGGCCGCGGCCTGATCGTCGTCGGCATTCTCGGGCGGATCTGGTGCACGCTCTATATCGGTGGCCGCAAGGCGTCGGAGATCGTTTCGACCGGCCCCTACTCGATCACCCGCAACCCGCTTTACGTGTTTTCCTCGATCGCGGCGGCCGGTGTCGGCGCGCAGACCGGCAGCATCCTGCTGGCGCTGATCTTCCTCATCGCCTGCATCGCGAGCTTCCTGATCGTCATCCGCCGGGAGGAGCAGTACCTGTCGGTGCAGTTCGGCGCGGCCTACCAGGCCTATCTCGACGCTGTTCCGCGCTTCTTTCCGCGCTTCGGCCAGTTTCGCGACAAGACCGAGCTGACCGTGCGCACGCGCCTGGTCTACCGGACGCTGACCGATGGCATGGTGTTCTTCGTCGCCATACCAGCTTTCGAGGTGGTGGAGACGCTGCAGCAGGCCGGGATCCTGCCCGTGCTGCTGCGGATCTCGTGACGCGCGGCACGACCACGATTCCGCAGGCCGTAGTCCCGAGGGGACCGGCCAGTACCGCGGCAGCATGTTTACAGCAGGAAGGAAAAAGGTGGGAGGCTGGCACGATGACCCGTGCCGTGCTCGTTGGGGCTGCTTCCTTCCGGATCTGACCCGGTTGGCGAGTGGCTCGTCCACCACCAACCTCCCGGCGCTCATATCGCGCTTTTGCCGCCAAAACGCAAGACCCGCATCCGGTCATCGTCGAGATCGCGATGCTGCCCCTCCCCGGCGGCACAATACCCCGGGAAGCCTGATGTTTTGCAGCGAAGACCGATTCCCCTTTTGGCCGGGAGACTCTAGATGGTGGACATCTCCCCTTCCTCCGACGGATCCCCCCATGCGCGGCTTCGAACTCGACCCCCGGCTCGCCCGTGACACGCTGCCCGTCACCCCGCTCGGTCTCTGCGACCTCCGGCTGATGAACGACAGCCGCTGGCCCTGGCTGATCCTCGTGCCGAAGCGCCACGACATCACCGAGGTGCACGACCTCAGCCCGCTCGACCAGACGATGCTGGCCTTCGAGACCGCGCTCGTCGCCAAATGCCTGAAGGAGACGGTGATGGCCGACAAGATGAACCTCGGCGCGCTCGGCAATGTCGTGCCGATGCTGCACATGCACGTCATCGCGCGACGCACCGGCGACACGGCTTGGCCGGGCCCGGTCTGGGGTGTCGGCACCGCCGTTCCCTACGCGCCGGATGCGGCAGAGGCGTTCGTGCGAACGATCCGCGAGGGAGTGCTCGCGCCATGAGGGCCGAGGGCACCGTGCCGCTCGGCTTTGCCGGCAACCGCCTCGTCCGCGATGGCGAGAACCGTCTGCCGGACACGCTGGCGAATGCGCTCGCCGACCCGCTGGCCCGTGTCTACCTGATGCACGAGGGGCGCTGGCTCTGCCGCGGCGATGCCAGTAGCGTCGATCCGCGCTTTGACACCGCCGCGGCCCTGGCGCTGGCGGGGGATGGCGACATCGTCCTTCTCGGCCACGATCCCGACGGGCTCGGGCCGCGCCTTGCCGCAATGGCCCTCACCTTGCCGCCCGAGGAGGAGACCGGCATCCGGGCCGAGCCGCTGCGGGCGTTGGCATCCGGACGCCTGCTCGACGCCGACACCGAAAGCCAGCTCGGCCAGGCCGAGCATCTCCTGAACTGGCACGCGCGCAACCGGTTCTGCGGCAAGTGTGGGACGCCGACGCTGTCGGATGCCGCCGGCTACCGGCGCCGCTGTCCCGGCTGCGACGACGTGCAGTTCCCGCGCACCGATCCGGTGTCGATCATGCTGATCCACGACGGGGCCGGCCGCTGCCTGCTCGGCCGCTCGCCGCGTTTTCCAGAAAAGATGTGGTCCTGCCTTGCCGGCTTTATCGAGCCCGGCGAGACGCTGGAACAGGCGGTGCGGCGCGAGACGATGGAGGAGGCCGGAATTGCCGTCGGCGAGGTCCGATACCACTCCTCGCAGCCTTGGCCCTTCCCGGGATCGCTGATGATCGGCTGCATGGCGCTTGCCACCTCAACCGAGATCCGCTTCGACACGGTGGAACTCGAGGACTGCCGCTGGTTCGGCCGCGACGAGGTCAAGGCGATGATCGCCGAGACGCATCCCGACGGCCTGACCGCGCCCAAACCCTTCGCCATCGCGCACCATCTGGCGCAAGCCTTCGTCGACCTCACCGACTGAGGGTGCTCAGTTGGCTCGTTAACGGCAGCTATTCCGCCGGCGTCAGAAACTGCTGGCGGTCGGGGGCCGCGGGGTAGACGCCGACGATAGCAAGCTCGGCCGAGAAGAAGGCGAGCTCCGCCAGCGCCCGCGCGACGGCTGGATCGTGCGGATGGCCCTCGATGTCGGCGTAGAACTGCGTCGCCGAGAAGCTGCCGCCGATTTGGTAGCTTTCAAGCTTGGTCATGTTGACGCCGTTGGTGGCAAACCCGCCGAGCGCCTTGTAGAGCGCTGCCGGGATGTTGCGGACCCGGAAGACGAAGGTGGTGACGACGTTGCGGCTGACAGGCGATTGGCCGGCGTCGCGCGCCGTCCATAACGCATCGTCTTCCGGACCCGGCCGCGACAGCACGACGAAGCGGGTCATGTTGTTGTCGGCGTCCTCGACGTTCTCCTCGGCGATATCGAGCCCGTAGAGCTCGGCCGCAAGGCGCGGCGCCAGCGCCGCCGCGCTGCGGTCGCCGGCCTCTGAGATGATGCGCGCGGCGCCTGCCGTGTCGCCGGCAACGATGGGCTTCCAGCCATGCGAGCGGATGATGGCGCGGCACTGGCCGAGCGCATGGATATGGCTGTGGACGCTGCGGATCTCGCTCAGCGACACGCCCGGCAGCACCATCAGCTGGAAGCGGATCGGCAGGAAATACTCCCCGACGATCTTCAGGCCTGAGATCGGCAGGAGGTGGTGGATGTCGGCGACCCGGCCGGCGATCGAGTTCTCGATCGGAATCATCGCAAGATCCGCCTCGCCATTGGTGACGGCGGCGAACGCATCCTCGAAGGACGGGCACGGCAGCGGCACCCGGTCGGGAAACATGTTGCGGCAGGCGGTATCGGAGTTGGCGCCGGCCTCGCCCTGGAAGGCGATGAGGTTGTTGCGGCTCATCGGGCAGCTCCAGCGGTGGCATGATAATGGAGGCGGGCCTGCTCGAGGTCCTCCGGCGCGTCGACGCCGAGCGGAACTGTGTCGACGATCTCGGCGTCGATCCGCATGCCGGCTTCCAGCGCCCGCAGCTGCTCCAGCCGCTCGCGGCTCTCGAGGGTCGAGGGCGGCAAGGCGACGAAGCGCGCCAGCGCGGCGCGGCGATAGGCGTAGATGCCGACGTGGTGGTAGAGCGGCCCCTCGCCCCAGGGGGCGGTCGCCCGGGTGAAGTAGAGCGCCCGTAGCCGCGCCGGCGCGATCGGCGACCCCACCAGCTTGACGATGTTCGGGTTGACGCGGTCGGCCTCCGACCGGATCTCGACCGCCAGCGTCGCGATGTCGCAGCGCGGGTCCTCGAACGGCGCAAGCACCTGGTGGACCGCCTCCGGCTCGATCGTCGGCAGGTCGCCCTGGAGGTTGATCACGGTCTCGACCGAGCCGTCGGGGTCGAGGCTCGTCAGCGCCTCGAAGATCCGGTCCGAGCCCGACGGATGGTCGGCGCGCGTCATTACCGCCTCGAAGCCTGCCGAGGTCACCGCCGCGCGCACGGCCTCGGTGTCGGTCGCCACGACGACCCGGCCCATGCCGGCAGCCGAGGCACGTTCGGCTACCCTGACAATCATCGGCCGGCCGGCGATGTCGGCGAGCGGCTTTCCCGGCAGGCGGGTGGAGGCCATGCGGGCCGGGATCAGGATCAGGATGGACATGGGGCCCTGGGAAACATGGATGACGGCGAAACTTGGAAAGATGCTAAGGAGCGGATTGAATGATCGGCACCGGAGTGTCAAAAGGTTGCTTCGCAGCGCCTTCTACAGATGTTGCCCTCAATCCGCAAAAGACCGGGTCTCACGCGTCTTCTGCTCAGTGCCAAAACGGCCGCAACAGACGGCCTCATCGACCCGGGAGCCGCTCTGTCCATGGATTCTTTCGAGTTCAACAAGATTGCCGGCGCCGTCCTGGCGACGGTCTTCCTCGTTTTCGGCGGAAGCCTGCTCGCGGGCGGCATCTATCATTCCGAGACACCGGAGACTTCCGGCTACACGATCGTCGCCGCTGAGGCTCCGGCTGCCGGCGAAGGCGCCGCGGCGGCCGTCGCGGAGGATCCGCCGATCGCGACGCTCCTCGCTTCGGCCAATCCCGAGAAGGGCGCGGCCGAGTTCAAGAAGTGCCAGGCCTGCCACAGCGGCGAAGAAGGCGGCCCGAACAAGGTCGGCCCGCATCTCTGGGACGTGGTCAACCGCCCGATCGCCTCGATCGGCGACTTCTCCTATTCCGCCGCCATGAAGGATTTCTCCAAGGGCAGCTCGGTCAACTGGGACTATGATCACCTCTACCACTTCATCAAGGCGCCGAAGCAGTACGTGCCGGGCACCGCGATGGGCTTTGCCGGCCTCAAGGATCCGCAGGGCCGTGCCGACCTGATCGCCTACCTCAGAACCCTCGCCGCCAGCCCGGCCGCCTTGCCGGATCCGGCTGCGGCTGCCCCGGCTGACGCTGCCGCCGCGCCTGCGACAGATGGCGCGGCCCCGACCGCCGATGCCGCCCCGCCGGCTGCCGATGCCGCGGCCCCTGCGCCGGCCGCAGCAGCTCCGGCAACCTCGACGCCTGAACCTGCTTCGCCGGCGGCACCGGCCGCCACCCCGGCACCGGCGGCCCCCGCACCTGCCGGAACTCCGGCAACGGCACCCGCGGCGCCTGCCGCCCCGGCTCCGGCCGCACCGGCACCAGCAGCACCAGCCACTCCTGCGGCCCCGGCTCCGGCCGCACCGGCCGCCCCTGCGGCCCCGGCTCCGGCCACACCGGCCGCTGCCCCTGCCCAGCAGGGCGCTGCCGCGCCCGCCGCCCCTGCCGCGACGCAGACCGCTTCCGCGGGAGACGCCAAGGCCGGCGCCAACGTGTTCAAGAAGTGCCAGGCCTGCCACGCCGTCGGCGCGGGTGCAGCGAACAAGGTCGGCCCAGAGCTGAACGGCATCATCGGCGAGGCCGTCGCCGGCGTCGAAGGCTACAACTTCTCGCCCGCGCTGAAGGCCTTCGCCGGGACGAACCCGGCCTGGACCGAGGCGCTGCTGACGCAGTGGCTGGCCAACCCGAAGGGCCTCGTGCCCGGCACCAAGATGGCCTTCCCCGGCCTGAAGAAGCCGGAGGACATCGCCAACGTGCTGGCCTACCTCGCCACCTTCGACGAGAGCGGCAACCCGAAGTAAGCGCCATCGGCGGCTGCTTTACCTTTAGAAGCCCCGGCCCACGCCGGGGCTTTTTTGTATGGGCGGGAGCGCTTGTAAGCGGCCGAAGCTGCCGGAGTTTTGACTTGTGGGACCGGGGCCTGCATGAAAAGGCTGATGCTGCCGCGGGTTTCTAGCCGGGTGAAACTTTCGTCATGCGCCGCGCGCGCCGAACGAAGGCCACAAACCGCCCCGACGGTGGTGAACATCTGTCTGCCGCACCGGAGGTCTTATTTGACGCTGCTCTCGCGATCCGCCCGCGCCTTGCTTCTCGCCAGCCTCCTCGGAACGCTCGCCCCCTCGGGCAGCCTGGCACAGGACCAGGGTTCCGCCGCGGTCGCCGGCGCCAAGGTACCTGAGAACGCGCCGGAGAAGATCGCCCCGGCCCTGCCGGCCGCAGCCGCCACCCACGACTGGCGAAACGGCACCAGCCTGATCGGCGAGCCGAAGTACAAGGAAGGCTTCCCGCACTTCGATTACGTCAACCCGGATGCCCCGAAAGGCGGCACCGTTCGGCTTGACGGCAGCGGCACCTTCGACAGCCTGAACCCGATCCTGTCCAAGGGCGACGTCGCCGAGGGCATCACCCTCGTCTACGAGACGCTGATGGCGCCCTCGAGCGACGAGAGCTCGACGAATTACGGGCTGATCGCCGACGCCATTTCCTATCCCGCCGACTACTCCTCGGTGACCTACCGGCTGAACCCCTCGGCGAAGTGGCACGACGGCACGCCGATCACCACCGACGACGTGATCTGGACCTTCGAGACGCTGAAGGAGGTCAATCCGAGCCAGGGCTTCTACTACCGCCACGTCCAGTCGGCGGCGGCAACCGGCGAGCGCGAGGTGACCTTCACCTTCGACGAGAAGAACAACCGCGAACTGCCGAACATCGTCGGCCAGCTGATCGTCCTGCCGAAGCACTGGTGGACCGGCAAGAACGCCGCCGGAAAGCAGCGCGACATCACCGAGACGACGCTGGAGCCGCCACTGGGCTCGGGGCCCTACAAGGTCGACAGCGTCTCGACCGGTCGCGGCATCAGCTATGTCCGGGTGCCCGACTACTGGGGCGCCACGCTGCCGGTGAATGTCGGGCAGAACAATTTTGATCGGATCGAGTACATCTACTTCCGCGACGACACCGTCGCCTTCGAGGCGTTCAAGGGCAACCAGTTCGACTACTGGCTGGAGAACAAGGCCGCACGCTGGGCTTCGGGCTACGATTTCCCGGCGGCGCGGGACGGCTTCGTGACGAAGACGCGCTACGAGAACCCCTACCGCACCGCCGGGCTGATGGTCGGCTTCATCCCGAACCTGCGCCGTCCGGTGTTCCAGGACATCAACGTGCGCAAGGCGCTGAACCTCGCCTTCGACTTCGAGACCATGCAGCGCACGCTGTTCTTCGGCGAATACGTCCGCCCGAACTCCTTCTTCTTCAACACCGAGCTCGCCTCCTCGGGCGTGCCCGGCCCCGACGAGCTCGCCTTCCTCGAGCCGCTGCGGAGGCAGATCCCCGACAGCGTCTTCACCGCGCCCTATGCCAACCCGGTCGCCGGCGACAACGCCAAGATTCGCGACAACCTGCGCGCCGCCGTCGGCCTCCTGAAGCAGGCGGGCTACGAGCAAAAGGGCGGCCGCATGGTCGAGGTGAAGACCGGCGCGCCTTTGTCCTTCGAGGTACTCCTCAACGGGCCGGCGCTGGAGGGTGTCGTGACGCAGTACCAGGACAGCCTGAAGCGGATTGGCGTTGAGATGCGCATCCGCACCGTCGATCCCTCGCAGTACGTCAACCGGGTGCGCGGCCGCGACTACGACATGATCTATGGCGGTCAGGCGCAGTCGCTGTCGCCCGGCAACGAGCAGTACGACTATTTCAGCGCGGCCGCCGCCGACAAGCCGGCCTCGCAGAACTATGCCGGCATCAAGAACCCGGCCGTCGATGCCCTGGTGCGCGAGGTGGTGCAGGCCAAGGACCGGCCGACGCTGATCGCCGCGACCCATGCGCTCGACCGAGTGCTGCTCGCCAACCAGTACATCATCCCTTCCTACGTGCCGAAGGATCAGCGGATCGCCATGTGGGACCGCTTCTCGCATCCCGAGAAGCTGCCGGAATACAGCGTCGGCTGGCCACAGATCTGGTGGTATGATCAGGCGAAGGCCGCCAAGATCCCGGCGGCGCGATGAGCACGGCGCTGGGCCTGACGCGCCGCCGTTTCGGCCAGCTGCTGGTGGCAGCCGGCGCGTCTGCGGCGTTGCCACGCCTCGCCTTCGCGGCGACGCCGACGGAAACGCCGCTGCACGGCGTCTCGGCTTTCGGCGACCTGAAATACGGCCCCGACTTCCAGGCCTTCGACTACGCCGCGGTCGACGCCCCGCAAGGCGGGCGGATCAACTATTCGGTGCCGAACTGGCTGTTCAACCAGTCGACGCAGACCTTCGACACGCTGAACACCTTCGTGCTGCGCGGCAACGCACCGCCGCGCGTCGAGAAGCTCTACGACGCGCTGATGGTGTCCTCGCTGGACGAGCCGGACAGCCTGTACTGCGTGCTGGCGGCGAGCGTCAGTCTTTCGGCCGACCGCAGCAGCTTCACCTTCGTCCTGCGCCCGGAAGCGAAATTCTCGACCGGCGCGGCGGTCACCGCCGAGGACGTCGCCTTCTCCTATCTGACGATTAAAGAAAAAGGCCATCCGGCGCTGACAACGATCCTCAAGGCCGTGACCGACGTCGTCGCGGTCGACGCGCGGACGGTGAAGATCGTCTTTTCCGGAAAGCAGACCCAGCAGGAGGCGCTGGAGGCGCTTGGTATCCCGATCCTGCCGAAAGCCTTCTTTGGCAACCGCTCCTTCGAGACCAACGATCTCACCGAAATCCCGGGCAGCGGCGCCTATCAGGTCGGGCGCTTCAAGGTCGGCCAGTTCATCGAATACGAGAAGCGGGCCGACTACTGGGCGAAAGACCTCCCCTTCGCGCGCGGCCTCGACCATTTCCAGACCATCCGCATCGACTTCTTCCGCGACCGCCAGCCGGCGCTCGAAGCCTTCAAGAAGGGCGAGATCGATTTTCGCGAGGAGTTCACGACCCGCGCCTGGGCGACCGAGTACGAATTTCCGGCGGTCGCCGCCAAGCGCGTGGTCAAGCGCGAGTTTCCCGAGGAAACCCGCCCTAAATTCCAGTGCTGGGCGCTGAACCAGCGGCGCGAGCGGTTCCGGGACGTGCGGGTGCGGAGGGCAATCAACCTCTGCTTCGACTTCGAATGGACCAACGCCAACCTTCTCTTCGGCCTGCGGACCCATTCCAATTCCTGCTTCGAGGGCTCGGACTTCGTCGCCACCGGCGCCCCTTCAGCCGAAGAGCTGGCGATCCTCGAGCCGCTGCGCGCCGACCTGATGCCGGAAGTCTTCGGCGAGGTCTGGGTGCAGCCGGTCAGCGATGGCAGCGGAAATGACCGCAAGCTGCTGCGCGAGGCCTCGCAGCTGTTTGCCGCCGCCGGCTGGAAGCAGCAGGACGGGCGCCTCGTCAACGCCAAGGGCGAGGTGTTCAAGCTCGAGCACATGATCAACGGCGCCGAGCAGCAACGCGTCTACGGCAAGTTCTTCGACACGCTGCGGCGGCTCGGCGTCGATGCGAGCTTCCGCCTCGTCGACGAGGCGCAGTACACCGACCGGCAGAACAGCTACGACTACGACATGGTGCTGGCCGCCTTCAGCCTCGGCGCGACGCAGACCCGCGAGGGCCTGTCGATCTTCTTCGGCAGCGCCGCGCGCGACTATCCCGGCTCCTACAATCTGCCGGGAATGGCCGACAAGGCCGTCGACGCGCTGATCGAGGGGGTCGGTGGCGCGAAGACCCGCGAGGAGATGACGCTCGCCATGCGCTGCCTCGACCGGGTCCTGCGCACCCGCCTCGACTGGCTCCCGAACATCAGCGCCGGCGTGCACCGAGTTGCATACTGGGACATGTTCGGATTCAAGGAGCAGAAGCCCGACTTCGGCTTCCCCGTCGAATCGCTCTGGTGGTTCGACGAGGCCAAGGCGAAAGCCATCGGCCGCGCCTGACACGTTCGACGTGAGACGACGACCGGCCTCCGCCCTCCCCGCGGACGCCACCCACCAAGGTGACGAGACCCTATGGGCGCCTACATCCTACGACGGCTGCTGCTGATGATCCCGACCATGCTCGGGATCATGGCGATCTCCTTCGCGGTCATCCAGTTCGCGCCGGGCGGCCCGGTCGAGCAGGTGATCGCGAACCTGCAAGGCCAAGGCAGCAACGGCGCCGACCGCATCGGCGGCGGCGCCAGCGACTTCGGCGGCCAGGGCAGCACCGACAGCGGCTACCGCGGCGCGCAAGGGCTCGACCCCGCCTTCATCAAAAAGCTCGAGGTACAGTTCGGCTTCGACAAGCCGCCGCTCGAGCGCTTCGGCAAGATGATCTGGGACTACAGCCGCTTCCAGTTCGGCGAGAGCTATTTCCGCTCGGTCTCGGTGCTCGACCTCATCATAGAGAAGATGCCGGTGTCGATCTCGCTCGGCCTCTGGATCACGCTCCTGTCCTACGGCATCTCGATCCCGCTCGGCATCCGCAAGGCGTTGAAGGACGGCTCGACCTTCGACGTCTGGACCTCCGGCGTCATCATCGTCGCCTACGCCATTCCCGGCTTCCTGTTCGCAATCCTATTGATCGTGCTGTTTGCCGGCGGCTCTTTCTACGATCTCTTCCCGCTGCGGGGCCTGACGTCGGAGAATTGGAGCGAGCTCTCCTGGCCGGCGCGGATCGCCGACTATTTCTGGCACCTGACGCTGCCGCTGATCGCGCTGTCGCTCTCGGCCTTCGCCACGACGACGCTCCTGACCAAGAACTCCTTCCTCGACGAGATCCGCAAGCAGTACGTCACCACCGCGCGGGCCAAGGGCCTCACCGAGAACAAGGTCCTTTACGGACACGTCTTCCGCAACGCGATGCTGATCATCGTCGCCGGCTTCCCCGGCGCCTTCATCTCCGCCTTCTTCGCTGGCTCGCTGCTGATCGAGACGATCTTTTCGCTCGACGGCCTCGGCCTGCTCGGTTTCGAAAGCATCTACAAGCGCGACTACCCCGTGGTCTTCGCCACCCTCTACATCTTCTCGCTGATCGGCCTTGTCACGGCCCTCCTCTCCGACCTCACCTATACCTGGATCGATCCCCGCATTGATTTCGAGAAGCGGGAGGTCTGAGATGGACACGACCCGAGAGAACCTGACCGAAACCGGCTCGACCGTCCCCGCCGCCGTCGAGGCGCGCGAGGACGCCAGCACCGATACCGCCGGCATCGCCCAGATGGCGCCCGGCGCCCAGGTCGCGCGCAGCCGGCTGTCGCCGCTTAACGCCCGCCGCCTCCAGAGCTTCAAGGCCAACCGGCGCGGCGTCTGGTCGTTCTGGATCTTCCTTTTCCTCTTCGTGGCGACGCTTGGCGCCGAGTTCGTCGCCAACGACAAGCCGCTGCTGATCGAATACAAGGGCGAGTACTACGCCCCGATCTTCGTCGATTATCCGGAAGAGGTTTTCGGCGGCTTCCTGCCGGTGACCAACTACCGCGATCCGTTCGTGCAGGAGGAGATCACCGCGAACGGCTGGATGGTCTGGCCTCCGATCCGCTACTCCTACCGCACGGTGAACAACGAGATCCCGACGCCCGCCCCCTCGGCGCCGTCCTGGACCTTCACCAAGGAGGAGCGCTGCGCCCGCTATCCGCAGGGCGTCAACGATCCGAACTGCGTCCTCGGCAACACCAACTGGCTCGGCACCGACGACCAGGCCCGCGACGTCGCCGCGCGGCTGATCTACGGCTTCCGCATCTCGGTGCTGTTCGGCCTGATCCTCACGGGCCTGTCGGCCGTCATCGGCGTCTCGGCCGGCGCGGTGCAAGGCTATTTCGGCGGCTGGGTCGATCTTCTCTTCCAGCGCTTCATCGAGATCTGGTCGTCGATCCCGGTGCTCTATCTCCTCCTCATCATCGCCGCGATCCTGCCGCCGGGGTTCTGGATCCTCCTCGGCATCATGCTGCTGTTCTCCTGGGTCTCTTTCGTCGGCGTCGTCCGCGCCGAATTCCTGCGGGCGAGAAACTTCGAGTACGTGAACGCAGCGCGCGCGCTGGGCGTCGGCGATTGGACGATCATGGTCCGGCATTTGTTGCCAAACGCCATGGTGGCGACGCTGACCTTCCTGCCGTTCATCCTCAATGGCTCGATCACCACCCTCACCTCCCTCGACTTCCTCGGCTTCGGCTTGCCCCCGGGCTCTCCCTCGCTCGGCGAACTGCTCGCGCAGGGCAAGAACAACCTGCAGGCGCCCTGGCTCGGAATCTCCGGCTTCGTGGTACTGTCGCTGATGCTCTCGCTGCTGGTCTTCGTCGGCGAGGCCGTGCGCGACGCCTTTGACCCGCGCAAGAGTTTCCGGTGAGGAGAGGGGAATGGACAAGGCGAGGAAAGTGGTGACCGAGGATGTCGCGGTTAGCGATCTACCAGAGGCGATCCGCGGCGATTTCGGACCCGAGGACGTCGTCCGCGTCACGCTGGAGGCCAAGCCTGAGGCTCAGGCAGCAGCGGAAGTGCCGCGGTACATCAAATTCGCGGGGATCGCAGCGCATAAGAATACGAGCATCGAAGAGGCGGTCGCCCGTGTCCGCGCCCTTCGGGATGAATGGGATTAGTTTGACGACGTCGCGGGTCTATCTGGATTCCAATGCCATCATCCGCTTCATCGAGAGTGCGGAAACGGCGATCGGTTTCGTGTTCGATCGGGCGAGGATCGGGCTGGCTCGGATTTTCACCAGCGAATTAACTTTGGCCGAAGTCCTGGTCGCCCCCCTTCGCAATGGCGAACAGGACATCGCCGCCGCTTACGAAGAATTTCTCAAGAGCGACGACCTTATGGAAGTCGTGCCGATCGACCGCGACATCCTCATCCAGTCCGCGAATTTCCGTGCCATGTCCGGCACGAAGACGCCGGACTCTATCTATGTCGCCACGGCAATGACCATGCAGTGCGATCTTTTGATTTCCTCGGACAGGCGACTGAGAATGCCGGATGGCATCCTGCGCCTTTCCATCGAGGATGCCAACAAGCTGGACCTATGGCCATGACCGCTCACTCCCACGACCATGCCGGACACGACCACGGCCCCGGGGGTCATGACGGTCACGACCATGCCGGCCATGCCAGCGAGAAGCGCCTGCTCTGGGCAGCGGCGCTCACGGGCTCCTTCATGCTGGCGGAAATCGCCGGCGGGGTGATCTCGGGATCGCTGGCGCTGCTCGCCGATGCCGGGCACATGTTCGTCGACTTCGCGGGCCTTGCGCTCGCCTTCTTCGCCATCCGCCTGTCGCGCCGGCCGGCCGATGCCAGCAAGACCTATGGCTATGGCCGCTTTCAGATCCTCGTCGCCTATTCCAACGGGCTCGTCCTATTCGGCATTGCCGGCCTGATCATCCTGGAGGCCTGGCACCGGCTGGACAATCCGGCACCGGTGCTCGGCGGACCGATGCTGGTCGTCGCCGTCGGCGGCCTCCTCGTCAACATCGCCGCCTTCTTCGTCCTGCACGGCGGCGACAAGGAGGATCTCAACATGCGCGGCGCCTTGCTGCACGTGATGGGCGACCTCCTCGGCTCGGTCGCGGCCATCGTCGCCTCGCTCGTGATCCTGTCGACCGGCTGGACGCCCATCGACCCGCTCCTCTCGGTGCTGGTCTCGCTGCTGATCCTCGGCAATGCCTGGGGCCTCGTCCGCGATTCCGGGCACATCCTGCTCGAGGGCGCACCGAAGGACGTCGCCGCCCCCGATGTCGGCGCGCATCTCGAGGCGACGGTGGTCGGCATCGTCGACGTCCACCATTTCCACGTCTGGGCGATCACGCCGAAGATCCGCGCGGCGACCTTGCATGCCCGGATCACCGAGGGCACCGACCCGACGGAAACGGTGCGCGCGGTGAAGCGGGCGCTCGCGGAGCGCTTTGCCATCGACCATGCCACCGTCGAGATCGAGAGCGGGCCTTGCGCCGACGGCCGCCATGACTGCAGCGGGCCGGGCGCCCGGCACGGCGAGAACCACGCCAGCCATCCTCACGCGGGCCATGACCATTCCGGTCACAGCCATGCGCACGCCGGGCACGACCACGCGGCACCGGCAAAACCACATGCCCATGGGCACCCCGCACACAGCCACCGCGCCAACCTGACGGGATCCGTCGCATGAGCTCTGTTTCCGCCGCACCAGTTGCCGCTGCCGAGGGCCCGCTGCTCTCGGTGCAGGGGCTGAAGGTCGCCTTCCACCAGAACGGCAAGACGACGCTCGCCGTCGACGACGTCTCCTTCGACATCGCGGCCGGCGAGACGCTGGCGCTAGTCGGCGAGAGCGGGTCGGGCAAGTCGGTCTCGGCGCTGTCGATCCTGAAGCTCCTGCCCTATCCCTCCGCCAGCCATCCCGGCGGCGCCGTTCTCTACCGCGGCGAAAACCTCATCGACGACGACGAGCGGGACCTGCGAAAGGTGCGCGGCAACAAGATCTCGATGATCTTCCAGGAGCCGATGTCCTCGCTCAACCCGCTGCACACCATCCAGCGGCAGGTCGGCGAGGTCCTGAAGATCCACCGCGGCGTGTCCGACAAGGAGGCCAACCGCCGGACGCTCGAACTCCTGCACCAGGTCGGCATCCGCGACCCGGAAAAGCGCCTCGACGCCTATCCGCACCAGCTGTCGGGGGGCCAGCGCCAGCGCGTGATGATCGCGATGGCCTTGGCCAACGAGCCCGATCTTCTCATCGCCGACGAGCCGACCACGGCGCTCGACGTCACCGTGCAGGCGCAGATTCTCGAACTCCTGAAGGTGCAGCAGCAGAAGCGCCGCATGGCGATGCTGTTCATCACCCACGACCTCGGCATCGTCCGCAAAATCGCCGACCGGGTCTGCGTGATGTACCACGGCAAGATCGTCGAGACCGGGCCGACCGAGGCGATCTTCGCCAACCCGCAGCACCACTACACCAAGCACCTGCTCGCCGCCGAGCCGCGCGGCACGCCGCCCCCGGCCAACCTCAACGCCCCCGTGGTCATGGCGGCCGAGGGGCTGAAGGTCTGGTTCCCGGTGAAGACCGGGTTCATGCGCCGGACCACCGACCACATCAAGGCGGTCAACGGCGTCGACATCAGCCTGCGTGCCGGCCAGACGGTCGGCGTCGTCGGCGAGTCCGGCTCGGGCAAGACAACGCTCGGCCTCGCCCTCTGCCGAATGATCTCGTCCAAGGGCGCGATCAGCTTCGAGGGCGAGCGGCTGGACCAGCGCTCGTTCAAGGCGATGCGCCCCTTGCGCAAGCGCATCCAGATCGTCTTCCAGGATCCCTTCGGCTCGCTCTCGCCGCGCATGTCGATCGCCGACATCATCGCGGAAGGGCTGAAAGTGCACGAACCGCAGCTCTCCGTCGACGGACGGGACGCCCGCGTCGTTTCAGCACTCAGCGAAGTCGGGCTCGACCCGGCGACCCGCTTTCGCTACCCGCACGAATTCTCCGGCGGCCAGCGCCAGCGCGTGGCGATCGCCCGCGCCATGGTGCTGAGCCCGCGTTTCGTCATGCTCGACGAGCCGACCTCGGCGCTCGACATGAGCGTCCAGGCGCAGGTGGTCGACCTCCTGCGCAGCCTCCAGCAGAAGCACGACCTCGCCTATCTCTTTATCAGCCACGACCTGAAGGTCGTCAGGGCGCTCGCCAACGAGGTGATCGTCATGCGCAACGGCGAGGTGATGGAGCGCGGCCCGGCGGAAGAAATCTTCGAGCGGCCGAAGACCGACTATACCAAGGCGCTGATGGCGGCCGCCTTCGACATCGCGACCGCGCCGACGGACATCGCCGCGCAATGACCAGCCACTACCGCGATGCCCTGTCCGACCAGCCGCTTGCCGTCACCATCGAGCGCCGCGAACGTCTCTGCGACGGCTTTCGCCCTTTCGAGGCGGTGACGCTTCGGCACCGCTCGCTCGACGGTATCAGCGAGATCGGGCCGCTCAGGCGCGAGCTGATCGCCACCGGTTCGGTGGTCATCGTCATCCCCTACGACCCCGTGCTCGACCGCATCGTCATCATCCGCCAGTTCCGCATCGGCGCCGCGCTGAAGACGGCGAATGCCGCAGCGCTCGAACTCCCCGCCGGCCTCGTCGACGAGGGCGAGGCGCCGGAGGCGGCCGCCGCGCGGGAGCTGCAGGAGGAGAGCGGGCTCGCAGCCCTCGGCGTCGAACGCTGCTTCACCATGCTGCCCTCGCCCGGCCTCACCGACGAATACGCCTTCATCTTCCTCGCCCTCGTCGACGCGTCGGCGCTGGCGAGCGCAGCGGGGCTCGCCGAGGAGCACGAGGACATCCGGCCGATCGCCGCCGACGTCGACGCGCTGATCGAGGCGGTGGACGAGGGCCGGATCGAGAACGGCTTCCTCATCGCCTGCACCCACTGGTTCGCCCGCAAGGGCCGCGCCCGGGCGGCGAGCCTTCTTGCCACCTTGCCGGAACCGCGCTGACCGGCCCCAGAGAGGACCTGACTTGACGATTCTCCTGTCCGTCACCGGCTTCCAGCCGAACCATTGGCTGCACGTCTTGAACCGGCACGCGCCGCGCCGCTCGGTGGTGCTGACACCGGCGAGCGAGCACGATGCGACGATCGACTATGCCGTGGTCTGGAAGCAGCCCGCCGGCATCCTGCAGAAGCTGCCGAACCTCAAGGCGATCTTCTCGCTCGGCGCCGGGGTCGACCATGTCCTTGCCGACCCGCATCTACCCAACGTTCCGATCGCCCGCATCGTCGCACCGGACCTCAGCGCCCGGATGAGCGAATACGTCGTCTGGCGCGTGCTCGACCATTTCCGGCGTGGGCCGACCTACCGCGCGCAGCAGGCGGCAGGCCATTGGAACGAGCGGATGCAGCCGGCGGCATCCGATATCACCGTCGGCATCATGGGGCTCGGCGAGCTCGGCACCGATGCGGCGCGGAAGCTGTCCATGCTGGGCTTCAGGATCGCCGGCTGGTCGCGCTCGCCGAAAGAGGTCGCTGATATCCGCGGCTTTCACGGCAGCGACGGTCTCGATGGCTTCCTCGCCGTTTCCGACATCGTGGTCGTGCTGCTGCCGATCACGCCGGACACCAAGGGCATCCTGAATGCCGGCCTGTTCGCGCGAATGAAGCAGAATACGCCGATCGGCGGCCCGGTGCTGATCAATGCCGGCCGCGGCGGCCTGCAGGTGGAGGCGGACATCCTGAAGGCGCTGGACGACAAGGTGTTGATGGAGGCCTCGCTCGACGTCTTCGAGACCGAGCCGCTGCCGGCCTCCTGCCCGCTGTGGAAGCACCCGCGGGTCTTCGTCACGCCACACGCCGCCGCATCTTCCGATGCGGAAGCGCTGGTGCCGCTGATCCTCGCGCAGATGGACGCCTTCGAGCGCGGCGAGCCGCTGAAGCATCTCGTCGACCGGAGTGCCGGTTACTAAGCCGGCTTATTTCAAGGTGCCCTGCGCCAGGCGGCTCAGCCGAGACGGCGGATCGAGGTCACACGGGAGCCCCGCGCCTCGGCCCGCGCCGTGGCCTCGGCGAGCAACTCGACCGCCGTCATCATGTGGTGCGCGTTGGCATGCAGCAGGCGATCGACGTCGAGCATGATGCCGACATGCCCCTTCCAGAAGACAAGGTCGCCGCGCCGCAGCGGGGTCCCCTCGGCGAGCGCGGTCCCCAGCCCGCGCTCCTGCATGTCGGTGTCGCGCGGCGCCTCGACGCCGGCTATGCCGAGCGCGATCTGGACGAGGCCGGAGCAGTCGATGCCGAGCGTCGTCTTGCCGCCCCAGAGATAGGGAACCCCGACGAAGCGTTCGGCGACACCAACGAAATCGGCGGCAGCATGGTCGATCGGCCGGAGATGCTGCGCCACCACCGCGCCGGCGGGGGCGGCAAGCACATAGGCGGCGTTCCGGTCGCTCGCCTCGCCCCGCGCCGTCAGACGCGCCCCCATCGGCAAGCCCATCAGCGGCGGCATCTTGATGTCGGGGCCGGGAAACAACAGCGTGCGCGGCACGCCGACCTTGTGCGTCGGCACCCCGTCGGCCGCCCCGAGCGCTGCCGCCGCCATCCAGCCGACATAGCCGTCGGCGGCCAGCTGCACCCAGGCAAAACCTTCCTCGGTCGTCTCGAAGACGAGGACGTCCTCGCCGAACAGCGCCTCGGTCTCCTGCGCCGCATCCGGCCGTGGCTCGCGCCGCAGCGCGGCCGACGAGACCAGAACCCGCTCGGGCCGCCCCTCGACGAACACGTCCGCGTCGACCTTGACCCTCAGCCGGGTGTCGGCGAGGTCCGGGCGATAGGCGTTCAGCCGCTTGTCCAGGGTGTCGCTCATGGTGCGAGGGCTCCTGCCTGTTCGACCAGCCGGTCCGCCATCTTGGAGACGTAGAGGCTGCCCTTGACGGTGCGCCGGATGAGCACGTTGCGCTTGTCCGCGGGGTCGCGCCGCCGTTCGACGAATTCGAGCGCGCCCATGGTATCGAGGGCGCGGGTGATCACCGGCTTGGTGACGTTCAGCCGGGCGGCGAGGCCCCGCACGGTATGCGGCGGGGCCTCGAGATAGATGGTGAGGAGGATCGCGGTCTGCCGCAAGGTCAGATCGTGCGTGTCCTCCCAGGCCTGCAGCAAGGCCGTCTGGTGGAGAAGCCGAAGCGCCTGCGCAGGTCTAAGCTCGATGCCCATGACCTTGCTCTAGCACGCGTTCGTTTCGCTTCCGTTTCAGTTCTCGCCGAGCTTAGCGCCCGTAGCGCTGCTTTAGCACGCTGAAGATCGCCCGGATCGCCTGCGCCTCGCCGCCGACGGGCCCGACCGGCGACGCCTGCGGACGCCAGCCATAGACGTCGAAATGCGCCCAGGCGCCGGCCTTCTCGACAAAGTCCTGCAGGAACAAAGCGGCGGTGATCGCGCCGGCAAACCCGTCCGGCGTCACGTTGTTCACGTCGGCGATCTTGGAGGAAAGGTTCTTGGCATAGGGCTGCCAAAGCGGCAGCCGCCAGATCGGGTCGGCCACCTCAGCGGACGCCGCGGCGAGCTCAGCGGCGAGCGTCTCGTCGTCGGTGAAGAAGGGCGGCAGGTCGGGGCCGAGCGCGACGCGGGCGGCCCCGGTCAGCGTCGCCATGTCGATCAGCACCTGCGGGGCCGTCTCGTCGGCCAGCGCCAGGGCGTCGGCGAGGATCAGCCGCCCCTCCGCGTCGGTATTGCCGATCTCGACCGTCTTTCCCTTGCGGCTTTTGAGGATGTCGCTCGGGCGGAAGGCCGCCCCGGCGATGGCGTTCTCGACGGCGGGGATCAGCACGCGCAGCCGGATGTCGAGCTTCAGCGCCATGATGATCCGCGCAAGGCCGAGCACGTTGGCGGCGCCGCCCATGTCCTTCTTCATCAGGAGCATGCCGGAGGCCGGCTTGATGTCGAGCCCGCCGGTGTCGAAGCTGACGCCCTTGCCGACGAGTGTCACCGCCGGCGCATCGGTGCGCCCCCAAGTCATGTCGATCAGCCGCGGCGCGACGGAGCTCGCCCGGCCGACCGCATGGATCATCGGGAAATTCTGCGCGAGAAGATCATCGCCGACGATCGAGGACACTTCGGCGCCGTGATCGACTGCCAGCGTGCGGACCGCCGCCTCGATGGCGTCCGGCAGCATGTCGTTGGCGGGCGTGTTGATGAGGTCACGGGTGAGGAACACGCCGGCGGCGAGCGCTTCCGTCTCGCTTTGCTCGCCTTGGCCGGCGAACACCAGCTGTGGTGGCACGGCCTGGCTGGGCTTGGCGCGGTAGCGGTCGAAGCGATAGCCGCCGAGCAGGAAGGCGAGGCTTGCGAGATCGGCATCGAGGCCGTGGCCGTCGGCGAGGTGCCATGGTCCCTCCGGCAGGCCGGCGAGTGCCCCCGCCAGCAGCGAGCGCCGCGGGCCGTCCGCCGTCCTGTCGCTGCCGAGGCCGAGCACCGCGCCGAGGATCGCCCCCTCCTCCCCCGGCACCAGGAGAACCTCGCCGGCGCCGGCCTTGTAGGCGCTGGCCTTGGCCCAGCGGGCCGCCGGCAGCGGCAGGCTTTCGAGCGCGGCGGGCGAAGCGGCCCAGATCGGGCGCGCGCCAGAAGCATCGGCGGGTAGGAGGCTCGTCATGTCGGGGTATCCCTTTCGGCGGAAGGCAGCGTTAACGCCTCATTAGGGTTAACACTTTATTGTCGGCCTTCTCAGTTACCGGCGGATCGCCGGATCCATGCGAGGACCGATATGCGTCATACGGATCATAGCTGCCGCGGCGCTTATCGGAAGGCCTTTGTCGTCGCCATCGCCGCCGGTCTCCTCGGCGGATGCGCCCAGACTTCCAAGATGCATACCGGCTCGATCGGTGCGCCGCGGACGGCCAAGCCGATGGACCGCATGTCTTCGAGCGAGCTGCAGGGCGCTCTCACCACCTACGGCATGGCCTACGAGAAGACCCCGAAGGACAAGTCGGTCGGCCTCGGCTATGCCGCCGCCTTGCAGATGGCCGGCCGCAACGACCAGTCGCTCGCGGTGATGCAGCAGATGGCGATCGCCCATCCCAAGGACCGCGCGGTTCTCGCCGCCTACGGCAAGGCGCTGGCCGCCGCCGGCGAGCTCGAGAAGGCGCTAGAGACCATCCGCCGCGCCCAGACCCCGGACTTTCCGGACTGGAAGCTCTATTCGGCGGAAGGCGCGATCCTCGACCAGCTCGGCCAGTCCGACGGCGCGCGCACGCTCTATCGCAAGGCGCTGGAGATCCAGCCGAACGAGCCGGCCATCCTCTCCAATCTCGGCATGTCTTATGTCCTTGCCAACGATCTGAAGTCGGGCGAGACCTATCTGCGCCAGGCGGTGGAGCGGCCCGGCGCCGACAGCCGCATCCGCCAGAACCTCGCGCTCGTCATCGGCCTGCAGGGCCGGTTCGCCGAGGCAGAGGAGATCGCCCGGGCCGAGCTCTCGCCCGACGATGCGGCCGCCAACGTCGCCTATCTCAAGGGCATGCTGAAGCAGCAGAACACCTGGTCGATGCTGAAGGACCAGGACTCGAAGAAGTCCTGACCCCTTCGCAAGCGCAACCCGACATGCCGAAGGCCGCTCCCACCGGGACGCGGCCTTTTCTGTTGCGGTCCTGCAGCCTTGCCGGCGACCACCGGGTGATCAGGTCCGCGACATGACCTGGATGACGGCAGGTCCGATGATGACCGCGAAGAGGACCGGCAGGAAGAACAGGATCATCGGCACGGTGAGTTTCGGCGGCAAGGCGGCCGCTTTCTTCTCGGCTTTGTTCATGCGGGTGTCGCGGCTTTCCTGGGACAGCGTGCGCAGCGCCTGGCCGAGCGGTGTGCCGTAGCGTTCGGCCTGGATCAGCGCAGTCGTCACCGAGCGGACGTCGTCGATGCCGGTGCGCAGGAAGAGGTTCTCATAGGCGGTCTTGCGGTCGGGCAGGTAGGAGAGCTCGGCGCAGACCAGCACCAGTTCCTCGGCCAGCGGCACCGACTGGATACCGATCTCGTCGGACACCCGCCGGAACGCCGCCTCGATCGACAGGCCGGATTCGACGCAGATCAAGAGGAGGTCGAGCGCATCGGGCCAGGCCCGGCCGATCGAGAGCTTCCGCTTGGAGACCTTCTGCGAGATAAAAATGTTGGGCAGGTAGAAGCCGAGATAGGCGACGACAATACAGATCAGAACCCGGATCATGAACGGCCGGTCGGCCAGCGCACCGATGACGAAGATGTAGATGATCGCCGCCAGGAGGAAGACCAGCGGCAAGGTGGCCCGGGCGAACAGGAAGAGCGTCAGCGGGCGCTGGCCGCGGTAACCGGCGATGCGCAGCTGCCCGACGGTCTTCTCGTCGGCGAGGGCCTTCTTCAAGTCGAACTTTTCGACGACGGCGGCGGCAAAGCCCTTACTCTCCGCCTGGCGGACCGAACCCTTGCGCCCGCGCTCCTTCTCGATCGACATCCGCGCCCGCTCGCGGGCCCGCACCTCCTCGCGCTCGAGGGCGACCGCCTTCATCCGCGATTTCAGCTCGTTGCCTTGCAGCAGCGGCAGCGCGATGCTCATGATCGTCGCAAACACGGTGATGCAGACGAAGATCGCCAGCGCCTGGGCGCTGGTGAGCCCGACAAGGGCGAAAAGGCTTTGCATGGCACCGTTTCCATTCCGCTCGGGGCGTTGCAGGTCGAGCGAGCGCTGGGCGCTGGCAGGCCCGCCGTCTCAGAAGTCGAAGTTGATCATCTGCTTCATCACGAAGATGCCGAGCATCATCCAGAACGCCGAGATGACGAGGATGATGTTGCCGGTCGAGGTGTTGAACAGCAGCGAGATGTAATCGGGGCTGGTGACGTAGACGAGGCCGCCGACGACGAACGGCAGCGAGCCGATGATGCCGCCGGAGGCCTTGGCCTCCATCGACATGGCCTGGATCTTCTGCTTCATCTTCTTGCGGTCGCGCAGCACCCGCGACAGGTTGCCCAGCGCCTCGGAAAGATTGCCGCCGGCCTGCGACTGGATGGTGATGACGATCGAGAAGAAGTTCGTCTCCGACAGCGGGATGTTCTGGTAGAGCCGTTCGACGGATTCGGGCACGGTCATGCCCATCTGCTGGGCCTCGACGATCTTCTTGAACTCCGAGCGGACCGGCTCGGCCGCCTCGCTGGCGATCATCCGCAGCGTGTCGTTCAGCGGCAGGCCGGATTTGACGCCGCGCACGATGAGGTCGACCGCGTTCGGGAACTCGGCGATGAACTTCTTCTGTCGCTGGTTGCGCAGATAGTTGATCAGCCAGCGCGGCAGGCCGAAGCCCGCGACGATGCCGATGCCGAGCGCGACCAGCACCGAGGACTGGATGATCAGCGCGACCAGCCCGAACAAAAGGCCCGCCGCGATGCTGATCAACTGGAACTGCTTCTCGCTCATCGACATGCCCGCCTGGTCCATCCGGCGGCGCAGGCTGGGCCTTGCCGCGTGCTTGGAGCGGACCTTCTGCTTCTCCTCGATCTCCTTCAGCGAGTTCTGGATCGTCTTGCGGCGCTTGCTCGCCTCCTGCACGCGGTCGCGGGCGATGCGCTTGGAATTGCCGTCGGTCTCCGCCCGCTTGAACTGGTTCAGGCGTGCCTCGGCATTCTTCTCCGCGGCCATTCGGGGCTGCAGGACGACGTAGGCGATTGCCCCGGCCGATAAGGTCGTCAGCATCACGAAGAGGAGGATGGTGAGGCCGGACATCGGCTAGAGCCTCGTGCTCACGTCGGCCGCGTCCAGCGCCGCCGCCAGACGCTGCTCTTCATTGTAGTAGCGGGCCCGGTCCCAGAACACCGGACGACCAATGCCGGTCGACGAGTGCTTGCCGAGCAGCTTGCCGTCGGCGCCCTCGCCGAGGATATTGTAGACGAAGAGGTCCTGCGTGGTGATGACGTCGCCTTCCATGCCCACCACCTCAGTGATGTGGGTAATCCGGCGCGAGCCGTCGCGCAGGCGGGCGGCCTGGACGATGACGTCGACGGATCCGACGATGATCTCCTTCACGGTCTTCGCCGGCAAGGTGAAGCCGCCCATGGCGATCATCGATTCCATGCGGTTGAGGCACTCGCGCGGGCTGTTGGCGTGGATCGTGCCCATCGAGCCGTCATGGCCGGTGTTCATCGCCTGCAAGAGATCGAAGACCTCCGGTCCGCGCACTTCGCCGACGATGATGCGTTCGGGCCGCATGCGCAGGCAGTTCTTGACGAGTTCGCGCATCGTCACCTCTCCCTCGCCCTCGATGTTGGGCGGGCGGGTTTCGAGGCGCACGACATGCGGCTGCTGCAGCTGCAGTTCGGCCGTGTCCTCGCAGGTGATGATGCGCTCGTCCTCGTCAATGTAGCGCGTCAGGCAGTTCAAGAGCGTCGTCTTGCCCGAGCCGGTACCGCCGGAAATGATGACGTTGCAGCGGACGCGGCCGATGATCTGGAGGATCGTCGCCCCTTCCGGCGAGATCGCGCCGAACTGCACCAGCTGGTCGAGGGTCAGCTTGTCCTTCTTGAACTTTCGAATGGTCAGCACGGCGCCGTCGATGGCGAGCGGCGGGGCGATGACGTTGACGCGGCTGCCGTCGGGCAGGCGCGCGTCGCAGATCGGCGAGGCCTCGTCGACGCGCCGGCCGACCTGGCTGACGATGCGCTGGCAGATGTTGAGGAGCTGCTGGTTGTCGCGGAACCGGACATTGGTCTCGATGACCTTGCCGCCGACTTCGATGAAGGTCTTGCGCGCCCCGTTGACCATGATGTCGGCGATGTCGTCGCGCATCAGGAGCGGCTCCAGCGGACCGTAGCCAAGCACGTCGTTGCAGATGTCGCCGAGGAGGTCCTCCTGCTCGGCAATGGTCATCGCGAAGTTCTTGATGGCGATGATGTCGTTGACGATGTCGCGGATTTCCTCGCGCGCGCTTTCGGCGTCGAGCCGCGCGAGCTGCGACAGGTCGATCGTGTCGATCAGCGCGGCGAAGACCTGCGTCTTCGTCTCGTAATAGCTGCCGGACCGCTCGCGCGGCGCTGCCGCCTGTGGCGGCGCAATGACCGTCGGCGCGGCGCGTGGGGGCTCGCGGACGTCGGAAGGCGCTGCCCTCACCGGCTCGACCGCACGGCTCGGGGCGGGGTCGCGCTGCGGGGCTGGCGAGGGCCGCTCGGCAACGGCAAGCCCGCCGGCGCCCGCTGCCCGGTCCTTGGTCCCTTCGTTTCCGCGTTTTCCGAACATGGTCTACTCTTTCTGGGCCTCAGCCCCGCCCTAAGCCCTTGCGGACGGGCATGCCGGCATGCCGTCTGGCTACTTGCGCCGCAGTCTTCCGAGGAAGTCGCGGCTCGGCTTCTTCGCCTTCTTAGCCTCGGTACGGCCGGTCAGGAGATGGGCGATCTGCTGGAAGGCCTCGACCGAGGCATGCTTGCCGTCGGTCTCGGCGATCATCCGGCCATTGTTGGCCGCCGTGCCGAAGACCGCCGGATCGAAGCCGATCAGCGCGATCGGGGTCAGGCCGAGCGGGTCGGCAAACTCCTGCGGGCTAATCTCCGGGCGCTTCGGCATCTGCAGCTGGTTCAGCACGAGATGCGGCGGCCGATCGTTCGGGCGGCTGCGCTTCAGCGTGTCGATGAGGTTTTTGGCGTTGCGCAGGTTGGCAAGGTCGGGCGTTGCGGTGATGACGATCTCGTCGGCGCGCGACAGGACGCTCTTCGTCCACTCCGTCCAGCCATGCGGCACGTCAAGCGCGACGATCGGCGTCGAGCGCTGGGCGGTCTCGATCAGCGCGCTGAAGGCCTCGGCGTCGAAGTCGTAGGTGCGGTCGAGGATCGAGGGCGCCGCCAGCAGCGACAGGTGCTCGGCGCACTTCGACAGCAGACGGTCGAGGAAGACGTCGTCCATCCTGTCGGCCGAATACACCGCCTCCGCGATCCCTTGCGCCGGGTCTTGGTCGAAGTTGATGTTGGCGGTGCCAAAAGGCAGGTCGAGATCGGCAAGGACGACGTCGCTCGAAAACAGCTTCGAGATCGACCAGGCGACATTATGGGCGACGGTCGAGGAGCCGACGCCGCCCTTGGCGCCGACGAAGGCGACGGTGCGGCCCATCGGCTCGGCATCGGCCGCCATGAACAGTGTCGAGATCACCGACATCAGGTCCGCCATGGAAATCGGCGCGACGAGATATTCCGAGATGCCGCGGCGGATCAGCTCGCGGTAAAGCGGAACGTCGTTGTAGTGGCCGACGATGATCACCTTCGAGCCGGGATCGCAGACATCGGCGAGCCCCTCGAGCTCGGCGAGGAGCTCGGTCGGCGCGAAGCGCGATTCGAGGATCACGAGGTTCGGCGTCGGGGCGCTGGCATAGTGGTCGGTCGCCGCACGGATGCCGCCCATGTGGACGCGCACGTGTGCCTTGGCCATGCGCCGGTCCTCGCCGGCCCGCTCGATCGGCCTTGCGACGCCCTCGCTCTCGCAGAAAGCCTGGATCGAGATGCGCGGGATCGGGCGCACGGCGTCCATCAGCGACGCCTCCTCGCCGACAGCGTCGTCCAGGCGATCGGTAGTGCTTCTGTCGATCATCGTCGTTTTCCCGCCTACCAGTCGTAGTCAGTTTCGGTGTTCGACCGGTCCGAAGCCGTCGCGGCACCCCGGCGGTAGTCGCTCAGCATGTTGGTGCGGCGTTCAGCGTCGATCTCGCCGAGGCCGCGCGGCTCCAGGAGATCGCGCGGATCGGCGATCTGCGCGGCAAGGTTCTGCTGGCTGGCGCAGCCGAAGTTGAAGTAGTTCTTGTTCTCGTGGGTATCGCCGAGGTCTTCCGGCCAACGGCCGCAGCGCTCGGTCGCGGCCTTCAAGGTAGCGAACGACAGCCGGATCGGCGACGGCCCATTGAAACCGGCGGTCCGGTAGGGCTGCACCAGGATGCGGTCGGCCTTGATGCCCTCCCGGCGCAAGGTGCGGATCACGTCGCGGGAAGCGAGTTCAGCCGCCCCCGCATTCTCGGAGCCCGAGGGCAGGAGCACGCGGATGGCAGCCGAGCCCGAGCGCAGGAAGCGCGTCGCGAAATGGCTGATCCGGTCGCGCGAGGCCGACGGCAGGCGGCTCTCCGACGAGACGACCGGGATGTCCAGCGTCTCTTCCGCCTCGCCGACGGTGATCGGGTGGCGGGTGCGGTAGTCGTCGGGGATGGCGCCGACCTCGATCGAGTGCCGGTCGGCACAGCCGCCGAGGAGCGCGAGACCCGCCAGCAGCATCAAGGCGGGAGCGGCACGCCGCCCCTTCCCCGGGGCAAGGCGCGGCGGGAACGGCGACAGGACGGAGACTTTCCTCGAAGCGCTCATTTGTAGATGTATCCGACAACGCCGTGGTACCGGCCGGGGGGGAGCTTGGTTTCCATCGCGCCGTAGACGCGGTTGATGCGGCCGAGGAAATTGCCGGCGCCATCGGAGGAGAAGTTGAGCCCGTCATCCGGCCGCGCGAGCTTCGCGCGGGCGGTCGGGCGCACCAGATAGGGCGTGACGATGATCACCAGCTCGGTCTCGTAGCGCTGGAAGTCGCGGCTGCGGAACAGCGTGCCGAGGACGGGGATCTTTGACAGGCCTGGAAAGCCGGAGATCACCTGGCGCTGCTCGTCGCGCACGAGACCGGCGATGACCATGGAACCGCCGGACGGCAGTTCGACCGTGGTATCGGCAAGGCGCTTGCGGATGCCGATCTGGTTGACCGCCGGCGCAGCGCCTTTGGGAAAGGTGAAGGGGCTCTCGAATGTCGGTTCGGAGACCGCAGTGCGGATTTTCAGGCTGATGCGGCCCGGCGACAGCACGACCGGGGTGAAGTCGAGACCGATACCGTAGTCGATCTCCTTGCTGGTGTAGGTGACCGAGGCCGGCGTCGTATCGTAGCCGACGATGTTGCCGCCGGCGTTCAGGATCGGCGTGCGTGTCTCCGGGGTTTCGTCCTTGCCATCGGCAACATTGAAGGTGCCGCCGACCTTGAAGCTCGCGGACTCGCCGGAGATCGCGGTCAGGCTGGGTTCGGCAAGCGTCTTCATGACACCGGCCTGCTCCATGGCGTTCAACTGAGCGTCGATGCTGCCCGAGCCGATCGACCCGGCAAGACCTAGCGCCGAGTCGGTGGCCGCCTTGCCGAGGGCAAAGGGATTGTCGGAGACCGCCCCCATGGTGATCCCGTCCATCACCGCACTGGCGGAGCCGTTGAAGCCCAGCTGCTTGATCACCGAGCGCTGCACTTCCGCGACGGTCACCTTCAGCATGACCTGATCGTCGCCCTGGATCTGCAGGAGGTTGACGATCTGGCTCTGCCGGCGGTTTTCCTGCGCAAGGGCGACGGCGCCGCCCTCGGGGCCGGCGCCCGAGGTTGCCGACTTGATGTAGGAGCCGGTCGTCGCCTCGCCGCCGGTGAGGTAGATCTCCGCCAGCTGCACGGCGCGGGCCGCGTCCTGCGGTGTCTGCACGGTGCCGGTCAGAACGACGTTGTCGTTAAGGATTTCGACCTTGACGTCGGCATCGGCGACGTATTTCCGGATCGAGCTCTCGAGCCCGCTGATGTCGCGCTCGATCCGGAGATCGAGGACGGCGATCTCCTTGCCGCGGGCGTCGAAGATGAAGATGTTGGTCTGGCCGATCTGCTTGCCGAAGATGTAGATGCGCCGGGCCGTCCGGGTCACCGCGTCGGCGACGGCCGGGTTGGCGACGAGGATGTCGTGCGCGTCGACCGGCAGGTCGATGACCTTCGACTTGTCGAGGCCGAGGCTGATCGTCTGCTGCGGCCGGTTGACCTGGACGATCGAGCTGTTGGCCGCCGCCGCCGGGGACACCGAGGCGACGACCGGCGAGAGCGCAGTGGTGAGCGCCATCAGGCCGGCGAGAAGGCTGCGGGCGCCCGATGCACGGCGAGGACGCGTCTGTGGTGAGATCAGCATGGCGCTCGTCACTTCTTGGTCGTGATGTCGGACGACTGGCCGTAGCGGACCAGGCGAATGCGGCTCGGGCTCTTCTCGCCCTCGAGTAGGAAGGCGGCGTAGCCTGCGGAGCCGGGGATCGAATCCTCCAGCGAGCGCAGCGCGAGCACCAGTTTCTCGGCGATCGGCTGGGCGGCGATCAAAGCTTCGGCCTGTGTCGGATCGACCTCGAGCGTCGCGGTCGAGCCGACGACGACCTTCGTGCCGTCTTGCTCTTCGATCGTCTGGTCGATGGCGAGGACGCGCAAATTGCGCAGGATGGTCTCGGTGTCGTAGGTGCCGGCCACCTGCCCGTCGACCTTGCGCCGGGTCATGATGATGTCGACATGGTCGTTCGGCAGGATGAAGCCGCCGGCGGACGTGTCGGCCGAGATCTGGATGGCGATGGCGCGCTTGCCGGCGGGCAGGATGGCCGACATGAAGCCGCGATCGGTCTTGATCAGCTTGCTTTCACGCACCGGCTCGCCGCTGAAGAACGACTGCCGGGCGACGGAACCCTTCAGCTCCTCGATTGCCTCCGGGCGCGTCGTCCTCAGGATGAACGTGCTGCTGACGCCGTCTTCCGGCCATTTCTGCCAGGTCAGCGCGTCGGCGATCGACGAGCCCATCGGCACGTCCTTCGACGCGACGAGCACTTCGGTCAGCTTGATCGGGGGTTCGGCGGGCGCCGCCGTGATGATCACGGGCTCGGCGGACTCCTGCGACGACATGGTCATGGCCAGAAGTCCGGCACCGCCCGCGGCGAGGATCGCTATTCCGAGCACCGCAAGGCGGGCGATATTCATGTCCAACCCTCTCTCGAGCACCCGCGGAACACGGGCAGGTTGGACATCTTATGGGGGACAAACCCTCACTATATGGTTAACGAAGCCCTACGCCCCGGCAGACCTGGTGACGCTTTGTTCAGGCTTCTGCAACGACCGGTTCACCCCATGCTTTGGAGGGCGTACTCGATCCAGGCGCTCGAGGAATAACTGGTCAGCCCAGCCGCGCCGAGCGCGATGCCGTAGGGGATACCGGTCTTCTGGTCGAGCAGATGGTCGACGAAGTCGATGCCGGTCGCAGGGACGAGATTGATCCGTATCGCCAGCAGGCCGAGCGTCAGGAGGCCGCCGTAGACGCTGCCGATGGCAAGATATTCCATCAGGGTCTGGCTTGGTCCGAACCACAAAGCGGTCGCAGCCACAAGTTTTGCGTCGCCGCCCCCCATCCATCCCGCGGCAAAGAAGCCGAAGGTGACCGCGAGGCAAACAAGGGCGATACAAACATGCATCGCCATTTCGAACGCCGGCACCCCAAGCGCCAGCGACAGTACGATATAGGCGACCGACAGGATCACCGGAACACGGTTGGAAATGGTCATCGAGACGAGGTCGGAAAAAGCCGCGTAGATCATCGCGAACGGAAAGATGACCAACAAGGCGGCCGCCAGCATCGACTACAACCCTTTTTACGGAGGGAACGTGGTGAGGCCGAAAGCCTCACCACCATCCCACACAGTTACTTCAATTCGTCTGACGTTTAGGCGCCCTTGCCGGAAAGCTTGCCCGCGATGTTGTTGAACACGGTGGTCAGGTTGGTGCCGACAAGGGTCACGGCAGTGATGATGACGACGGCGATGAGGGCGGCAATGAGGCCGTACTCGATGGCGGTCGCGCCGGATTCATTCTTGGCGAAGCGCTTGATCAGGTTGGACATGGAAAGCTCCTTGGATCCGTGTGGGGAAACTGGCCCGGCGACGCGGTCTCGTCGGTCGGATGAGGTCACCCTAGCGGCGGCTGATTTCGATCGTTTTAAAGAATAAGCTTAATTTATCCCGAAAAATATGTTGGTGGCTGAACGACTTATCAGGGCTGCCGTCCGCTTAAACCTTCATTCACCAAGCCATGCTAGGGAAGAAGCCTTAACCAGCGTCAAGGCGGGCTCTCTCATGTTCAGGCACAGCCGCGTCATCTTCGCCGCGATCGCCATCGCCGCATCCGGCGCGGCCTTCATCATCCCGGCATCGGCCGCTCCGGCCACGGCCGCCGACGGGCGCCTCCACGTCTCGGTCGACCATGCCCGCGTCCTGAAGATCGACCGCGCGGCCGAGACGGTGATCATCGGCAACCCGTCGATCGTCGACGTCACCGTGCACGATTCCACCACGCTGGTTCTCACCGGACGGTCCTACGGCATCACCAACCTCGTCATCCTCGATGGCGACGGCAAGTCGATCGTCGACGAGGAAGTGGCTGTCCAAAGCTTTGAGGCGGGCACCGTCCGCATTTACCGCCAAGCCGAACGGACGACGCTGGCCTGCCTGCCGACCTGCGAGCCGACGGTGACCATTGGCGACAACGAGACCGCTTTCGCGGGCGCCTCGGGCCAGTTCACCGCCCGCCAGACCATGGCGACCAGCGGCAACAAGTAACGGGTCAACCCATCGGGGCCGTCGCGGGGGCCGATAACGACACGCCTGCCAAGGCAGCCATGCGGCATCCGCGATTCCCCCTCCCCCGCCGATGTCGTAGACTGGCCGCCCGCGCCGGAAGCCTCGGCGCGCTGTGGGAGAAGATGTCGTGGGCCGTGCCGTTCTCATCGTGATGGATTCCTTCGGGATCGGAGGGGCGGCAGATGCCGCCGCCTATGGCGATGTCGGCGCCGATACGCTCGGCCATATCGCGCAAGCCTGCGCATCCGGCCGAGGCGATCGCCCCGGCCTGCGGCAAGGTCCACTCGCCTTGCCGCACCTCGTAACGCTCGGGCTTTTCCAAGCCGCCGGGGCACCGACGGCAGGCGGCGCGCCGAGCGGTCTCTGGGGCTCGGCCGGCGAGGTCTCGCGCGGCAAGGACACGCCGTCCGGCCACTGGGAGATCGCCGGCGTTCCCGTCACCTTCGACTGGGGCTATTTCCCGCAGGCGATCCCGACCTTTCCGGCCTCCCTCGTCCAGCAGCTGGTCGACGACGGCGACCTTCCGGGCATTCTCGGCGACCGCCATGCCTCGGGCACCGAGATCATCGCGGAGCTCGGCGAGGAGAGCATCCGCACGGGCAAGCCGATCGTCTACACCTCGGCCGACAGCGTGCTGCAGATCGCCGCGCACGAGACGCATTTCGGTCTGGACAGGCTCTATGCGCTCTGCGAAAGCGCGCGAAAACACGTTGACCCTCTGAATATCGGCCGGGTCATCGCCCGCCCCTTCATCGGCGAGACCGCTGAAAACTTCCGCCGGACCGCCAACCGGCGCGACTATTCCGTGCCCCCGCCGGAGCCGACGCTGCTCGACCGCGCGGTCGCCGCCGGCCGCCGGGTGATCGCCATCGGCAAGATCGGCGACATCTTCGCCCACCAGGGCGTCAGCGAGGTCCGCAAGGGCGACGGCAACATGGCATTGTTCGATGCGCTTCTCGGCGCGCTGGACGATGCTGAAGACGGCGACCTCGTCTTCGCCAACTTCGTCGACTTCGACTCGCTGTTCGGCCACCGCCGCGACGTTCCCGGCTATGCTGCCGCGCTCGAGGCCTTCGACGCCCGGCTGCCGGAGCTCTTCGCCGCCCTCCGCCCCGGTGATCTCGCCCTCGTCACCGCCGACCACGGCTGCGACCCGACCTGGCCCGGCACCGACCACACCCGCGAAAACGTGCCGGTGCTCGGCTTCGGCCCCGGCATCGCTCCCCGCGGGATCGGCCACCGCAAGAGCTTTGCCGACATCGGCGAGAGCATGGCCGCCCATCTCGGACTGCCACCGGGGCCGCACGGCACGAGCTTTCTCTAGAAGGTTCGGCAGGAAGGGCACGAAAAGCGTGGAGTTTGGCGGTGTCGGCCCGTGTGCGGGCGCTGCCGCGCTTGGCGTGCGCGCCGCCACCGACTAGGTTCGGCCCGAGAAATTTCGAGGAAAGGTTTGCGGCATGGACGGCGTTACCGTCATCGATCACCCGCTGGTCCAGCACAAGCTGACGATCATGCGCGACAAGGAAACCTCGACGGCGAGCTTCCGCCGGCTGCTGCGCGAGATCTCGACGCTGCTCTGCTACGAGGTGACGCGCAATCTCGACCTCACCACCAAGCGGATCGAAACGCCGATGGTAGCGATGGATTCGCCGGTTCTCGAGGGCAAGAAGCTGGTCTTCGCCTCGATCCTGCGTGCCGGCAACGGCCTGCTCGAGGGCATGCTGGACCTCGTGCCGGCCGCCCGCGTCGCCCATGTCGGCGTCTACCGCGACCACGAGACTTTGATGCCGGTCGAATACTACTTCAAGGCGCCGGAAGACCTCGCCAGCCGTCTCGTCATCGTCGTCGACCCGATGCTCGCCACCGGCAATTCGGCGATCGCCGCCATGGACCGGCTGAAGGAGCGCGGCGCGAAGAACATCCGCTTCCTCTGCCTGCTGGCGGCTCCCGAGGGCATCGAGCGCTTCCGCGCAGCGCATCCCGACATCGCCATCTACACCGCTTCGATCGACAGCCACCTCAACGAACAGGGCTACATCGTCCCGGGCCTCGGCGATGCCGGCGACCGGATGTACGGCACCAAATAGCCGTTAACCGCTTGGCAACCCTTTCGGCAATCGCCGCCGGACGCACGCCGCAGCGTTAATGAAAGGCGTGACAGGGTTCGGCCATGGCTCTTCTTGCGGGGAGCGTGGGCGGAGCTTGAGATCGAATGCAGAAAGTCGTGGTGTTCATGGCGGGCGCCGCCGTCCTGGGTTTCCTGTTTCCCTCGACTTTCGAGCGCTACCAGAAGCGGATGGCCGACGAGCAGCGGGCGGAGGCCGTCACCGCGGCGCCCGCGGTGGTGGAGGTCGCCGCTCGGCCGAGCGCCCCTCCCTTGTTGTCCGGCCGCGCCCGCATCGACGCCGATCCGGACGGGCACTTCCGCACGGCGGCGCGGATGAACGGGCGACCGGTGCCGGTTCTGATCGATACCGGGGCGACCTATGTCTCGATGAGCGAAGCCACTGCCCGCCAGCTCGGCATCCAGCTCTCGGCCGCCGACTACCGCCACAAGGCGCAGACCGCGAACGGCGAGACCGCCGTGGCGCTGGCCCGACTCGACCGGATCCAGATCGGCAATGTCGCCGTGGACGACGTGGACATCATGGTCGCCCGCGGCACCGGGCTGCCGACGACGCTGCTCGGCATGAGCTTCCTGTCCAAGCTGAAACGCTTCGAGGTCCAGTCGGATCAATTGAGCCTGGTGCAGTAGGCGCGGCTTAGCCGAAGCGCGTCAGCACCGCCGGACGGACGGCGACGGCGTCCGGTGCGATTGTATACGCTTTCTGGATACGATCCGCGGCAGCCTGCGCCGCCTCCGCCGAGCGCGCATGGATCCGGCAAAGCGGGTCGCCCGGCATCAACCGCGCGCCGAAGCCGACGAGGTCGGTCAGCCCGACCGCGTGGTCGACCGGATCCTGCGGCCGCGTCCGGCCACCGCCGAGGGTGACGACGGCAAGGCCGAGCGCACGGGTATCGACGGCTGTGACATAGCCCCCGGCCGCGGCGCCGACGTCGCGGATGATCTCGGCCTTCGGCAGGTAGGCGCCGAAGCGCTCCACGAAATCGGCGGGCCCGCCGAGCGCTGCGACCATCCGCCCGAATACCTCCGCGGCCCGGCCATCGCCGAGCTCCGCCTCGGCCTTGCGCCGCCCCTCGCCGGCGTCGGGCGCAAGGCCGCCGAGCGCCAGCATCTCGCCGGCGAGCGCCAGCGTGACATCGAGCAGCCGCGCGTCCTGCCGGTCGCCGGTGAGGAAGCGCACGGCGTTCTCGACCTCGACGGCGTTGCCGGCAGCCGAGGCGAGCGATTCGTCCATGCCGGTGAGGAGGGCGATGGTCTTCAGCCCTGCGCCGTTGGCGACCTCGACGAGGCTTGCCGCCAACGCCGCCGCATCCTCCTCCCGCGCCATGAAGGCACCGGAGCCGGACTTCACGTCGAGCACCAGCCCTTGCAGGCCCGCCGACAGCTTCTTCGACAGGATCGAGGCGGTGATCAGCGGGATCGATTCCACCGTCGCGGTAACGTCGCGGATGCCGTAGAAGCGCTTGTCGGCCGGGGCGAGGCGCCCGGTCTGGCCGATCACCGCGCAGCCGACCTCGGCCACTGTCTTGCGGAACAAAGCATTGTCCGGGGTGACGGAATAGCCGGGGATCGATTCCATCTTGTCCAGCGTGCCGCCGGTATGGCCGAGGCCGCGGCCGGAAATCATCGGCACCGCCCCGCCGCAGGCCGCGACGATCGGCGCCAGCATCAAGGAGACGTTGTCGCCGACGCCGCCGGTCGAATGCTTGTCGAGGATCGGCCGGTCGAAGCCCGACCAGTCCAGCGTATCGCCGGAATCACGCATCGCCTCAGTCAGCGCCACGGTCTCCGCCTTCTGCATGCCGTTGAAGAACACGGCCATCGCAAACGCCGCGACCTGTCCCTCGGTGACGCGCTCGCCCTCGAAACCGGCGATGAAGGCCTTGATGTCCTCGGCCGCGAGCGTGCCGCCGTCGCGCTTCTGGCGGATGATTTCCTGGGGGAGACGGGTCATCGGCAAAGGCCTTTCTTCAGGCGGCAGGCAGAAAAGAAGCGAGCGGGCATGGCCGGTCTTCAGAGAAACCGCGGCAGCGCCGCCTTGAGGATGCGGGCGAGGATCGCCCCGCCCCGCGGCGCCACGTCCTTGGTCTCGGCATGCGAGAGCTCGGCGCCGGTCATGCCGGCCCCGTAATTGGTGATGACCGAGGCCGCCACGACCTTCAGGCCGAGGAAGCGGGCGAGGATCGTCTCAGGCACGGTCGACATGCCGACGGCGTCGGCGCCGAGGATGCGCGCCATGTTGACCTCGGCCGGCGTCTCGAAGGACGGGCCGGAAAACCACATGTAGACGCCCGCCGACAGCGGCGCGTCCACCTCCACGGCGGCTTCCTTCATCACCCGGCGGAGGTCCTCGTGATAGGCTTCGGTCATGCCGGTGAAGCGCGCGTCCGTCGGCTCGCCGATCAGCGGGTTTTCGCCGGAGAAGTTGATGTGGTCCTCGATCAGCATGACGGCGCCGGGGCGGATCTCGGACCGCAGCGATCCCGCCGCATTGGTGAGGACGAGGATCGAGACACCCAGCGCCTTCAGCGCCTCCAGCGCCGGCCGCATCGCTGCGGCATCACCCTTCTCATAGTAATGCACGCGGCCCGACAGGAGGAGGACGTCGATGCCGTTCAGCCGCCCGGCCACAAGCTCCCCGGAATGGCCGCTGACGCCGCTTTGCGGGAAGCCCGGGATCTCGGCGTAAGGGATCGCCAACGGGTCCTCGAGTTCACCGACGAGCCCGCCAAGGCCGGAGCCGAGGATCAGGGCGATCCGCGCCTTGCGACCGCCGAGCTTGGCCTTCAGCGCTTCGATGTCGACGCTCATCCCAGGTTCTCCGCCGCAAAGCCGCGCGGGAACAGTTCGCCGAGTGAAATGGTCTCGCGCACGCCCGTCTCGTCGCAGAGGTGCACCTTGGTCTCCGGCGTCCCGAACTCGGCGATGCGCTGGCGGCAACCGCCGCAGGGCGTGCAAAGCGCCAGCTTCTCGGCGAGCACGGCGATCTCGGCGATGCGCCCGCCGCCGTCCATCACCATCTGGGCGATCGCCGTGGTCTCGGCGCACCAGCCCTCGGGAAAGCTCACCACCTCGACGTTGCAGCCGGCAAACAGCCGGCCGTCGCGGGTGCGGATCGCCGCGCCCACCGGAAACTTCGAATAGGGCGCATGCGATTTTCGCAGGGCCGAACGGGCCAGCGAGAACAGGTCGTCGGACATCACGTTTCCTTTGCGGTAGGGCCGAGGCCGGTGCGGGTGGCGGAACTACCGCTCCTTCACATAGGGCACGCCGCCGGCCTTCGGCGGCACCGCCTTGCCGACGAAGCCGGCGAGCAGCACCACGGTCAGGAGGTAGGGCAGCGCCTGGACGAACTGCACCGAGACCTGACCGACCACCGGCAACTCGACGCCCTGGATGCGGATCGACACCGCGTCGAGAAAGCCGAAAAGGAGGCACGCGAACATCACGGGCACCGGCCGCCATTTCGCGAAGATCAAAGCGGCGAGCGCGATGTAGCCCTTGCCCGCGGTCATGTCACGGTTGAAGCCGGCCGACTGCGCGAGCGCGAGATAGGTCCCGGCGAGCCCCGTGAGGACGCCGCAGACGATCACCGCGCGGTAGCGCAGGAAGGCGACCGAGATGCCGGCCGTGTCGACCGCCGCCGGGTTCTCGCCGACCGCCCTCAGCCGGAGGCCGAAACGGGTGCGGAACAGCACCCACCAGGCCAGCGGCACCATCAGGAAGGCGACGTAGACGAGGACGTTCTGCCCGGACACCAGCGTCTGGTAGATCGGCCCGAGGACCGGAATGGTGCCGATCGTCTCGGCCCCCGGCAGCGTCACGGCGCCGAAGCGCGCGCTCTCCGGCAGCGAGGGCGTGCGCCCGCCTTGCCCGTACCAGTTCTGTCCAAGCAGCACCGTCAGCCCGATCGCGACGAAGTTCAGCGCCATGCCGGAGACGATCTGGTTGCCGCGGTAGGTGATCGACGCCAAGCCATGAACCAGCGCGAAGCCGACGGCGGCAGCGACGCCCGCGGCAAGGCCGAGCAGTGCCGAACCGGTCGCGGCGGCCGCCACCGCCGAGGCGAAGGCGGCGATCAGCATCTTGCCCTCGAGGCCGATGTCGAACACCCCTGCCCGCTCGGAATAGAGCCCGGCGAGCGCGGCGAAGAGCAGCGGCGTCGACAGCCGGATCGCTGAATCGGCGACGTTGAGAATCACGCCGAAATCCATCACGCGCGCTCCCCGGCTGCGACCGCCGGCGTCTTCGCCCGCGGCGACAGAAAGCCGTAGGCGATGCCGACACCCGGCCGGATCATGTTCTCCAGCGCGCCAGCGAACAGGATCACCAGACCCTGGATGATGACGATCATGTCGCGCGAGATCGCCGGCATGTCGAAGGCGAGTTCCGCCCCGCCCTGGTAGAGCACGCCGAAGAGCAGCGCCGCGGGCAGGATGCCGGCGGGATGGCCGCGGCCCATCAGCGCCACCGCGATGCCGACGAAGCCGGCGCCCTCGGGAAAGTCGATCTGCAGCCGCGCCTGGTCGCCCATCACAGGGTTCAGCGCCATCATGCCGGCGAGCGCCCCCGACAGCGTCATGGCGACGAGGATCAGCCGCGTCTCCGACATGCCGGCATAGCGCGCCGCGCTCGGCGAATGGCCGAGGGTCCGCAGCTCGTAGCCGAGCCGCGTGCGCCAGATCAGCACCCAGACGGCGAGCGCGGCGACGAGCGCGATGAGGAAGGTGACGTTCAGCGGCGCGCCGCCGAGGTCGAGGCCGATCATCTCGAACAGGCCGGTCAGCTTCGGCGCCTGTCCGCCCTCGGCGAAGGTGCGGGTCGCCGGCTGCATCGAGCCCGCGAGCTTCAGCGGCCCGACCAGCAGATAGTTCATCAGGCTGGCGGCGATGAAGTTGAACATGATGGTGGTGATGACGATGTGCGCGCCGCGCCTGGCCTGCAGCAGGCCGGGCATAAAGGCCCAGAGCGCGCCGAAGGCGGCCGACGAGAGCACCGCGACCGGCAGCGTCACCCACCAAGGCACGATGTCTCCCAGGCTCAGCGCCACGACCGCGACGCCGAGCCCTCCGAGATAGGCCTGGCCCTCCCCGCCGATGGTGAAGAGGCCGGCATGGAAGGCGACGGCGACGGCCAGGCCGGTGAAGATGAAATTGGTGGTGTAGTAGAGCGTGAAGCCGATGCCCTCGCCGTAGCCGAAGGCGCCGCGCCACATCAGCTCGGCCGCCTCTACCGGGCTCTCGCCGACCGCCAGCACCACGAGGCCGGCGACCGCGAAGGCCAACACGACGTTGAGCAAGGGGATCAGGCCGAAATCCACCAGCGGCGGCAGCTTGGCATAGGGACGGCTCATGCAAGGCCTTTCGCGGCGGCGGCTTCTTCGGCGCCGCTGTCTCTCGTCGGCTTGCCGAGGTCAAGATGGCCTTTCTTGGTCAGGCGGAAGAAGGGATTGTGCGCCAGTTCCCAGAGATGGCCGTCGGGATCGGCGAAATAGCCGGAATAGCCGCCCCAGATGGTCGGCTCCGGCGGCTTGATCGGCCGCGCCCCGGCCGCGGTGGCGGCTTCGAACACCCGGTCGACATCGGCCTCGCTTGGAAAGTTCACCGCCAGCGCCGTGTTGGGGAAAGGCACGTCGCCTTGGCTCGACAGGCCGACATCGGCTGCCAGGTCGCGCCGACCGAACAGCGAGAGCACCATGCGCTCGCCCTGCAGGAAGACGACGCCGTCATTGCCGGCGCTGGTGCGCGTCCAGCCGAGGGCGACGTAGAAGCGCGCCGCCCGGTCGAGATCGTCGACCGCCAGCGTCACCAGCGAAATCCGGGCGTCGCGCATCATGCCGCCACTTCCCTCCCGATGCCGGCCATCAGCAGACCGAGCTGATTCTCCGCCGCACCCGCGGCGCATTCGCCGACGATCCGCCCATCGAACATCACCAGGATGCGGTCCGAGAGGGCCTGGATCTCGTCGAGCTCGACCGAGACGAGGAGGATCGCCTTGCCGGCATCGCGCATGGCGACGATGCGGCGGTGGATGAACTCGATGGCGCCGACGTCGACGCCGCGCGTCGGCTGGCCGATGAGCAGCACCGCGGGGTCGCGCTCCATCTCGCGGGCGAGCACGATCTTCTGCTGGTTGCCGCCGGAAAAATTCGCGGTCTTCGCCCGGCAGTCGGCGGGCCGGATGTCGTAGGCCGCGATCTTCTCCGAAGCGTCGCGGCGCATGGCGGCGAGATCGAGCAGGCCGTTTCGGGTGAAGCGGGGATCGCCGTGATAGCCGAGCATGGCGTTCTCCGCCTCCTCGAATGCCAGCACGAGTCCCATGTGGTGGCGGTCCTCCGGCACGTGGGCAAGGCCCATCCGCCGCATCTCGGCGGGATCGACGGCGCCCGACGCCGGGTCGATCTCGCGGCCAAGCAGCGTCACCGCTCCCGCCTCGGCACGGCGGATCCCGGCCAGCGCCTCGAGCAGCTCCGACTGGCCATTGCCCGCGACCCCGGCAATGCCGACGATCTCGCCGGCCCGCAGCTCGAACGAGATGTCCTTCGCCATCGCGACGCCGCGCCCGTCCCGCACCGTCAGGCCGCGCACGGCAAGCTTGACGGGGCCGGGGGTCGCCGGCGCCTTGTCGACCCGCAGCAGCACCCGGCGGCCGACCATCAGCTCGGCGAGCTCGGCGACATTGGTCTCGGCCGTCCGGCGCGTCGCCACCATCTCGCCGCGGCGCATCACCGAGACGGTGTCGGTGACGTCCATGATCTCGCGCAGCTTGTGGGTGATGAGGATGATCGTCTTGCCCTCGTCGCGCAGCTGCCGCAGCACGCCGAAGAGGTGATCGGCCTCGGCCGGCGTCAGGACGCCCGTCGGCTCGTCGAGGATCAGAATGTCGGCGCGCCGGTAGAGGCTCTTCAAGATTTCCACCCGCTGCTGCAGGCCGACGGGCAGTTCGCCAACCACGGCATCGGGGTCGACGTCGAGCGCGTGCTCGCGTGCCAGCCGCTTCAGCTCGGCCCGAACCTTGCCGATGCCGGCGCGCAGGAAAGGCGACTGCTCGGCGCCGAGCATGACATTCTCGACCACGGTGAAATTGTCGACCAGCATGAAGTGCTGGTGCACCATGCCGATGCCGGCGGCGATGGCGGCTGAGGTGTCGGTGATGGCGACGGGCTTGCCGCCGACGCGGATTTCCCCGGCATCGGCCTGGTAGAAGCCGTAGAGGATCGACATCAGCGTCGACTTGCCGGCGCCGTTCTCGCCGACGATGCCGTGAATCGAGCCCTTTTCGACGGACAAGCTGATGTCGTGATTGGCACGCACCGCGCCGAAACTTTTGCCGATCCCGATGAGTTCGATGGCCGCCATGCCTGCTCCCTTGTGCCGGCCAAGTTTAAGGGGCCCGCCGCCGGAAGGCCAGCCTCCCCGCGCCGCCGGCCGGCCGGCATCCACCAGGGAACGGCCTCGACAAGACCCGCCGCTTCGTGATCTTGGGCCGGCGCGCCGGCAGCCTTCAGTGCGCCACGACCGACGGGGACATGCCATGACCGACACCGACCGCATCGACGCGCTGGAGATGACGCTCGCCCACCAGCAGCAGGTGATCGACGACCTCTCGGCCGAGGTCCAGCGCCAGGGCGAGGCGATCGATCGCCTGCTGAAGGCGGCCCGCAGTCTCGGCGACCGCTTCCAGGCGCTGGAGGAAATGGCCCCCGCCCCCGAGCAGACCAAGCCGCCGCATTACTGAAGACGGGGCCATCTCCCCACCCGAGGGGGAGATCGCCGGCAGGCCAGAGAGGGGCGCCATAGGGCGAAGCGCCTTCCCGCCTAAAGCTGCCGCCACGTCGGGGGAGGCAGATCTCGCCCCCCCGGTGCCTGCCGGCAGCTCCCCCCCCCCTCAAGCAGAAGTCAGCTCACCTCAATACGGGCAGGCGCTGTCCGAATTGTAGTTGTGAACCTTCACCGTGCCGGCGACGATGTCGGCCTTGGCCTTCTCGACCGCGGCCTTCATTTCCGGCGTGATCAGCGCCTCGTTGTCCTTGTCGAGCGAGTAGCCGACGCCGTCATCAGCGAGGCCGAGCGTCACCGCGCCCGCGGTGAACTTGTCGTTCGCCGCATCGTCGAAGGCCTTGTAGACGGCGTTGTCGACGCGCTTGACCATCGAGGTCAGGACGTGGCCGGGATGGAGGGCATTCTGGTTGGAATCGACGCCGATGCCGAACTTGCCGGCGTCGGAGGCTGCCTGCAGCACGCCGATGCCGGTGCCGCCGGCGGCATGGAAGATCACGTCGGCGCCTTGGTCGATCTGCGATTTCGCGAGCTCGCCGCCGCGCACCGGGTCGTTCCAGGCGGAGCCGGTCGTGCCCGTCATGTTCTGCAGCACCTTGGCGTCGGCCTTGGCGGCCTTCACGCCACCAACATAGCCGCAGGCGAAGGTGCGGATCAGCGGGATGTCCATGCCGCCGACGAAGCCGACCGTGCCGGTCGCCGACTTCATGCCGGCGAGGATGCCGACGAGATAGGAGCCTTGCTCCTCGGAGAACAGCACCGAGCGCACATTGGGCAGGTCGACGACGGAATCGATGATGACGAACTTCGTCTCCGGAAACTCCTTGGCGACCTTCTCGATCGCCGCGGCCTGGCTGAAGCCGATGCCGACGATCGGCGAGGCACCGCGCTGGGCGAAGCGACGCAGCGCCTGCTCGCGCTGCGAATCGTTCTGGATCTCGAAGTCGCGGTATTCGGTGCCTTTGTCCTTCTTGTATTTCTCGGCGCCGGTGTAGCCGGCCTCGTTGAACGACTTGTCGAACTTTCCGCCCATGTCATAGACCACCGCCGGGCTGATCTCGGCCGCCTCGGCCGTCGTCAGGCTTGCGGTCAGGACGGTCGCGGCCAGAAGGCCCGCCACAAAGTTTTTCATCTCGCTCCAGATCCTTGCGATGGGCAGCGGGGCCGCCCCGTTAAGCCGGCGGGATCGCCCTCAATCCCGGCCTTCAAGGCCTGAGACTGGCATGCGCGGGGTGAAGTTTCACGCTCTTTCTGCGCCACCGGACGAAGCTCCACGGGGTTTGACGCCGGCCGCACCAAGCCACTCCGACCGCCCGGCTTCCAGCCCGGCTTGAGAGCGCGATCAGCGCCGGGGCGGCTGACCGCGGACCGGGCCGGGCCGGCGACCGAAAAACATCAGCACGAAGGCCAGCACCGCCAGCACCAGCGCCGCCGGCCAGGCCGAGACCAGCGCGATCACGTCGAGCACGCTCGCATCGCCCTCCGCCGGTGCGAGCGGCAGGCGCAAGGCCGCCGCCGCTTCCGCCAATGTCGTGAGGCTTAGCGCATCGTTGGCGAGCGAGCGGGCGATGTCGGCGACCGCGAAGACCAGGCCCACGGCGAGGACGATCTGGCCGGCGAGGCGAAACAGAAATCGGATCATGCGGCCTCCCCTGATAGGCGAACGCGCCGCGCTTCCCGCGCCGTAGCCCGCGCCCTTCTAGAGCGGAATTGCCCGCCGATCCAGCGCTGCGCGGCCGCCCTTAACCGCGGCAACACGCGCCATCACCGAAAGCCCCTTGAACAGAGGGGGGTTCTCGCTATAAGTCGCCCCCAACCGACTCGCCGACTTCCTCGAAGCCCGCGAGCCCCCGACCCGCCTGGCGCCCGCGCCGACGGAGCGGGGATGGAGAGGTGGCCGAGTGGTTGAAGGCGCACGCCTGGAAAGTGTGTTTACGTGAAAGCGTAACGGGGGTTCGAATCCCCCTCTCTCCGCCATTACCTTGATCTATCCTGCTCGACTTCTGCCATTCGGCCAGGTCCGAAGGTGCCGCGCCCCCGGACCCAGCCGCGATGCGCCTCAGTCCATCTGGACGTTGGCGGCCTTGATCACCGGGCGCCAGCGGGCGATTTCGGACTTTACGTGGGCGGCGAGCTGTTCGGGGGTGCCGCCGACCGTCTCGGCGCCGACATTGGCGAGCTTCTCCTTCACCGCCGGGTCTGCCAGCACCGCGTTCGCCGCCGCGTTCAGCGCCGCGACCGCCTCGGGCGGGGTGCCGGCGGGGGCGAAGAGCGCGTTCCAGGTATTGGTCTCGTAGCCCGGCACGCCCGCTTCCTCCATCGTCGGCACGTCCGGGAAGATCGCCGCGCGCTGCTTGGTGGTCACCGCCAGCGCCCGCAGCGCGCCGGACTTGATGAAGCCGGTCGAGGACGGCAGGTTGTCGAAGTTGATCGGCACGTCACCGGAGATCGCGTCGACCAGCGCCGGGCCGGAGCCCTTGTAGGGCACGTGCACCATCTCGGTTCCCGTCATCGACATGAACAGCTGGCCGGAAAGATGCAGCGGCGTGCCGTTGCCGGAGGAGGAATAGACCTCCTCGCCGGGCTTCTCCTTCAGCCGCGCGATCAGCTCCTGCACGGTCTTGGCCGGGTAGTCCTTGTTGACGGTGAGGACGTTCGGCACGGTGACCAGCAGCACGACCGGGGCAAAGTCCTTCTCCGGATCGAAGGGCGGGACGGCATAGAGCGAGGCCGAGAGCGCGTGCGTGGCGATCGTGCCCATCAGGATGGTGTAGCCGTCGGGATCGGCCTCGGCGACCGCAGTCGCGCCGAGATTGCCGCCGGCCCCGCCGCGGTTCTCGATCACCATCTGCTGCCCCAGCCGCTCGCCCATCGCCTGCGCCACCACGCGGGCGACGAGGTCGGTCGAGCCGCCGGCCGCGAACGGCACGACGAGCCGGATCGGCTTGTCGGGATAGGCGTCCTGCGCCAAGGCGCTGCCCGTCAGGGACAGGGCGGCGGCCAGCGCCAGAAAGGATCTCCGCTTCATTTTCGTCTCTCCCAGATCGTCTATCTTTGCGGCGGTCGTCGCCGGGACGGCGAGCCTAGCGCGGTCTGGGAGCGCAATCGACCGCCCCATTCGTCGAAGGGTGTTCTGCGTTGCCCGCACCCTCGCTGGCGGTAGCGCTGGTTCTGGTTCCCTCCCTGGTGCTGGTGCTGGTGCTGGTGCTGGTGCTGGTGCTGGACAAGCTGCAATGCCTCTGCGCCTGTCAGGCAACCCAACCCATTCCCGCTGGTTGCTCGCCCAACCGCCCTCTCCCGCCTGATGGAGCCGACCCCTTGAAACGCTCGACGAAGATCCTCATCGCTCTGGCCTGCCTTGCCGCCGCAGCGCTCATTGGCCGCGCGCTCTACAGCGAGGGCACGGCGGTGCAGCAGGTCGAGAACGTCGCCAGCCAGGTGACGCAGGCCGAATGCGACGTCGCAGACCGCGACCGCACCGCCTTCGAGACCGGCGACGCCCGCGCCGCGACGCTCGACTCCGAGGTCGTCGCCGGCCTTCTCGCCAATTGCCAGAAGCAGGGCCTGGCGCTGCCGCGTCCGGCGCCGCCGGCGGAATGGGCGCAGCAGTACAAGAGGTAGCCGCGCTTCATTTCCCCTCGCGGATTTTTGAAGCACCCCGATTGCGCTGGCTCGGCGGCGCGATAAGCTCGTCTTTGCAAGGCCCGCGGTGGGGCGGCAGAAGAGGGGTGACAACATGGCGTCGATTCTCAGGACCTGTACCGTGGGCCTCATGGCCGCGGCCTTTGCCGGCCACGCCGTCGCGCAGACCGCGATGACCGCCGTCGGCGACGGCGAGGGCGAAGTGCGTATCGTTGCCTGGCCCGGCTACATCGAGCGCGGCGAGACCGACAAGGGCTATGACTGGGTCACCGGCTTCGAGAAGGAGACGGGCTGCAAGGTCAGCGTCAAGACCGCCGCCACCTCCGACGAGATGGTGACGCTGATGAACCAGGGCGGCTTCGACCTCGTCACCGCCTCGGGCGACGCCTCGTTGCGCCTCGTCGCCGGCAAGAAGGTGCAGCCGGTGAACACCGACCTCATCCCCAGCTGGTCGAAGGTCGATCCGCGGCTGAAGGATGCGGCCTGGTTCACCGTCGACGGAAAGCATTACGGCGTTCCCTACCAGTGGGGGCCGAACGTCCTGATGTACAATACCGAGGTGTTCAAAACAGCGCCGACCAGCTGGAACGTCGTGTTCGAGAAGATGGATCTGCCGGACGGCAAGACCAATGCCGGGCGTGTCCAGGCCTATGACGGCGCGATCTACATCGCCGACGCCGCGACCTACCTGATGGCGACGAAGCCCGAGCTGAAGATCACCGATCCCTATGCCCTCAGCGAGGAGCAGTATGCCGCAGCGCTCGAGCTCCTGAAGGGACAGCGCGCGCTCGTCGGCCGCTACTGGCACGATGCGGCGGTCCAGGTCGACGACTTCAAGACCGAGGGCGTCGTCGCCTCCGGCTCCTGGCCGTTCCAGGTCAACACGCTCACCGCCGACAAGCAGAAAATCGCCTCGACGATCCCTGCGGAAGGCGCGACGGGCTGGGCCGACACGACCATGCTGGCGAGCGGCGCCGAGCACCCCAACTGCGCCTATAAATGGCTGGAGCACTCGATCGACCCGAAAGTCCAGGGCGACGTCGCCGCCTGGTTCGGCTCGGTCCCGGCCGTGCCCGACGCATGCAAGGCGAGCGACCTCCTCGGGGCGGAGGGCTGCAAGACCAACGGCTTCGACAATTTCGACAAGATCCGCTTCTGGCGCACCCCGACGGCGAAATGCGCGCAAGGGGAATGCGTGCCGTACTCGCGCTGGGTGTCGGACTACATCGCGGTGATGGGCGGCTGACGGCAAGGGTCGAGCGGTTTCGATCTCCCCCCTTGAGGGGGAGATGCCGGCAGGCAGAGGGGGCGCCATAGCGCTCTGCCGGTGCCATAGCGCTCGGCCGTCGCCGTTGCGAAAACAGGCGAAGCTGGCGGCAGCTTGCCCCCCTCTGCCCTGCCGGGCCTCTCCCCCTCCCGGGGGGAGATCAGCCGTCATTAAAGCCCGCATCCTCCAGGATCTCATGCCCCATGACCCCAGCCGTCTCGCTCCGCGCCGTCTCCCGCCATTTCGGCGCCGTCCGCGCGATGGACGGGGTTGATCTCGACATTGTGCCGGGTGAGTTCTTCGCGATGCTCGGGCCGTCCGGCTCGGGCAAGACGACGTGCCTCCGGGTGATCGCCGGCTTCGAGCAGCCGAGCGCGGGCGCGGTCGCGATCTTCGGCGAGGACGTCACGGGCGTGCCGCCCTACCGGCGGGCGGTGAACACGGTCTTCCAGGACTATGCGCTGTTTCCGCATCTGAACGTCCGCGACAACGTCGCCTACTCCCTGATGCTGCGGAAGGTCGAGAAGCGCGAGCGCCGCGCTGAGGCCGACGCCGCGCTCGACCTCGTGAAACTTGCCGGCTATGGCGAGCGCAAGCCCGGCCAGCTCTCCGGCGGACAGCGCCAGCGCGTCGCGCTCGCCCGCGCCATCGTCAACCGGCCGAAAGTGCTGCTGCTCGACGAGCCGCTCGGCGCGCTCGACCTGAAGCTGCGCGAGAGCATGCAGGAGGAGCTGAAAAGCCTGCAGCAGACGCTCGGCATCACCTTCATCTTCGTCACCCACGACCAGGGGGAAGCGCTGTCGATGGCCGACCGGGTGGCGGTGTTCAGCGAGGGCCGGGTGATGCAGGTGGGCGCCCCCGAGGAGATTTACCGGCGGCCCGTCAACCGCTTCGTCGCCGACTTCGTCGGCTCGTCCAACGTCCTGCCGCCGGAATTTGCCGGCCGCGTCGGCCTCGAGGCGCGCTGGGCGAGCCTGCGGCCGGAGGCGGTGCGGCTGGTGGCGCCGGGCATTGCGCCCGACCACCTCACCGGGCGCCTCGCCTCGACCAGCTATCTCGGCGCCACAACGCGGCTCGGCATCGACCTCGGCGGCCTCCGCCTCCACGCCGTCGTCCCGGCGGGCACTTCCATCCCTGCCATCGGGGAGCCGATCGCCATCGGCTTCGCCCCCGAGGCGCTGCACCTGATGGAGCCGGCGTGAGCGCCGTCGTCCTGCCGCGGCGGCCGGGGCTCGCCGGACGGCTGTCGGACCTCCTCTGGCGGCGGCCGAACCTTCTGATCGTGCTGCTGCTGGCGCCGCCGGTCGCCTGGCTCGGCCTTGTCTATCTCGGCTCGCTCGCCGCGCTGCTGGTCCAGAGCTTCTATTCGCTCGACGACTTCTCCGGCGTCATCGTCGAGGAGTTCACGCTCTCGACCTATGCGGCCCTGCTGCAGCCGGCGAACTTCGCGATCATCCTGCGCACCGTGGTGATGGCGGCCGCGGTGACGCTCGCCGCCGGGATCATCGCCTTCCCCATCGCCTATTTCGCGGCGCGCCACGCCAAGGGGGCGTGGAAGGCGCTGTTCTACCTCTGCGTGATGCTGCCGCTGTGGTCGAGCTACCTCGTCAAGGTCTATGCCTGGAAGCTGATCCTCGCCAAGGAGGGCATCCTCACCTGGCTGTTCCAGACGCTCCACCTGACGCCGGTGCTCGACGCGGTGCTCGGTATCCCCGGCATCGGCGGCAACTCGCTGTCGGTCAGCTACATCGGCACCTTCCTCGTCTTCGTCTACATCTGGCTGCCCTACATGATCCTGCCGACGCAGGCTGCGCTCGAGCGGGTGCCGGTCAACCTCACCGACGCCTCCGCCGACCTTGGCGCGACGCCGTCCGAGACGTTCCGGCACGTGATCTTCCCGCTGGCGCTGCCGGGCATCATCGCCGGCTCGATCTTCACCTTCTCGCTGACCCTCGGCGACTACATCATCCCGCAGATCGTCGGTTCGTCCCGCCTGTTCATCGGCCAAGCCGTCTACACCCAGCAAGGCACCGCCGGAAACATTCCGCTGGCGGCCGCCTTCACCGTGGTGCCGATCGTCATCATGGGCCTCTATCTCTGGATGGCGAAGCGCCAAGGGGCGTTCGATGCGCTCTGAGGCCGCCCCCGCCCCGCTCGGCCTGAAGCTTGCCGCCGGCGCCGGGCTCGTCTTCCTCTTGGCGCCGCTCGCGATCATCTTCGTCTACGCCTTCACCACCGAGGAGAAGAGCTTCGTCTGGCCGCCGCCCGGCCTGACGCTGAAATGGTTCGCGGTGACCTGGGACCGGCCGGACGTCTGGGCCGCGCTGAAGCTCTCGGTCCAAGTGGCGTCGGTCTCGACGACAATCGCGCTGGTGCTCGGCACGCTCTGCGCTGCCGCCGTCAGCCAGACGAAATTCTTCGGCCGCGAGACGATCTCGCTCCTCGTCATCCTGCCGATCGCTCTGCCCGGCATCATCACCGGCATCGCGCTGCGCTCGGCCTTCTCGATCGCCGACATCCCCTTCTCGTTCTGGACCATCGTGCTCGGCCACGCGACCTTCTGCGTGGTCGTCGTCTACAACAATGCGGTGGCGCGGTTCCGGCGGCTGTCGGGCTCGCTGATCGAGGCCTCGATGGACCTTGGCGCCGACGGCTTCCAGACCTTCCGGCACGTGGTGCTGCCGAACATCGGCACGGCGCTGCTCGCCGGCGGCATGCTCGCCTTCGCGCTGTCCTTCGACGAGGTGATCGTCACCACCTTCACCGCCGGCCAGCAGCAGACCTTGCCGCTGTGGATGCTGGAGGAGCTGATCCGCCCGCGGCAGCGCCCGGTGACCAACGTCGTCGCGCTGGTCGTGGTGCTCGTCACCTTCCTGCCGATTCTCGCCGCCTTCTACCTCACCCGCGATGGCGACAGCGTCGCCGGCGCCGGCAAATAACGGAGACTCTCATGGACACCGAGATGCTGATCGGCACGGCCTTCACAGCCGGCACGGAGACCGAGGAGGCCGTCCTCAACCCGCGCACCGGCGAGACCATCCTCACCCTTACGGAAGCCTCCGCCGCGCAGGTGGACGCGGCGGTCGCGGCGGCGACGAGAGCCTTCGAGACGTGGTCGCGCACGACGCCCGCCCAGCGCGCCGGCTATCTGCTGAAGATCGCCGATGCGATCGAGGCGGACGCAGCAGGCTTTGCCGCGCTGGAATCGCTGAACTGCGGCAAGCCGATCAACGCCGTCCTCAACGACGAGATCCCGGCCATCGCCGACTGCTACCGCTTCTTCGCCGGGGCGGTGCGCACGCTGCCGGGCCAGGTCGCGGGCGAGTACCTGCCCGGCCATACCTCGATGATCCGGCGCGATCCCGTCGGCGTCGTCGGCTCGATCGCGCCGTGGAACTACCCGCTGATGATGATGGCCTGGAAGCTCGCGCCGGCGATCGCCGGCGGCAACACCGTGGTCTTCAAGCCCTCCGAGCAGACGCCGCTGACCGCGCTGAAGTTTGCGCGCCTTCTCGCGGACATCCTGCCGGAGGGCGTCGTCAACGTCATCCTCGGCCGCGGCGCCAGCGTCGGCAATGCGCTGATCCACCATCCCGGCATCGACATGGTCTCGATCACCGGCGATGTCGGCACCGGCCAGAAGGTGCTGCAGGCGGCAGCGACGACGGTCAAGCGCACGCATCTGGAGCTCGGCGGCAAGGCGCCGGTCATCGTCTACGACGATGCCGACCTGTCGGCCGTGGTCGAGGGGCTGCGCGCCTTCGGCTTCTACAATGCCGGCCAGGACTGCACCGCCGCCTGCCGCATCTATGCCGGCGGGAAGATCTACGACAACCTCGTCGCCGACCTCTCCTCGGCGGTCAACGGCATCCGCTACGACCTCGCCGACGACACGGAGAACGAGATCGGCCCGTTGATCTCCGGCCGCCAGCGCGACCGCGTCACCGGCTTCGTCGACCGCGCCACGGAATTGAAGCACGTCGAGGTCACCGCCGGCGGCAAGGTCGCGGGCGATCGCGGATTCTACTTCCAGCCGACGGTGATCGCCGGCGCCCGGCAGGACGACGAGATCGTCCGGCGCGAGGTATTCGGCCCGGTGGTCTCGGTCACCCGCTTTTCCGACACCGACGACGCGGTCGCCTGGGCGAACGATTCCGACTACGGCCTCGCCTCCTCGGTCTGGACGAAGGATGTCTCGCGCGCGATGGCGACGGCGGCGCGGCTGCGCTACGGCTGCACCTGGGTGAACACCCATTTCATGCTGGTCAACGAGATGCCGCATGGCGGCCTGAAGCGCTCGGGCTACGGCAAGGACATGTCGCAATACGCCCTCGAGGACTACACGGTCGTCCGCCACGTCATGATCAACCACGGCTAGGCCGGAGCGGATCAACCGCCAACGGGCGATCGAGGGCACCGGGACAGCTTCGCCCCGGCCCGGTCCCAACGCCGGCGACCTGGCCGCAGAGGCGCGTCGGCCCCATGCTTACGATGCGGCATTGCCGGCGGGGGTGCGGGCCCGTAAGAGCGGGGATGCCCGACATCGCCCTCCTCGTCCCCATGCTCCTCACCCTCCTTGCCGCCAGCGTGCTCGGCGGGCTGCTCGCCGGGCTGTTCGGCGTCGGCGGCGGGGCGATCTTCGTGCCGGTGCTCTACCACACTTTCACCTTGCTCGGCGTCGACCCGGCGATCACCATGCACCTCTCGATTGCCACCTCGCTGGCGATCATCGTGCCGACGGCGCTGCGCTCGCTCGCCGCGCACCGGCGCCATCCCGGCATGGTCGACATGGCGCTGCTGCGCGAATGGGTGGTGGCAGTGCCGCTCGGCGTCATCGCCGGCACAGTGGTCGCGGCCTACTCCTCCACCGCCGCGCTAAAGGGGATCTTTGCCGCCATCGCGTTCGTGCTGGCGCTGAAGATGATCATCGGCCGGCTGCCGCTGAGCTTCGGCACCGACCTACCCGGCCTTGTCGGACGCTCGCTCGCCGGCTTCCTCATCGGGCTCCTGTCGGCGCTGATGGGGATCGGCGGCGGCGTCCTCAACAACACCTTCATGACCGCCTGGGGCCGCTCGATGCACCAGGCGGTGGCGACCTCCGCCGGCGTCGGCGTCATCATCGCCATCCCCGGCCTCGTCTCCTATGGCGTCGCGGGCTGGGGCGATCCGCGCCTGCCCGCCTTCAGCCTCGGCTATGTCAGTCTCGCCGCGACGCTGATCGTGGCGCCGGCGGCCATGCTCGTCGCCCCGATCGGCGCGCGGCTGGCGCACCGCCTGTCGAAGCGCCGCCTGCAGCTGGCCTTCGGCATTTTCCTCCTCGTCGTGGCGCTGCAGTTCGTGTGGGACCTCGTCTGAGCTCCTGAACGGCGGGGCTTCAGTCGAAGACGACGCCCTTCTTCAGGAGAAAGCAGCCATAGGGCCGCGACTCCGTGGTCTGCACCACGGCATAGGCGCGGCGCGCCGCCTCGTAGAAGGCGAAGCGCTCGACCTTCTCGATCCCGATGCTCTTGCCCTCGGCGGCATCGACCACCGCCTGCATGTCGGCGTGCACCTCGAGCACCGCCTCGTGGTCGCCGACGACCGCCATGCGCCGCACCGGCTGATCGACGAAGCTGTCGAGCGGCAGCAGCGTCAGGATCGCGCGGGCCGCCTCCGTCGTGTCGACCCCGGCCAGCTGCACCAGCTTGCCGCTGACGGTGGCCCTGGCGGTCGAGACGGCCGGGAAATTGCGATCGGCGAGCACCAGTTCGTCGCCATGGCCCATCTCGGCGAGGATCGCCAGCAGTTCGCTGCCGATGATCGGCGGTATCGTCTTCAGCATGTGTCCTCCGGATGAATGCTTCGGCCCCGACGTCGTACCAGCGGACAAACCCGAGCGGAAGCCAGGGCGATCCGCCCCTAGCAGACGCCTTCTCTAACCCGCCCACCCGTGACACCCGGCGGGCGGGCCCTATGTCAGGTGCATAGAGGAGAGATCACCATGAGCCGCATTCCCACCGACGAATTCGACAATCAGCAGGACCAGCCAGACGACGAGGACCGGATGAAGGACCAGGGCGCCCAGCGCGTCCAGCAGGACGAGATCGAGGAGGCCCTGCGCAACCGCAAGACCTATCCCGAGATCAAGGCCCCCACCGGCAAGTAGTCCAACGCAGAAAGGCCGGACGCCCTGCGGCATCCGGCCTTTCCTCAGTCTGACAGACGCCCGCGCCGTCCCCCGGCGCGGGCGTTGTTGTTTCAGGCGAACAGCGCCATCGCGCTTTTCAGCGTCATCACGACGCCCCAGGCGAGCGGCAGGCCGACGAAGATCCAGGCGAGCGCCACGAGGATCGGGCTGGTGGTGATTTTCTCGTTCATCGCTCTCTCCTCAGGCGGCCAGCGGACGGGGATCGGCCGGCAGGTGGTGCTTGGCGGCGACCGGCTTCATCAGGAAGTTCAGGAGGAAGCCGACCGCCAGGAGGCCAACCATGATGTACATCGTCACCGTATAGGCGTCGGCCTTCGCCACGCCGTTGGCGATCTGGTACTCGCGGATGTAGTTGACGAGCACCGGCCCGGCGACGCCCGCCACCGACCAGGCGGTGAGGAGCCGCCCGTGGATCGCGCCGACATATTTGGTGCCGAACACGTCGCGGAGATAGGCCGGGATGGTGGCGAAGCCGCCGCCGTACATCGACAGGATGATGGCGTAGAGCAGCACGAACAGGACGATCGAGCCCATCTGCCCGGCGGTCGGCACCAGCGCGTAGATCACGACGCCGAGGGCGAAGAAGATCATGTAGGTGTTGCGCCGGCCGATATAGTCCGAGGTCGAGGCCCAGAAGAATCGCCCGGCCATGTTGAACAGGCTGAGCAGGCCGACGAAGCCGGCGGCCGCGGCGGGGGTGATGATACCCGGGAACATTTCCTGGCTCATCAGCGAGGCCTGGCCGAGCACGCCGATGCCGGCCGTGACGTTGAGGCAGAGCACGCCCCAGAGCAGCCAGAACTGCGGCGTCTTCAGCGCCTCGTCGACATGGACATTGGCGGAGGTGACGAGGCCGCTCGACTTCGTCGCGGGCACATAGCCTTCCGGCAGCCAGCCCTCGCGCGGCACGCGCACCAGGGTCGCGCCGACCATCATGTAGACGAAGTAGATCAGGCCCATCGCGACGAAGGTGCCGGCGACGCTGAACTGGCTCATCAGGTAGACCGAGAGCGGCGAGGCGATGAAGGCGCCGCCGCCAAAGCCCATGATCGCCATGCCGGTGGCCATGCCCGGCCGGTCCGGGAACCAGGTCATCAGCGTCTTGACCGGCGAGATGTAGCCGAGGCCGAGGCCGCAGCCGCCGAGCACACCATAGCCGAGATAGACCAGCCAGAGCTGGTGGGTGGAGATGCCGAGCGCGGCGACGAGGAAGCCGCCGCCGAAGAAGCAGGCGGCCGTCGCCATGGTCCGGCGCGGCCCGACCCGCTCGACCCAGGCGCCGCCGAAGGCCGCCGACAGGCCGAGGAAGACGATGGCGATCGAGAAGATCCAGCCGAGCGAGGGGATCGTCCAGTCTTGCCCGACGGCGGGCTCGGTACCGCCGATCAGCAGCGACAACGGCTTGTTGAACACCGAGAAGGCGTAGGCCTGGCCGATGCACAGATGCACGCAGAGCGCGGCCGGGGGCACCAGCCAGCGGTTGAAGCCGGGCTCGGCCACCGTGCGGGACCGCGACAGCCAGCCGCCTCGCCCCATGTCATTGCTTGTCGTCGCCACCGCGTTTCCTCCCAGAGTTCGGTTGCACGCTTAACGCTTTTGCCGTCAGCCGCAATCGTACGAAGGGCTGATGAATAGCAGCAGGCCAGTGCCGGCAAGTCGCAGCGAAGCGGCACGACACATATCAGCGGTTTTATTTGATGTTGCTCAGGCCGTCGGCGTCGACGCGAGCGCCTCGCTTTGCTTCGGCGCAATGGTCCCGACAAACGGCGACGCGACGGGCGTTGCGACAACCGGACGCGGTGCCGCCTTCGGCGCTGGCTTGGTGCGCTTCCACCAGTCGAGATAGGCGGCGAGGGCAAAGTGCAGAGCCAAGCCCACGCCGATCAGGACCGAGTCGTAGAGGAAGGTCGAGGGCCGGCCGAAATGCACAATCTGCGCGATCAGCGACAACGCAGTTCCCAGCGCAAACACCGGTAGGGAATGACGTCCGAGAAGGGTGAAGGGGTTGTTCGCGCCGACCCGCTGCAGCGGCGAGGTGAGCGGCGCGTGCGCAAAGACGTAGATCATCGCCAGGAGATGCAGCAGCCGCGGCAGCGTGACGAAGGTCTTGTCGAAATAGCTGATCAGGAACGGCCAGCCGAGCAGCCGCTCCGAGCCCCAGGCATCGAGGCCAACGAACACGTAGGCGCCGACGAGATAGGCGATCGCGAGCGTGTAGAGAGTGCCGTTATATGGCACCGCCGGCTGCGACCGCTGCCATTTCGACAGGCCGCACCACAGGCCGATGGCGAAGATGAACTGCCAGGCCAGCGGGTTGAAGAACCAGCCGCCGGGATAGGGGAAGTTCGGAATGTCGAGCCGGTAAAGTCCGGTGAGCAGCCAGAACAGGCCCGACGCCAGCAGCATGCCGTGCCGCCCGACGAGCTTCACCAGGAGAAGGTGCACCGGCAGCATTAGGAGGATCACCGAATACATCGGCAGAATGTTCACGTAGCCGAGCTGGTGCGAGAGCGTGATGACCCCGACCAGCGCCTCGATCGGCCGGGTGATGAAGGTCTCGAGCCCGAAATGCAGCAGCATGTCGCCGCGCCCGAAAGCGAGCGCCGCCCAGCAGAACAGGCCGATGGCGAACATCGTCAGCATGATGTGGACGAGGTAGAGGACGCCCGCCCGCCGCCAGGCTTTCAGCAGCGTCACCAGCCGCGCCCCGCCGAGGAAGGGCTTGGCATAGGCGAAGGCCGAGGCGAACCCGGCGAGGAAGACGAAGAGCTCGGCGGAATCGGAGAAGCCGAAATTGCGGGAGGTGTAGTTCTCCCAGATGTTGCCGGGCACGTGGTTGACGAAAATCATCGCGAGCGCGATGCCGCGGTAGAAGTCGACCCGCTGGTCTCTGACGGGTTTCGGCGGCGGGACGGCTGTCTCTGACGGCATGCGTTCTTCGGCTCCGAAGGCTATCGGCATAGTGGAGATGCCACGCTGCCGGTGACGATCGTCGTCGATCAGGCCGGATTGGCAGCCAGGACCGGAGCCTGGCGGGTCTCCTTGTCGACAGCATGGCCGTCGAGAATATTTTCCAGCCGGCGACGCCAGGATTCGGACGCGCGGACGACGGGCTCCGGGTCGAGCTCGAAGGGCGTGGCGAAGAGGCCGTGGCGGCGCGCGAAATCGCCGAGCTGCGGATTGCCGGACAGGCTGATGAGCAGAGGAGAGAACATCAGCGGGACGGCGATCGGGCAGACCCAGAGGAAGAGGTTCGGCGAGTAGAAGAAGGTCGCGAGAAGCAGCGCGGTGCCGGCGATGACCATGTACCAGCTGGCCTTGAAGGAATCGCGCAGCGGCAAGCTGCCGTCTTCGCGCTCGGTGGCCGGCCAGCCGCTGTCGGCACCGATCAGGATCTCGCCGACGGCCTTCGACTGGAACATCATCATGATCGGCGCCAGCGTCGAGGTCATCGCGAGCTCGGCGGTGGCACCCGCCAGCACCTGCCAGGCACCGCCGAACGACTTGCGCTTGGAGCCGAAGGCGCTCGCGAAGGCGATCAGCGTCTTCGGCAAGAGCAGCAGCAGGAAGATGCCAAACAGGAGCAGCAGCGCCTTGCCGGTCTCGGGAGTCGGGAAGACGGGGAACAGCGAGTCGGCGGGGAAATAGTTCGGCTCGGCGGCGATGATCGGGTCGAGCAGCGAGACGATCAGGAACATCAGCCAGATCGGCGACGCGGCATAGGCCATGATGCCGCAGACCAGCGCAATGCGGCTCCAGAGGTTCAGCTGCGGCGCCGTGATCAGCCTGCCGTGCTGCAGGTTGCCTTGGCACCAGCGACGGTCACGCTTGGCATATTCGATGAGGTTGGACGGGGCTTCCTCGTAGGAACCCTCGAGGTCGGGATCCAGCCGGACACGGTAGCCGCCGCGGGCGAGCAGTGCGGCCTCGACGAAGTCGTGGCTGAGGATGTGGCCGCCGAAAGGCGCCTTGCCCGGCAGCGAGGGCAGGCCGCAGCAATCGGCGAAGGCCTTCACCCGGATCATCGCGTTGTGGCCCCAGAACGGCCCCTCGCGGCCCTGCAGCGCGGCGATGCCGCGCGAGAACACCGGCGAGAACAGCGCGGCAGAGAACTGCAGCGCGCGCCCGAACAGCGTGCGGCGGCCGATGATCAGCGGCTGCGTCTGCAGCAGGCCGAGCTCGGGATCGGCATCCATGCGGTTGACCATTTCGAGAATGGTCTGCGGCCGCATCAGACTGTCGGCATCGAGCACCAGCATGTAGGCGTAGGCGCCGCCCGACGTCGTGACGAAGTCGCCGACATTGCCGGCCTTGCGACCGATGTTCTTGACGCGGTTGCGGTAGTAGAGGTGCCCCGCGACTTCCAGCTCGGCGGCCAGCACGAAGGTTGCCCGGCGCTCCGCCTCGACGAACTCCGCCTTCGTGGAATCGCTGAGGACGTGGAAGTCGAAGCCGTCGAGACGCTTGATTGCCCTGAGGCCCTCCATCATCGCCGCGATCCGGCCGAAAACCGCTTTCGGGTCCTCGTTGTAGACGGGGACGAGGATGGCGGTGCGGTTGGGGCTGGAACGCGAGGGAATGGAGACCGACTTGCGCTCGCCGATGCCCGACAGGATGCCGGTGACGGCGGTATTGAAACCCCATGCCAACCAGACGCAGCAGATGGTCAGCAGCGAGACCTGCAGCACCTGCAGCCGGCTGGTGCCGCTGGCGGTGACGATCGACGCGAACAGTCCGCCGGCGATGAGCGCGAGGATCACCGCGGTGGCGGCGAAGCAGAAACGGCGAAAGGCGATCAAGGGGCGGCCTATTGTCGGACGAAGCATGACGCCAGGAACGGCGTCCTGGCCCGGAAGTGCGAAGTCTCGCGTAGCTTTATCAATTTCCCGTGCATCCCGCCACCCGGCCGCAAAACGGCTCAGACGAAGAGAAGCAACAAAGAACCAGCAGCCAGCTAGCAGAATTAGCGCTTGGCGGCCGAGATCAGCGGCCGAACGAGACGAGCTTTGACCAGGGGGAAGCCGAGCGCTCGGGCGAACGCTCCCGCAGGATCGACTGGATCGGCATGACCAGCGCCGACTGCGGCGCCGGCAGGACCAGCTTGCGCAGCATGGCCAGCGCGAGCGGCTTGCCTGCGATAGCTGCCTTCAGCACGCCAGGGGCGTGTGACGGATCACGACCCTCGAAGACCAAACGCTCGGCGATCGCCGCCAGAAGCGCTTCATCCGAGAGATCGGGACGTCCAAGGAGCGTGCCGGATGTACGAAGACTGCGAACCGGATGACGCGGCAAGGGGGCGACACGGTCGAGCGGTACGGTTTTCTCGGGGAGTGTTGCGAACACGGTCATACGGCATCCGTCCATTGATAGAGCCATGTTTCAGTGACAATGCGTTGCAGCATTGAAAGTTTCGCCCGCAGTTCCACCGGGGCGGAGTTCAGCTTCTGAATCTCGAGCGACAGGCGCCATCCGCCGTCCGGCAGGCGATCGAGCGCCGTGTGCACCAGCTTGGCATTGTCGGGCGTGTCGATGATGGCATCCAGCACGGCGTCCGCCGGCAGGTTGCCGATGGTGCCCTTGATGAAGTTGATCGCGAAGCGGCGCGTGTTCGGCGGCGTCTCGTCGGCCGCGTTGCCACCGACGCCACCATAGGTGCCGGCGACATAGGCGAGGCCCGCGGCCTCCTCCACGACATTGCCCCAGCGCATGCGGTAGCGGAATTCGTACTGGCTGCCGGCATCGGGCTTCTTCTCCGGCACCCAGAAGGCGACGATGTTGTCGTTGATCTCGGAGTTGGTTGGAATCTCGACCAGCTCGACCATGCCGCGACCCCAGTCGCCGAGCGGCTCGATCATCAGCGACGGGCGAAGCTCGTAGCGCGACTCAATGTCCTCGTAGTGCGAGAAGTCACGGTCGCGCTGCATCAGGCCGAAAGCCGCCGGCGACGTTTCCTGGAAATAGGACAGCGCCAGGGATTCGGGGTTCTTCAGCGGGCGCCATAGTCGCTCGCCATTGCGCCGGTGGATCGACAGGCCATCGCTATCGTGCACTTCCGGGCGGAAATCGTCGCGGTTGCGACGGTCGTTTTCGCCGAAGGTGAACATCGAGGTCAGCGGCGCGACGCCGAGACGGTCGACGGCGTTGCGGAAGTTCAACCGTGCGGTGACGTCGATCAGCGTCTCCGGGCCAGGCGTGATGGTGAAGGCGTAGGCGCCGGTAAGGCTCGGGCTGTCCAGCTCGGCGAAGAGCTGGATGGTATTCACGCCCGGCTCCGGCTTGACGATGTAGAAGGCGCTGAAATGCGGAAACTCTTCCGCCGTCTGTGTCGCGGTGTTGATGGCAAGGCCCCGCGCCGACAGGCCGTAGCGGTTGCCCATGCCGAGCGCCCGGAAATAACTGGCGCCAAGGAAGGTGACGAGCTCGTCGAAATAATCCGGACGCTGAAGCGGGTAGTGCAGGCGGAAGCCTGCCACACCCGGAAGCGTGATGCGCTGGAAGATCGTTGGATCGAGCGGCGCGCGGTATTCGAAATCGGCGCCGGAGAAGGCCTTCAGCTCGAAGCGCTTGCCGTCGCCGAGATAGATCCGCGTGGTGTCGCTGACCCGCGCGCCGGGATAGAAGGCCTGCAGCTGAAAGCTAAGCGGATCGCCTTGCCACAGCGCATGATCCGGCCGGAATCGGATGGCGCGATGTTCGTCATAGGTGAGATTGGTCAGCGCTTCCGGCAGCGCCGCCTCGTTCTCGACATAGGGCGTCTCCGCCCGCTTACGCATCATCGCCGAGAAGGACTCAAAGTCGAAATTGTCGATCACCGTCGTCTCGGCGCCGGGCGCCGGCGGAGCCGGGGGCGTGGGCGCCGGCGGGACGGGAGCCGGCGGAGGCGCCGATTCCTGCGCGGCACCAGGGCCGGCGGCGGCCGCCATTACGGCGGCGGCGACGCCCATCTTCAGGGCGGTGCGGCGGGAGAAATAGGGACGCTGTTTCAACTAGATCGATCTTTTTATAGTGCAGCTGCTCACTCCCTTAGCATATGCACAATTCTGCGCATTGCATAGCGAGTGGCTGGCGATTGGGACTCTTAATAACGCTCTAATGCGCCATCTGCGTGACCAAAGCGTTGACGAAGGATCGAAGCGGTTTGGGACGAGGAAAGATGCGGCAGGTTGCGGGCGTATTGAGCGAGGTGGCGGCGGTGCTCGGCGAGGGAATTGCCGTGAACCCAATGACCGGGGCACTCGCCTGGTTCGATATTCCCGGCCAGAAGAAGCTTACCCACGACTTCGTCACAAACATGACGACCGAGGAGCCGTTGCCCGAGATGGGCTCGGCCGGCGCGGCAGTCGATGCCGAGAGCGACATGGTTTTCCTCGCCAGCGGCCTCTGGCGTCGTCAGCGCTCCGACGGCGCGCTGGAGCGGCTGGCGGCAATCGAGGCGGACCGGCCGGACCTGCGCAGCAATGACGGCCGCACGCATCCTTGCGGCGCCTTCTGGTGCTCCACCATGGCGCTCGACAAGACCGAGGGCGCCGGGTCGATCTACTGGTTCTTCAAGGGGGAACTGCGCCAGCTCTACACCGGCCTCACCGTCGGCAATGCGATCTGCTTTGCCGAGGATGGCAGCTACGCGCATTTCTCCGACACCCCGCGCGGCACGATCTGGCGAGTCGCCACCGACCCCGCGACAGGCCTGCCGATGGGCGAGCCGGAAGTGTTCCACCAGGCGGTCCCCGGCGATCCCAGCGGTCCGGACGGCGCCGTCCTCGATCGCGACGGTCGCCTCTATAGCGCCCGCTGGGGCGGCGCGCGCGTCGACATCTTCGACCGCGACGCCACCCTCCTCGGCGAGATCGCCACCGGCGGCCCGAACACCACCTGCCCGGCCTTCTGCGGCCCGACCCTCTCCTGGCTCGCCATCACCACCGCGCGCGACGAGCTGAGCCCTGAGGAGCTCGCCCGCCACCCGCAGTCCGGCAAGACCTTCATCATCGACATCGGATGCCGCGGCCGGCTCGACCCTCCGGTGCGCCTCGGCTGACGGACCACGGGTCCGGCCACGGCTGGCGAGAATGAAGCGTCGCCGCCCCGGGTCAGACGCGGCGGAAGCGGTAGACGCTCTCATGGGCGTAGGCGTCGCCGGGGCCGAGCAGCGTCGGCGGAAAATCCTTCTGGTTCGGCGCGTCCGGCCACTCCTGCGGCTCGAAGGCGATGCCGCCATAGGCGGCGATCCCTTGCCCGTCGAGGCCGGTGATCGTGCCGTCGAACAGCGCCCCGTCATAGACCTGCAGGCCTCTTTCGGTGGTGGAAAGCTCGAGCTCGACGCCGCCGCCGCGCACCGTCGCCACCGGCCGCGGCCGGGCCGTGCGGCCGCCGTCGAGGCAGAAGTTATGGTCCAGCATGTCCGGCCCGTCGGAAAGACGCCGGGGCGTCCGGAAGTCGAAGCCCGTCCCCTCCACCGGCTGCACCGCGCCGGTTGGGATCAGCGCCGCATCGACCGGCAGATAGGCCTCGGCCCCGACCTGCAGCAGATGATCGCGGGTGGAAGCCTCGCCGGAGAGATTGAGATAGAGATGCGACGTCATGTTGAGGACGCTGCGCCGGTCGACCGTTCCCTCGTAGCGGATGACGAGGGTGCCGGAATCCTCGACGGCGAAGATCGCCCGGACGCTGGCGGTGCCGGGATAGCCGTCCGCGCCGTCGGGCGAGACGAGGGTCATGACCACCCGGTCCGCTCGGCTTTCCGCGATGGTCCATTCGCGCGCCCATAAGCCTGTCGTGCCGCCATGCAGCTGGTTCGGCGGCTCGTTGATCGAGAGCTGGTGCACCGTCCCGTCGACCGGCAGGCGGCCACCGCCGAGGCGGTTGGCATTGCGGCCGATGGTGGCGCCGAGAAAGGCGCGGTTGGCCGGCCCGTAGAAGGACGCGTCGGGCGTGCCGAGCACCAGCGAATGCGCGACCCCGGCGAGGTGGACAGACTGGATCGACGCCCCCGCCGTGAGGACGACGACCTCGATCGAGCCCGTCTTCAGCGTTACCGTCTCGGTCATGTCCGTCTCCTCCGCCCGCCGGCCGCCGGGAAAAAGGCGCCACGGGAACGCTGCCGCTCCAGGCGGCCGCCCGTTCCTTGAGAACGGCGCCCCCGGAAAACGCTCCGGTTTCCGGGGGATGCTGTAGGAGACCGGGCGGGAGGAAGTCAAACCGGCGCACCACGCACGTGCCTTGGCAGGAAGAGCCCAGAGAAAACCCGTAGGGCGCTAGCGAAGCCGGCGCAGCTTGGCGCTGAGGAGATCGTCGACCTGGTCCAGAACCGAGGTCACCCGGGCGACGTCGGCAAGGCTCAGCGAACTGACGAGATCGGCTTCCAGCCGGTCCCAGATCACCTTGACAGCGGCCTTGGCCGCCTCGCCCTCCTCGGTCAGCATCACCATGGTGCGCCGGGCATCGCGGTTGCTTGCGGCCCGCAGCACCAGCTTCTTCTCGATCAGCCGGTCGAGCATCTTGGAGACGGTCGACGGGCGAACGGCGAGCTGGTCGGCGAGCGCCGAAACGCTGACCGGCGCGTCCCGCTCCAGCCTGTTGAGCAGCTGGTCCTGGCCGGGATGCAGGTCGATTTCGCTGAGCACCAAGGTGAGGAAGGCGCGGGTCGACTTAGCGATGGAGAGCAGCGACGGGACGATATGGCTGGTATCGGCCCCGCTCGACACCGGCGAATTACGCCCATTGATCAAGCTGGGAGTCAAAGTCCGGGTATCTTCCATAAGAGCAAAGATCCAAATCGGCAGAAACGGTCGCTGTGGAGTGTTAATCCTTCATCAATTCAAGTCGTGCGACCGATCGTTGCAATTTGCGCGAAGTCCTTCATACCGCCGCTATGCACGACTGACAATTCAGCCTTTCGTTGCGGCAGCCCCCGTACGATTTCGTTCGGTTGTAGCGGGTTTGTGCAGGCTGGCGTGGATCGCGGCGACGTTCAACGGAGAAAGACATGGCCGATATCAGGGTGATCTGTGCCATCGGCCATAGCGGCCAGTTGGGCCTCGACGGCGTGCTGCCCTGGGAAGGCAATCCCGGCCGTCCCTTCGTCGAGGACGTCGAGCGCTTCTTCGAGGTCAGCCGCGGCCACGTGCTGATCGCCGGCCCGCGCACCGTGGCGTCCTTCCCGCCCTTCGTGAAGCTCGACCGCACCATCGTCGAAATCCGCTCGCACGAGGACCCGCAGGAAGTGCTGTCGCGCTTCCCCGACCGCGTCGTCTATGTCGGCGGCGGCCCGCGGGTCTGGGACGTCTACGCCCCCTTCGTCCGGCACTGGGACATCAACCGCGTGCCCTATGACGGCCCGGCCGATACATGGTTCGATCCAGCCTGGCTGCTCGCCGGCGGCGCCGGGCGGCGCTGACGTCCGAAGCGCCTTAGCCTGGCAGCTTCGCGCCGAGGTCGCGCGGGTCCTTGCCGCAGTCGCGGGCGATCGCCTCGCAGAGCCCGATCATCAACTGGCGGACCGCCTCCGGCACGTCGGCGCTCTCCGCCTTTCCAGACAGCGTCATCGGCGAGATCAGCCGCAGGCTGTTGGTGAGGAACAGCCCGTCGGCGGCGTCGAGGCTCTTCGGCGTGACCGAGCGCTCGATCGGGCGCAGGCCGAAATCCTCGCCCTCCTCGATCACCCAGCCACGGGTGATGCCGGGCAGGACGCCATCCTTCAGCGGCGGGGTCGCGAGGTCCATGCCCTCGGCGACGAAGAGATTGCCGAGCGAGGAACAGGCGACGACGCCCTTGGTGTTGAGGAACAGCGCCTCGCTCGCCCCTTCCCGCTCCGCCCGGCGTGAGGCGAGGATGGCGTCGAGATAGCCAAGGCTCTTGATCCGCGACAGCGGCGAGGTCTCGTTGCGGCGCACCTCGGCCATCGCGCAGCGGATCGGGGCGAACATCAGCGAGGGCGTCAGCGGTGCGCTGGAGCCCAGAATCAGCGGCGCCGGCTCGGACGGCAAGCGAAGCCCGCGCTGGCCGGGACCGCGGGTCACGGTGAGGCGGATCGAGCCGTCACCTTGGCGCTCCGCCAGCGCCGTCATCGCCGCCTCGATCTCGGCGGCCTCGACCGGAATTTCCACGAGTTCCAGCGCCGCCGCCAGCCGCGCCACGTGCTGCTTCAGCCGGAAGACGGTGCCGCCGATCGCCAGCGCCGTGTCGAACAGGCCGTCGCCGAGCAGGAAGCCACGGTCGCGCGCGTCGACCGCGGTGTCGGCGGGCACGAAGCCGCCCTTAGTCCAGACGGTCTGCATGCCAGCGCTCCGCAAGCCCGAGAAAATTCTTGAAGAGGGTGAGGCCCTCGGGCGTCAGCACCGATTCCGGGTGGAACTGGATGCCGAAGGTCGGGTGCTCGCGGTGCCGCAAGCCCATCACCTCCCCCTCCTCCGAACGGGCATCGACGACGAGTTGCCCGGCCATCGCCTCGGTTTCCTCGACGATCAGCGAGTGATAGCGCCCCGCCTGCATCGGGCTCGGCACGCCGGCGAAGAGGTCCCGGCCGTCGTGCCGGATCGCCGAGGCGCGGCCGTGCAGCGGCCGGCGCGCCCGCTCGACCTTGCCGCCGAAAACCTCGCCGATGCACTGGTGGCCGAGGCACACGCCGAGGATCGGCACCGTGCCCGACAACTTCTCGATCAGCTCCAGCGAGACCCCCGCCTCGGCCGGGCTGCAAGGGCCGGGCGAGACGACGATGGCGCGCGGCGCCCTCGCCACGATCTCGTCGACCGTGACCTTGTCGTTGCGCATCACATCGGTCCGGCCGCCCGCGCGCTCGACATAGCGGGCGACGTTGAAGACGAAGCTATCGTAATTGTCGACGACAAGGATCATGCGGCGTCCCCGGCCGGCACGGGCGCGGGCTCGCCCTTGCCTTCGGCAGGCGCAGCCTCGAAAGCGGCAAACACCCGCGCGGCCTTGGTCAGCGTTTCCTCATATTCCGCGGCCGGGTCGGAGAGGACAGTGATGCCGCCGCCGGCCTGCAGCGTGGCGCGGCCGTTCGCCAGCGTCACCGTGCGGATGGCGATGTTGAGGTCGAGCGCGCCGTCGAAGCCCAGATAGCCGATCGAGCCGCAATAGATGCCGCGCGCCGTAGCCTCGATCTCGGTGATGATGTCCATCGCCCGGATTTTCGGCGCGCCGGTGATCGATCCGCCGGGAAAGGCGGCCGCGATGAGGTCGAGCCCGTCGGCGTCGCCGCGCAGCGTCGCCGAGACCACCGAGGTCAAATGGTGCACGCCCGCATAGCTCTCGAGGCCGCAGAGCACCGGCACCTCGACCGAATCGGGCGTCGCGACGCGGGCGATGTCATTGCGCAGGAGATCGACGATCATGATGTTCTCCGCCCGGTCCTTTTCCGAGGCGACAAGGGCGGCGCCGAGCGCTGCATCCTCCTCCGGGTCGGCGGAGCGCGGCGCGGTGCCCTTGATCGGCCGCGCCTCGACGCTGCGTCCCGAGAGTTTCAGGAAGCGCTCGGGCGAGGAGGAGGCGATCGTCAGGCCGGGAAACTCGAGATAGGCGGCGAACGGCGCCGGATTGGCCGCCCGCAGGCGCTCATAGAAGGCAAAACCGTCGAACTTCGGGGGGAGCGTCGCGGTGAACTGCTGGGCGACGTTCGCCTGGTAGATGTCGCCGGCAAGGATGTACTCCCGCACGGTCTCGATCGCCGCCTCGTAGCGCACGCGGGTAAAGTTCGACGACCAGGCGAGCGTCGCACTCCCGGCGGCGGGAGCTCGCTCCGCAGGCCGTTCGAGCGCCGCAAGGAACGCGTTGATGCGGGCCTCGGCCCGGGCGGCGCGGTCGCTTTCCGCCGCCGGGAAACCTGAGGAGAGAAGGGTTGCACTTTCCGCCTCGAGGTCGAAGGCGAGAACTGTGTCGTAAAAGTGCAGGAGCAGCGACGGCGCCTCTGGATCGAGCCCCGGCGGTTGGTCGAGTTCCTCGAGATGCTGGGCGAAATCATAGCCGATGGCGCCGATCGCGCCACCCTGGAACGGCGGCAGGCCGGGCACGGCCGGCATCGCGAAGCGCTGCATCACCTCCCGCAGGCAGTCGAGCGGGCGCCCCTCCAGCCGCACGCCGTCGAACACGGCGCCCTCGGCGTCGACGGTGAAGGCGGCGAAGGGCGCGGCCGCGACATAGGCGTAGCGGCCGAGGCCCTCATGCGGCATGGCGCTGTCGAGGAAGGCGAGCCCGCCCATCCCGCGCAACCGTGCCGCGGCCTCGGCCGGGGCGATGAAATCGATGCGTCGCTGCCACATGGCCGGATGTGAAGCATGCTTCCCCGGCTCCGTCAAAGCGTCAGTCGGCGCGCCGCGGCGATCTTTTGCCGCGCCCGCCGCTGCCGGCCGTTCCACCGCAGGCGTGGCGCCGGCATGGCTCGGCCGATGAGGCACGGCCGCGGGCGCCGGGGCCCTTGATCGCGGGATGCTTTGCCCTCCTTATAGCGTCATGCTGCGGTGCGGCAGGCGACGGAATCCTGTCGGCCTCACGCAATCTTGCTGGGTTAAGCAGGCGCGACGCTGCGGCCCGCCGCAGCCCGGAAAGCTCCGAGGAGTGCCGACATGGCAGACTACGACCTCATCGTCATCGGCAGCGGCCCGTCCGGCCGGCGCGCCGCCATCCAAGCCGCCAAGCTCGGCAAGACCGTGCTGGTGGTCGACAAGCGCGCCGAGGTCGGCGGCGTCTCCGTCCACACCGGCACCATCCCCTCGAAGACCATGCGCGAGACCGTGCTGAACCTCACTGGCTGGCGCGAGCGCGGCTTCTACGGCCGCTCCTACCGCGTCAAGAAGGACATCACCGCCGCCGACCTTCTCGCCCGCACCTCCAAGACGCTGGAGCACGAGGTCGACGTGCTCGAGCACCAGTTCAGCCGCAACTACGTGCAGACGGTGCAAGGGCTGGCACGGTTCCTCGGCCCGCACGAGGTCGAGGTCCGCGAAAGCGAGACCGAGGCCGAGGTGCACACCGCCGCCTTCGTGGTCATCGCCTGCGGCACGCGGCCGTTCCGCCCGGCCTACATTCCGTTCAACGGCACAAACGTGCTCGACAGCGACGAAATCCTCACCATCGACAAGCTGCCGCGCAGCCTGACGGTGGTCGGCGCTGGCGTCATCGGCGTCGAATACGCGACCATCTTCTCCGCCCTCGATGTCGCGGTCACGCTGATCGAGCCGCGCGAGAGCTTCCTCGACTTCGTCGACAAGGAGTTGATCGAGGAATTCGTGCACGAACTGCGCGACCGCAACGTCTCGATCCGCTTGGGCTCCGAGGTGACGTCGGTCGCGCTCGACCATGCTGGCCGGCCGCATTGCGAGATCGCCAGCGGCCGCAACGTGACCAGCGACGTGCTGCTGTTCGCCGCCGGCCGCGTCGGCGAGACCGACGGGCTGAACCTCGACGCCGTCGGCATCGCCAGTGACCACCGCGGCCGGATCACGGTGGACCCGAAGACCCTGCAGACCTCGGTGCCGCACATCTACGCCGCCGGCGACGTGATCGGATTTCCGAGCCTTGCCTCGACGTCGATGGAGCAGGGCCGGCTCGCCGCCTGCCACGCCTTCGGCCTCGCCCCGCCGCCGCCGCCGGAATTCTTTCCCTATGGCATCTATTCCGTCCCGGAGATCTCGACCGTGGGCATGACCGAGGAGGAGGTCCGCAAGCGCGGGATCGCCTACGAGTGCGGCATCGCCCGCTTCCGCGAGACCTCGCGCGGCCACATCATGGGTCTTGAGACCGGCATGATGAAGATGATCTTCTCCAAGAAGACCCGGCGCCTCCTCGGCGTCCACATCATCGGCGAGGGCGCGACCGAGCTCGTCCACATCGGCCAGGCCGTGCTGAACCTCAAGGGCACCATCGACTACTTCATGGAGTCGACGTTCAACTACCCGACGCTCGCCGAAGCCTACAAGATTGCCGCCCTCGACGCCTGGAACCGCGCCTTCGCGCCGTCCGCGGCCATCCCGGAGCCGGCGGATCCGGTCGAGGCGAAGGAGCCGGTGGCCGCCGCGCAGATCGCGGCCGCCGCCGAATAGCGAAAGGCGCGGCCGGTAAGGCTGCCTTCTTCTCCCCTCCGGGGAGAAGGTCGCGGCAGCGGGATGAGGGGAAGCACCGCCGCCTCGCCCGAGAGGGACGCGCGGTGGTCTTCCGGCGTACCCCTCATCGACCTGCCGGCCACTTCTCCCCGGAGGGGCGAAGAAACAGCGTCACCGCTGGGGCCTCGCCGGCACACCATGTCATCGACCGAGGCGCCAGGTTCAAAAGATAGAGCGTCCTTTGTGCGTCCTTACGGACGCACGGCGCTCTAGCCTCAGTGCGAGATCGTCGGGATCGAGAACTCGGCGCCCGCCTTGATGCCCGATGGCCAGCGCGAGGTGACGGTCTTCGTCCGGGTCCAGAACTTGATCGAATCCGGGCCATGCTGGTTGAGGTCGCCGAAAGACGAGCGCTTCCAGCCGCCGAAGGAGTGGTAGGCCATCGGCGTCGGGATCGGCACGTTGATGCCGACCATGCCGACATTGATGCGGCTGGCGAAATCGCGCGCCGCGTCGCCGTCGCGGGTATAGAGCGCGACGCCGTTGCCGTATTCGTGCTTCATCGGCAAGGCGATCGCGTCCTCGTAGGTCTTGGCGCGGATCACCGAGAGGACGGGGCCAAAGATCTCCTGCTTGTAGATCTCCATGTCGGGGGTGACGTGGTCGAAGAGGCAGGAGCCAACGAAGAAGCCGTCCTCATAGCCTTGCATCTTGAACCCGCGCCCGTCGACCTTCAGGTCGGCGCCCTCGGCAACGCCCTGCTCGATCAGGCCGAGAATCTTCTGCTGGGCGGCCTTGGTGACCACCGGGCCGTAATCGGCGGAGGCATCGGTCGCCGGGCCGATCTTCAGCGCCTCGACCTTCGGGACCAGCTTCTCGATCAGCGCGTTCGCCGTCGCCTCGCCGACCGGCACAGCCACCGAGATCGCCATGCAGCGCTCGCCGGCCGAGCCGTAGCCGGCGCCGATCAGCGCGTCGACCGCCTGGTCGAGATCGGCGTCGGGCAGGATGATCATGTGGTTCTTGGCGCCGCCGAAGGTCTGGGCGCGCTTGCCGAATTTGGCAGCCTCGGCATAGACATAGGCGGCGATCGGCGTCGAGCCGACGAAGCTCACCGCCGAGATGTCGGGGTGCTGCAGGATGCCGTCGACGGTCTCCTTGTCGCCGTTCACGACCTGCAGGATGCCTTTGGGAAGACCGGCCTCGATCATCAGCTCGGCGAGGCGCATCGGCACCGACGGGTCGCGCTCCGACGGCTTCAGGATGAAGGCGTTGCCGCAGGCGATGGCGGGTGCGAACATCCACATCGGGATCATCGCCGGGAAGTTGAACGGCGTGATGCCGGCGCCGATGCCGACCGCCTGGCGGATCGAGTACATGTCGATGCCCGGCCCGGCGCCCTCGGTGAACTCGCTCTTCATGAGATGCGGGATGCCGATGACGAACTCGCAGACCTCGAGCCCGCGCACGATGTCGCCCTTGGAATCCTCAATCGTCTTGCCGTGCTCGGAGGACAAAAGCTCGGCGAGCTCCTGCATGTTCTCGTTGAGCAGCGCCACGAACTTCATGAAAACGCGGGCGCGCCGCTGCGGGTTGGTCGCGGCCCAGGCCGGCTGCGCGGCCTTCGCCGCGTCCACCGCAGACTGGAGGTCCGCGGCGGTCGCGAGCGACAGCTGCGCGGTCACTTGGCCGGTCGCGGGGTTGAAGATGTCGGCCGTGCGGCCGGCCGAGCCCGGCACGCGCTTGCCGTCGATGAAGTGGCCGATGCTGGTCATGTCCGTCTCCCTGATCCGATATGCCGCGCAGTGTCCGCCAAACCGGGACCGAATCAAGACATGCCAACGCGCATCCGTTGTGCGAAAACCAGCGTCCCCGCTCCGCTCGAAGGTGAATGCAAGTGAACTGGGACGATATCCGGCTCTTCCTCGCCGTCGCCCGCGCCGGCCAGATCCTCGCCGCCGCCCGCCGGCTGGGGCTGAACCACGCGACCGTCGGCCGGAGGCTCGACCAGCTTGAGAAGGCGCTTGCGGCCAAGCTGTTCGAGCGCCGGCCGAACGGCTGCACGCTGACCGCCGACGGCGCCGCCTTACTGCCGGGCGCCGAACGCATGGAGGCGGAAATGCTCTCGGCGCGCTCCCTGCTCGGCAGTGCCGAGGTCGGGCTCAGCGGCACGATCCGGATCGGCGCGCCCGACGGTTTTGGCACCGCCTTCCTCGCCGCGCGCGTCGGCGTCCTGACGGAAAGGCATCCGGGCCTCACCATCCAACTCGTGCCGGTGCCGCGGGCCTTCTCGCTGTCGCGGCGCGAGGCCGACATCGCCATCACCATGGACCGCCCGGAAGAGGGCCGGCTGGTAGCGCAGAAGCTCGTCGACTATGCGCTCGGCCTCTATGCCGCGACCGCCTATCTCGACGCCCATGGCCGGCCTGCGACGCTGGAGGACCTCGCGGGACACCGGCTGGTCGGCTATGTCGGCGATCTCCTGTCGACGCCCGCGCTCGACTACGCCGCCGAGATCGCCGGCAACGTCCGCAGCCGTTTCGAGATCTCGTCGGCGCTCGGGCAGACCGAGGCGGTGGCGTCGGGTGCGGGCATCGGCATCCTGCATGCCTTCATCGCCCGTCAGCGCCCCGGCCTCGAGCGCGTCCTGCCGGCGCGGGAACTGCGCCGCGCCTACTGGCTGGTCTATCACGAGAGCGCCCGCGGCAACGCCGCCGTCGCCGCGGTGGCAGCGGCGATCCGCGAGATGGTGGAGGCGGAGAAGGCAGGCTTCCTCTGACGCCGCCTCACCCTTATTCCTCCTCGCCATTGCGCCCGCTCGGAGAGGCCTTCGCGAAGGTTGGCCACTTGCGCTATAATCCAGCCATCGACGAAGCGAGGTGCTGAACATGGGACAGATCTCCATCTCCCTGCCCGACGACATCAACGCCTATGTCGCGCGCCGCGTCGAGGAAGGCGCCTATGCCGACGCCAGCGACTTCGTGGAAGCTCTCCTCCGCCAGGACCGGGAGAGCCGGCCCCTCGACACGGATGCGCTGTACGAACGGCTCGACGAGGCACTCGCGAGCGGCGTCGGCGACCGGCAACTGCCTGAGATCATGGCGGCCGTGAAGGCGAGGCTGAAGGCGGATGGCCGGCTATAGGCTTTCGCGCAAGGCCGAGGAGAGGCTGGCGGAGATCTATGCCTATTCACTGCTGACCTTCGGCGAGACGCAGGCCGACCTCTATTTCGACAGCCTGCACCATGCCTTCGAGCTTCTTCGGGCAAATTCGGCGCTGGGCAAGGCCTTGGAAAGACGCGCGAACATGCGTTGCTTCGTGCACCGCCGACATACGATTTATTACGTAAGCGACGAAACCTCGATACTGGTCCTCGACATTCTTGGCGCAGGCCAGGATACGTTCAAATATTTGCAGAGGTAGGCGGTCCGAAGGACCTACTTCATCGAACAATGAGGCTGTCGATCCAGAAATAAAACGGCCTTGGGAGGTCATTTCCAGGCTGGTGGCGGTTTAGAGCAATCGAGCACCGTTCGGAATGCCAACTGAGGCGATGGTTTACGCCGCGCCTCATGCCGCCTATCACGGGCCAGCGCGGCCGGGGACGCCCTCAAGTCCGTCGGCCGCAGTGCAGGAGCTTTGCGCATGGCGATGTCGAACCAGGAACACCCCTTCTTCCGCCCGCTCTGGCGCCGGATCGCCATCGTCGCGGTGACGGCGGCCTGGAGTGCGGTCGAGTGGTATCACGGCGAACAGGTCTGGGGCATGCTGACGCTGGGCATCGCCGTCTACTCCGCCTGGACCTTCCTGATCACCTATCCGAAGCAGCCCGGCGAAGTGAAGTAGCAGCGCCGACCACCGCCGCAGGATCGCACCTTTTGCGGGCGGGCGCCTTCTCCGTCCAGGGCCGCTCCAACAGAAAATGCGGCGCTCCCGGGCGGATTTTTGTGACACCTGCAAACGATTCTTCATCATTTTGATAGCAAGCTACCGTTACCCGCGACTGGGAGAATCCGCATGCGCCTCTTTCCCGACGCGGCCACCCGTGACGCCGCGATCCTCTTGGCTTTCGGTGTCGTTGCCTGGGGCCTGCTGCAGCACATCGACGCGCACGAGGTCCTGCATGGATACTTCGAGCAGAACGAGCACTGGCAGGCCGACGACCTCGTCCTCGGCCTCCTGACGACGGGGCTGCTCGGCTTTGTCTATGCCTGGCGGCGGCTCGCCGATCTGAAGCGGGAGGCCGTCCAGCGCAACAAGGCCGAGGGCTACGCCGAATGGCTTGCCTATCACGACCCGCTGACCCGGCTGCCGAACCGCCACTTCCTCGAGGCGCGCCTCGCCGACGGCGACTGGGGCCTGTCATCGGTCGGCTCCGTCATCGCCATCGACCTCGACGGCTTCAAGAAGGTCAACGATCTCGTCGGCCATCACGGCGGCGACGAGCTTCTCATCGCGATCGGCCGGCGCCTGAGCGAGAGCTTTCCGGTGGATGTCGCGATCCGTCTCGGCGGCGACGAGTTCCTTCTCGTCACGCCCCGCACGGGGAGTGCGGCCAAGGCGCTCTGCGAGGAGATCGTGCAGGTCCTCAGCAGTCCCTTGGTGATCGCCGATCTCCAGGTGGAAGTCGGCGCCTCCGTCGGCCTTGCAGCTTGCGGCGGGAGGCATGGGGTGGAGGCGGCCATGCAGCAGGCGGACCTCGCGCTTTATGCCGCCAAGCGCCAGGGCCGGAACTCGGTCTGCACCTACGATCCGAGCCTCCAGAACGCTCTGGCGGAGCGGATCGACCTCGAGCGGGCGCTGCGCAAGGCGATCACCAGCGGTAGCATCCGCCCGCACTACCAGCCACTGGTCGACATGCAGACGGGAGCGGTCCGTGGCTTCGAGGCGCTCGCCCGGTGGACGCTCGATGATGGCACCGCGGTGCCGCCCTCGACCTTCATCGAGCTCGCCGAGGAGGCCGGCCTCATCACCGAACTGTCGGGCCAGCTGCTGCGGCAGGCCTGCCTCGACGCCAGAACCTGGCCGGCCGAGACCTATCTCGCCTTCAACCTGTCGCCGACCCAGCTGACCGACCGCCTTCTCGGCCTTCGCATTATACGTATTCTCATGGACACCGGCCTGCCGGCCAAGCGCCTCGAACTCGAGGTCACCGAGAGCGCCGTGGTCCGGGATCTCGACGCGGCCATGGCGATCATCGGGGAGCTGCGGGCGGCCGGCATCCGTATCGCCATCGACGATTTCGGCACCGGCTTCTCCAGCCTGTCGCAGCTGGCCAACATCCCGTTCGACCGGATCAAGATCGACCGCAGCTTCGTCAATTCGTTCGAAGCCAACGAGAAGCAGGCGAAGATCGTGAAGTCGATCGTCGGGCTCGGTCAGGGGCTCGGCGTCGAAACCACGGCCGAGGGGATCGAACTCGCCAGCCAGTACGAGCACCTCAAGCTGCTCGGCTGCAGCAATGGCCAGGGCTATCTGTTCGGCAAGGCCATGCAGGCGTCGGACGTGGCGACCTTCATCGAGAACGCGCCGACCCACCGCGACTGCGCCTGAGGCACCGTGCGGCCCAGCGGCGCCCGCCGGTGGTGCGGCGCATCAGCGATCATGCCTTGCCGGTGACGCCCGCCATCTCGAAGGTCGCCATGCCGGAATGACAAGCGGCGGCCGCCTTGACGATGCCGGCCGCGATCGCCGCGCCCGTACCCTCGCCGAGACGCATGCCGAGCGCCAGCAGCGGCACCTTGTCCATCGCCTCCAGCGCGTCGATATGGCCAGGTTCGGCCGAGACATGGCCGAACAGGCAGTGGTCGAGCGCCGACTTGTCGATCGACCAGAGGATCGCTGCCGCCGCGGTCGCGACATAGCCGTCGATGATCACCGGCACGCGCTGCAGGCGCGCGGCGACGATCGCCCCGGCCATCGCCGCGAGCTCGCGGCCGCCGAGCCGGCGCAGCACTTCCAGCGGGTCGCCGAGATGATCGGCATGCAGCGCCAGCGCCTGCTCGACCACGGCCGCCTTGCGCGCCATGCCCTCGGTGCCCTGGCCGGTGCCGGGGCCGACCCAGTCGCTCGCCGGCCCGCCGAACAGCGCGGCGAAGACGGCGGCGGCGATCGTGGTGTTGCCGATGCCCATCTCGCCGATGCACAGGAGATCCGGCTCGCCCATCAGGCACTCCATGCCGAAGGCCATGGTCGCCGCGCAGGTGCGCTCGTCCATCGCCGCCTCTTCGGAAATGTCGGCGGTCGGCACTTCGAGGGCAAGGTCGAAGATCTTCAGGCCGAGGTCGTAGGCCGCGCAGATCTGGTTGATCGCCGCACCCCCGGCGGCGAAGTTCGAAACCATCTGCACCGTCACCTCCGGCGGATAGGCCGAGACGCCCTTGGCCGCGACGCCGTGATTGCCGGCGAAGATCGCCACCAGCGGCCGCGTCACCGCCGGGGCGCGGCCTTGCCAGGCGGCGAGCCATTCCGAGATCTCCTCCAGCCGGCCGAGCGAGCCCGCGGGTTTCGTCAGCTGCCCCTCGCGCGCCCGCTTGGCGTTGACGGCGGCAACGTCCGGGCCCGGCATCTGCCGGACGAGGGCGCGGATGTCGTCGAAGGGAAGGCCGGTGGCGGACATGGAGAACCTCGTGGCGAGCCGGAAACAGGCAGGGATCAGGCGCCTGACTTAAAGCCGCGCTGCCGCGCTGTACATGGCCCTCACGCTTTCGCTCCCTCGCCGGGGGCAGCACCGTCCTGCCAGGGAGTGTCCTGCCGGGCAGCGGTCGGCCGGACCACCGGGGATCACACCGCCGGATCCACCGGGCATATCGGCAGGCCGTTCGGCGCGCTATGAAGGCGCATGCCGCCACTCCTCGCCAGCACCCTCCGCACCCTCGCCTTCCTCACCCGCCTGCCCGCCGCGTCGCGCGCCTTCACCGGCGCGCATCCCCTGGGGCTCGACGCGCACGCCTTTCCGCTGGCCGGCCTCGTCGCCGCCTTACCGGCAGCGCTGCTGATCCTCCTCGGCAGCGCGCTCGGCCTGTCCGCCACGAGCATTGCCGTGATCGCGGTGACGGCGATGGTGCTCGTCACCGGCGGCCTGCACGAGGACGGCCTCGGCGACGTCGCCGATGGGCTCGGCGGCCACAAGCCAAAGGCCCGGGCGCTGGCGATCATGAAGGACAGCCGCATCGGCGCCTATGGCGCGCTGGCGCTGATCCTGTCGCTGGCGCTCCGCATCTCGCTGTTGGCGGAACTCGTCGCGGCACGGCCCGGCCTTGCGGCCTTGGCCGTGCTGGCGGTCGCGGCGGCGAGCCGCGGCGCCATGGCTTGGCTCTGGTCGAGCCTGCCGAGCGCCGACCCGCGGGGCCTTGCCGCCCGGATCGGCCAGCCCCCGGCGCGCGCAGGCAGGATCGCCGGGCTCATCGGCGGCGGCTTGCTGGTCCTCAGTGGGATCGCCGCCGGGCCGCTCGGCGCCGTCCTGCCGCTGCTTCTCTGCCTCCTGATCCTCGGCCAGTTCCGCAAGTTTATCACTCACCGGCTCGGCGGCCAGACCGGCGACTGCCTCGGCGCCGCCCAGCAGCTCACCGAGATCGCAGCGCTGCTGGGCTTTGCGATCGCCGTCAGCGCCGGCTGAAAATCACCCGAGACCCGCGACGAGGAACAGCCCGAGCGCCAGCGCGATCAGAAGGTTCGACAGGCGCCGCAGCAGCACCAGAGCGCGGTCGATGTCTTCCCCTGTAGCGGCAAGGCGCCCCTCGGGATGCAGCAGCGGCGCATCGACCACCAGCGCGCCGTAGCGCCGCGGACCGCCGAAGGCGAGGCCGAGTGCAGCGGCGGCCGCAGCCTCCGGCCAGCCGGCATTCGGCGAGCGGTGCAGGCCGGCATCGCGCCGGGCGATGCGCCACACAGTGCGAGAACCCCGCGCGCCCGGCAGCGTCGGGGCGATAACCGCGAACATCAGCGCGTTGACCCGCGCCGGCACGAGGTTGGCGAGATCGTCGAGCCGCGCGGCCGCCCAGCCGAAAGCACGGTGACGCTCGCTCATGTGGCCGATCATCGAATCGGCAGTGTTCACCACCTTGTAGGCGAGAAGGCCGGGTAGGCCGAAGACGAGGTAGAACAGCCACGGCGCGACAATGCCGTCCGAGGCGTTCTCGGCAAGGCTCTCGATCGCCGCGCGGCAGACACCGGCCTCGTCCAGCTGGTCGGGATCGCGCCCGACAATCATCGACACCGCCCGCCGCCCCTCGGCGAGCCCGCCGGTCTCCAGCGCTTCGGCGACGCGGCGGACATGCTCGGCCATGCTCTTTTGGGCGAGGAAGATGCCAACGATGCCGGCTTCGAGGACGAGGCCGATGGACCCAAGCCGGGCGAGCAGCGCGTGCAGCGCCAGGCCCGAGAGGATGGCCACCGCCATCAGCCCGAGGATGGCGACAACGCCGTTGCGGCAGCGCGCGGCGAAGGAGAGGTCTTCGCGGTTGAAGCGACGGTCGAGCCCGCCGATCGCCCTTCCGATCCACACCACCGGATGCGGCCAGCGCCGCCACAGCCAGTCGGGATCGCCGATCAGGCGGTCGAGGAGCGTGCCGAGGAGAAGGATGAGGAAATGCGCCGTCACGTCGGTGTTTCTCCAGGGCCTGTCCCGCGGCGGCAGCGCGCCCCCCTCTGGCCTGCCGGCCATCTCCCCCTCGGGTGGGGAGATCGGCGCGTCGGGGGCGGCACGCGGCGCTCCGCCGGCTGCGATACGGTGGTGCGACCCGGGACGCGCCGATCTCCCCCCTTGAGGGGGAGATGCCCGGCAGGGCAGAGGGGGGTCGTGGCCCGGCAACCCCGCGCGATCATGCCCGGTCGATCACGTGCAGAAACGACCCGCCGACCGTGCCGACCCGGCGCCCCATGGCCCCGAGATCCGCGCCAATAGCATCGCTCGCCCTGAGCAGCGCCGCGGCCCCGTCTTCCGACAGGATGCTCGCATAATGAAACTCGTGCGCCGCCATCGCGCCCGTCCACGGAAAATCCATCACCGCCCGGCGATAGCCGAGATGCCGGCGTCGCTCGGCGAAACTCGTGGCGACCGGCAGCAGGCCGAGCATCGCATGCGCTTCGCCACCCGCATCCACCAGCGCCTCGCCCAGCACCATGTAGCCGCCGCACTCGCCATAGACCACGGCGCCGCGATCCGCCACCGCCCGCATGCCGGACTTGAACCGCAAGGCCGCCGCGAGCCGTCCGGCATGCAGCTCGGGATAGCCGCCGGGCAGATAGACCGCATCGGCCGCCGCCTCCGGCGCTTCATCCGCCAGCGGCGAGAAGAAGCTGATCGACGCCCCCTGCTGCCGCCAGCCCGACAGGAGATGCGGGTAGCCAAAGGCGAAGGCGGTGTCGCGGGCGACTGCGATGTGCTGTCCGAGCGGCGGCAGGCGGGGCACGGCCAGCCCCTCCCCGGGCGCCGGCGTCGCTCCCAGTCGCCGGAGCGCCGAGAGGTCGAGCCCGGCCTCGACCCATTCAGCGGCGCGGTCGAGGAAGGCATCGAGATCGCCATGCTCGCCGGCCTGCACCAGGCCGAGATGGCGCTCCGGCAGAGCCAGCCCCGGATCCGACGGCAGCACGCCCAGCACGGGCACGCCGAGCGGCACGAGCGCCGCCTGCAGCATGCCGGCATGCCTAGCGCTGCCGACGCGGTTGAGGATAAGGCCCGCGAGCCTCACCTCGGGCCGGTGGTCGCGAAACCCGCGCACCAGCGCTGCGACCGACTGCGACTGTTTGGCGCAATCGACCACCAGGACGACGTTCAGCCCGAGCAAAGCGGCGAGATCGGCCGAGGCCCCGGTCCCGTCGGCAGCGCCATCGAACAGCCCCATCATCGCCTCGACGACGAGACCCTCGGCCGCCCCACCGGAGCCCGCTCCCGCGACTGCCTCCTCGGCCAGCGCAGCAAGAAGCGCCGGCCGCATGGCCCAAGGATCGAGATTGACGCAAGGACGCCCGCTTGCCGCGGCATGAAACGCGGGGTCGATATAGTCCGGTCCGGCCTTGGCCGAGGCGATGCGCGCGCCGGCCCGGCGGAGCGCGCGCAACAGGCCAAGCGTCACCGTGGTCTTGCCCGAGCCGGAAGCCGGCGCGGCAATCAGCAGGCCGGGCATCGCGTGTGCTCCCAAAGCTTTCGCCGGACCGCCGGACACCGTATAAGCCGGACATGGCGCCGGACACTCCCCAACGACCGGACACTGCCCCAGCGCCGGACATCGCCCGACGCGACGCCCCGGGACGCCGTGCCGAGGCCCCGACGGGCGGCACCGAGGCTCCGGCGCTGCGGCGCGGCTGGACGACGGGCGCCTGCGCCACCGCGGCGACCAAGGCGGCACTGACCGCGCTCCTCACCGGCGATTTTCCCGACCCGGTCGAGATCCGCCTGCCGAAGGGCGAGACGCCAGGCTTCACCCTCGCCCGCCAGTCGCTCGGCAACGGCATGGCGATGGCGACCATCATCAAGGATGCCGGCGACGATCCCGACGTCACGCATCTCGCCGAAATCATCGCGCGGATCCGGTTTGGTAAGCCGGATTCCGGGATCACCTTCCACGCCGGCGAGGGCGTCGGCATGGTGACGCTGGAAGGCCTGCCGATCCCGCCGGGCGAGCCGGCGATCAACCCGGTGCCCCGCGCTCTGATGCGGGCGGTCGTCGAGGAACTCTGCACCGAACACGGCCGCCCCGCTGACGTCGCGATCGAGATTGCGGTCACCAACGGCGCCGCGCTCGCGGAAAAGACCTGGAACCCGCGGCTCGGCATCGTCGGCGGCCTGTCGATCCTCGGCACGACCGGGATCGTCCACCCGTTCTCCTGCTCGGCCTGGATCCACTCCATCCACCGCGGCATCGACGTCGCCCGCGCCGCCGGCCTCGGCCACGTCGTCGGTGCCACCGGCTCGTCCAGCGAGGACGCGGCCCGCGCGCTCTATCCCGGCCTGCCGGAGATCGCCTTCCTCGACATGGGCGATTTCGCCGGCGGGCTCCTGAAATACCTGCGCGTCCATCCGGTGCCGCGCGTCACCATCGCCGGCGGCTTCGCCAAGCTGACAAAACTTGCCGCGGGCGCGCTGGACCTTCACTCCGGCCGCAGCCAGGTCGACTTCGCCTTCCTCAATGCGCTCGTCCAACGGCTCGACCCCGACCACGGCAAAGCCCTCCAGGCCGGCATCCTCAATGCCAACACCGCCAAGGCGGTGCTCGACCTCTGCCGTGCCGCCGGCATCGACCTTGCCGCCGCCGTTGCCACGGCCGCCCTCGCCACCGTCACCGACACGCTGCGCGGCGCCGCGGTGGACGCCGAGGTGATCGTCGTCGACCGCGCGGGCCAGGTGGTCGCGCGTGCCTGACACCATTCTCGTCCTCGGCGGCACGGCGGAATCGCTGAGCCTCGCCGCCCGCATCGCGGCCGAGCGCGGCGCGGACCGACTGATCGTCTCGCTCGCCGGCCGCACCAAGCTGCCGGTCGTGCCCGCCGGCGAACTGCGCATCGGCGGTTTCGGCGGCGCCGAGGGGCTCGCGGCATATCTCGCGGCAGAGCGCGTCACCCGGCTCGTCGACGCGACGCACCCTTTCGCCATCGGCATGTCGCGCAACGCCGAAAAGGCCGCAGGCATCGCTGGCATCGCGCGCCTGGCGCTGGTGCGACCGGAATGGGAGCCGGTTCCCGGCGACCGCTGGACGACGGCCGACTGCCTCGCATCCGCGCGTGACGCCTTGCCCGCGAACGCCCGGCCGCTCCTGGCGCTCGGCCGGCAGCATCTGGCGCCGTTCGCGGCGCGGCCAGACCTCAGCCCCGTGCTGCGCATGGTCGACGCGCCCGCCGACCTGCCGTTTCCCGCCGAGGTGATCGTCGGCAAGCCTTCGCCCGACTGGCGCGCGGAGGCGGACATGCTGCAGCGGTTCGGCATCACCCATGTTGTCTGCCGCAACTCCGGCGGCGCCGCCTCATATGCCAAGGTCGAAGCGGCCCGCAATCTCGGTCTCCCCGTGGTGATGATCCAGCGCGCCGCCGCGCCCGCGCCGCCGCACGCGGCCGACGTCGACGGCGCGATGGCCTGGCTCGCTGGCCTCACGCTAGAAGACACCGGAAATGCCGTCTTCCGCCCGAAAGCTGCTTGGCCGCTCTAAACCTCGGCATCGGACTGTCCATCGACCATGTCAGAACCTCCAGCCGCCGCCGTGGCTTTCCGCTTCGGCCGGAGCACATGCACATGCGCCGCGTCGTAGAGCTTGGAATCGATGAAATCGGTCGCCCCCAGCGCCCGTCCGACGAAGATCAGCGCGGTGCGCGTCAGCTTGGCCGCACGCGCCTGGGCCTGGATCGTCGACAGCGTGCCCTTGATGAACGCCTCGTCCGGCCAGCCGACGCGGTAGGCGATGATCGCCGGGCAGTCCGGGCCGTATTTTTCCAGCGGCTCCAGCTCGCGCTGGATGTGCGGGATGTTGCGGATCGACAGGTGGATGGCGAGCGTCGCGCCGCTCTGGCCGAGCGTCGAAAGCTCCTCGCCGGCCGGCATGGACGAGGACTTCATCGCCGTGCGCGTCAGGATCACCGTCTGGCACACCTCCGGCACGGTCAGCTCGGTCGCCAGCGCCGCGGCAGCCGCGGCAAAGGCCGGCACGCCCGGCGTCACGTCATACGCAATTCCCAGCGCCTTCAGCCGCCGCATCTGCTCGGCGGTGGCGCCGTAGAGCGAGGGATCGCCGGAATGCACGCGCGCGACGTCGAGCCCCTTCCCGTCTGCCGCGACCATCTCGGCGATGATCTCGTCGAGCGTCATGGGCGCGGTATCCAGCACCCGCGCCCCCTCTGGCGCCGCCGCGACGACCGCCTCCGGCACCAGCGAGCCGGCATAAAGGCAGACCGGACAAGCCTCGATCAGCCGCAAGCCCCGCACGGTGATGAGATCCGGCGCGCCAGGCCCGGCGCCGATGAAGTGGACGGTCATGCCAAGGACTTTCGATCGAGCGCGGATGGCGGAGTGATGATCTCCCCCCTCGAGGGGGAGATGGCCGGCAGGCCAGAGGGGGGCGAACTGCCGCTGAGGTCTGAAATGGCCGGGCTGGACGAATGGGCACCTCGGGCACCCCCCTCTGCTTTGCCAGGCATCTTCCCCTCAAGGGGGGAGATCGCAGCGTCGGCGGACGATCGCATCCCCGTCCCCGCCTTCCCGGAATAGCCGCGCGGCGTGAACGCCCAGCGCCGGCCGTCGCCCGTCTCCACCACCCGCGTCTCGGAGGAGCCGACGATGACCACGGTCAGCATGTCGACGTCGTCGATGTCGAGTGCGGCGAGCGGAACGATGCGCACCGTCTCGCCCGCGCGGCCGAGATTGGTCGCGAGGATCACCGGCGTATCGGCCGGCCGGTTTTCGAGCAGGCGCTCGCGGGCGAAGGCGAGCTGGGTGCGACGGCGCTTGGAGACGGGGTTGTAGAAGGCGATGACGAAATCGCCCTCCGCGGCCGCCTGGATCCGACGCTGGATGTCGGCCCAGGGGGTGAGGAGGTCCGACAGCGAGATGGTGCAGAAGTCGTGGCCGAGCGGCGCGCCGGCGCGGGCGGCGGCGGCCTGCAGCGCCGAGATGCCGGGCGACACGGCGATCTCGATGCGGCCGGCGGCCGGGCTGACGCCTTTCGTGTCGAGGAGCTCGAAGACCAGCGTCGCCATCGCGTAGATGCCGGCATCCCCGGAGCAGACGAGCGCGACGGTGCGACCCGCGCCGGCGAGTTCCATCGCGTGGCGCACCCGTTTTTCCTCGGCGCCGAGGTCGAAATCGTGTCGGACCTTGCCCTCGGCCAGCGGCCCGAGGAGGTCAAGATAGAGCGAGTAGCCGACGAGGTCGGTGGAGCTCGCCACCATGCGGCTGACCTCCGGCGAACGCCATTCCGTTCCGCCCGGCCCGATGCCGACGACGTAGAGCGTGCCGCGCGCCTGGCCGCTCGCCGCCATGTCGATAGGAAGCGGCGCCTGCGCGAGGGCGGCGGTGCTGCGTTTTGCCTTGCGCTTGGCGACCAGCAGCCGGCCCTCTGACCCGGCGGCCGCGAGCGCCGCGCCCTCGGCGACGCCGTGACAACCGGTCTCGGCGAAGACGATCTCGGACGGTGTCGCGAGCCGCGGCGCCTCCTCCTCCAGCGTCGCGGCATCGAAGAAGCGCACGGGCACGGCGAAATGCGCGGCGACGGCGTGCACTGCCGCCTCGTCCGCCTTGAGGTCGAGCGAGAACACCCCTGCCAGCGACAACGGCGAGACACCGGCTTCGGCGAGCACCGCCTCGGCCAGCGCGATTACCTCCTCGGCCGGGGCATGGCGCTCGGCGCCGATGCCGAGCGCCAGCGTCGCCGGGCGGTAGAGGAGTTCGAGCGGCAGCGGCGCGCGAGCGGCCTCGGAGATGACGAGCGTGACGGTGCCAGCGGCAGTTCCCGCGCCGGCATCGACCACATCGGCAGCAAACGGCAAGCGCGACGCCTCCAGCCAGGCCGCTTTGCCCTCCAGCCGGGCGCCGGCGCCCGCGACGAGTTCGGCCATGGCGCGCTTGGCGTCGCAGGCGGGGTCGAGGCGGTAGCCTGCCGGTGGCGCGTCGAGCGCGACGCCAAAGCGGAGGTCACCCGCCGTCGTCACGGCGGCCACGCCCCCGAGCGCCGAAGCCAGCGTCCGCGCGAGATCGTTGGCGCCGTGATGGCCGCCGAGCAGCGGCACGACGACCGAGCCGTCCTCGGCGACCGACAGCACCGGCGGCTCGTCCCGCTTGTCGCCGAGGACGGGCGCAAGGAGGCGGATCACCGCGCCGGCCGCCATGACGGTGACGATCGGCCGGCCGGCGGCGAAAAGGCCGCGCAGATGCGCGCCGGCATCGGAAAAGCTGATATCGGCGGAAGTGACCCGGGCCGTCGCGCCGTGGATCTCGCCGCCGAGGGCGGTGCGGATGCGCTCGGCCAGCGGCAGGGCAGCAGCGGAGAGGACGAGGATGGCGGGGGTCACGAAACTCTCCCTGCAGGATTGGCCGAGATCGCCGGCTCGCGGCCGGTATAGCCGAGGATCATCGAGAAATACGGGGCGTCCGCGGGCGCCGCGCCGAGCGGCAGGACCTGTTGCTGCGCCAGCGAGACGCGCTCGAGATACCAGCAGGCCTCCGTCAGCCCGAGGCTGCCGACCAGCGCCCGCACCCGCGGAAAATGCCGGCCGAGCTTCAGGATGGCAAAGCCCTCGGCAGCATCGATCCGCGCCGCGATCTCCGCGTCCGGCAGCGGTCCCGGAATGACCGTCAGCACGTCGTTGCGCGCGGCGAGCGGCCGGCGGAGCGCGGCGGAGGCGGCCATCACCGAGGAGATGCCGGGCACGATCTCGGTCGGATGGCGCGGCGCCAGCCGCTCGAACAGGTACATGAACGAGCCGTAGAAGAATGGATCGCCCTCGCAGAGCACGGCAACGTCCTTCCCCGCGGCGAGTCGCGCACCGATCGCTTCCGCGGCCGCGTCGTAGGTCGCCTGGCCGGGAAAGCGCTCGACCCGCATCGGGATGACGATGGCGATCTCCTCCTGCCCACCGGGGAGATGGCCCTCGACGATCTGCCGCGCGAAGCTCGGCCCGGTGTCGGGTGCGGGATAGGCGATCACCGGGGCGGCGCGGAGGATGCGCAGCGCCTTCAGCGTGATCAGCTCGGGATCGCCGGGGCCGACGCCGAGACCGTAGAGCGTGCCGCTCATGGTGCCCGCGCCGGGGCCGGGTGTGTGCCCCCCGTTCTTCCCGGCTCGCTGTCCGGCAGCGTCGCCTCGCTTGCCTTGACGAGCGCCCAGTGCACCACCGGCATGGCCGGCCGCCAGCCGCGGAACGGCCCGACGGGTTCGGCGCGGTCGACCGAGAGGCGGATCAGCTCGCCGCCGAGCCGGGCGTGCAGGTCGATCAGCAGCCGCTCGGATTCCAGCGTCACGGCATGCGCCACCATCCGCCCGCCGGGCTTCAGCCGCGCGAAGGCCGGCTCGAACACCCCGTCCGACAGCCCGCCGCCGATGAACACCGCATCGGGCGCCCCATCGACGTCAGCGAACACCGCGGGCGCCTTGCCGCCGACGATCTCGATCCCCGGCGCGCCGAGCGACTCGGCATTGCCGGCGATCATCGCCCTTCGCGCCTCCAGCGGCTCGAAGGCGACGGCCCGGGTGCGCCGGGCGGCGCGCATCCATTCCACCGCGATCGACCCGCTGCCGGCACCGACATCCCAGAGCACCGCGCCGGGAAACGGCGCCAGCGCCGACAGCGCCACCGCACGGGCGACGCGCTTGGTCATCTTGCCGTCGTGCTGGAAGGCGTCGTCCGGCAGTCCCGCCACCGTTGGCAGCAATGGCGCGCCGGCCTCGGCGATGCAGTCGATGGCGATGATGTTCAGCGAGGCGACGCCATCCAGCGCAAAACCGTCGGCGCGATCCTGGCGGATGCGCTCGGCGGGGCCGCCCAGATGCTCAAGCACGGTCACCCGGCTCGGCCCATAGCCGCGCGCGCACAGGAGGCCGGCCACCTCGGCCGCCGAGCCGGCATTGTCCGACAGCACCAGCAGCCGGGCGCCGGGCAGGACGTGCCGGTGGAGGCCAGCGAGCGGCAGGCCGTGAATGCTCACCGTCTCCACCGCCTGCAGCGGCCAGCCGAGGCGGGCGGCGGCGAGCTGGAAGGCGGAAGCGGTCGGCAGCACGCGCATCTCGTCGGGGCGATAGACGTCCGCGAGCGTCGCGGCGACGCCAAACCAGAAGGGGTCGCCCGTCGCGAGGATCACCGTCGGCAAGCCCCGCCGCGCGGCGATATCGGCGAGCGTCTCCCGGAAGGGCGAGCGCCAGGCCAGCGTCTCCTGCGGGCCGTCCAGCATCGCGAGATGCCTTGCGCCGCCGATCACCAGCGTCGCGCCGTTCAGCACCGCGCGCGCCTCCGGCGACAGCGTCGCAAGGCCGCCGTCGCCGATGCCGATCACCGTCAGCCACGGCAAGGCGTAGGATGCCAGGGCGTCGCCCTCATGCAGAACGGACGGAACGTGCGGAACAGACATTCCCGTCATGCGACGCCGCCGCCAAGGCCCGCGGCGAGCGCGTTCACGGCCGCGGCCGCCAGCGCGCTGCCGCCGCGCCGGCCGGTCACGGTCACGTAAGGAATGCCGCGGCTGTCGCGGATCAGCTCGGCCTTCGATTCCGCCGCGCCGACGAAGCCGACGGGCAGGCCGAGGATCAGCGCCGGGCGCGGCGCGCCCTCGTCCAGCCGCTCGAGCAGGCGGAACAGCGCCGTCGGCGCATTACCGATCGCCACCACGGCGCCATCGAGGTCCCAGTCCCAGAAGTCGACTTGCGCGGCCGAGCGCGTCGTCGCCTTCTCCTGCGCCAGCGGCAGCACGCCGTCATCGTTAAGCCGGCAAACCACCTTGTTGCGGGCGCTCAGCGTCCGCCGGATGATCCCATGCGCCACCATCTCGGAGTCGCAGAGAATTGCCCGCCCCGCCGCCAGCGCCGCCCGGCCCGCAGCGACCGCGCCCGGCGAGACCACGAGATCGCCCACGAGATCCGTCATCCCGCAGGCATGCACCAGCCGGATCGCGAGGTCATGCGCCTCCTCCGGCACGCCGTCGAGATCGACCTCCGCCCGGATCGCCGCAAAACTCGCCGCATAGATCGCCGCGGGATCCTTGAGGTAGTCCATCAGCCCCGGACCAGAGACTTCGGCCCGAGCGGGTGGTCGGCCTGGGGATAGGGGTGGTGGACGTGGTCATGCCCCGTCGGCCCGTGAGCATGTCCGGCGGCATGGGAATGGTCATGGCCATGCGCGTGATCGTGGCCGTGTGCGTAATCATGCCCGTGATCATGGCTATGGCTGTGCCCGTGTCCGTGCGCATGCGGCTCGGGCGGCGGCGGGGCGGCGGTGGCGGGGTTGGTGCCGATGGCGGCGATGGCGGCGGCGCGGCAGGCGCCGGTGCAGGTCATGTCGCAGAGCGTGCAGTCGGCCGAGGAGCCGACGCCCTCGACGTGGTGGTGGTGGCTCTCCTGCGGCAGGCCGACCTCGGCCTCGAAGCCCAGCACCTGCTCGCGGTACTTGCACATCTGGCAGTTCATGTTGTTGGTGCCCTCGAGGATCTCCCTGAGGCGATCGACGAAGGTCTCGACGACGAGGTCGTGCGCGCCGAGATAGGGCGCCTTGACGAACTCGATGCCGGGATGGCGGGCGGCGACGAGGTCGGTCTGGTCATAGATCCGCCGCACCAGGACGCCGGTGAAGAGGAAATACGGGAAGACAACGATCTTCTTGTAGCCGAGCCGGGCGGCGTGATCGAGGCCCGGCTGCACCAGCGGGAAGGTGACGCCGGAATAGCAGGTCTCGCCCCAGCCAAAGCCGAGCCCTTCCCAGAGCATCCGCATGACCTTGGCGACGTTGGAATTGGCGTCGGGGTCCGAGGCGCCGCGGCCGACGACCATCAGCATGGTGTCGTGCAGCGGCTCGCCGTCGCGCCAGCCGGTGCCGCGCAGCGCCTCGCGGATGCGCTCGCCGGCGGCGCGGATCATCTTCGGGTCGATGCCGAGCTCGCGGCCATAGGTGATGTCGAGGCCGTTCGCCTTGGCATAGGTGTTCAGCACCGAGGGGATGTCGTTCTTGGCGTGGCCCGCGGCAAACAGCATGCCCGGCAGCGCCAGAACCTCTTTCGCGCCCCGCTGGCGCAGCGCGTCCAGCCCCTCGCGGATGATCGGCTTGGCAAATTCAAGATAGCCGTATTCGATTGCCCAGTCGGGCAGGCGCGCGCGCATCTTGGTGGTGAGGCCGGCAAATTCGGTCATCGCGGCGGCATCGCGGCTGCCATGGCCGCACATCATCAGGGCTTTCACACGCGCACTCCTCTCAACGCCGGAGGAGACGCGCGGGGAGCCCCCACGCGAACCGATCCGACAGCTCCGTCCTGGCCCCCTGTTTGGGTCGGCCGCACCGGAATCTCTCTCAGCCCGGGTCTTCCGGGCACCGTCAGGCGCGCCGAGGTAAACAGCACGGCGGTCGGGACGTCAAATCAAGTTGGCTTTGTGAGGAGGGAAGGATACGAACGCGGAAGCCATCCTGGACGCCGAAAAGTCCGCGCTGTCGTCAAACGTCGTCATCCTCGGGACGCCAGTCCCGGGGACCCATGCCGAAATCGTCGAACGAAGTCGGTACGGCAGACATTCGGTCCTTCTGACCCGGACCGGCCGCGATGGCGTCGCGGCATGGGTCCCCGGGGCCATGGCCCCGAGGATGACGACGGAAGCGCGGGCCTCTGAACCGTCAAACCGACCGTGCCACCCCACGCCCCCGGCGCCCCGAAAGCCCCCCGCATGCTCGCCGAAACCTTCGCCCTCCTCGTCTTCGCTGCCTTCATCGCCGGCTTCGTCGATTCGATCGCCGGTGGCGGCGGGCTGATCACCATTCCGACGCTGCTGCTCTCGGGCGTCGATCCGCTGACGGCGCTCGGCACCAACAAGCTGCAGGGCCTGTTCGGCTCCGGCTCGGCGTCGATCTCCTATGCCGCCAAGGGCCATGTCGATTTGAAGAAACTCGCCCCGGCGGCGGTTCTGTCCTTCGCCGGCGCGGTGGTCGGGGGGCTCGCGGCGCTGGTGCTGCCGACCGACGTCCTCGAAACGCTCCTCCCCTACCTCCTCATCGCCATCGCGCTCTACTTCGCCTTCAAGCCCGGCCTGTCGGACAAGGATGCGGAGCGGCGGGTGTCGCCAGCCTTCTTCACCGGCCTGATCGTGCCGATCGTCGGCTTCTATGACGGGCTGTTCGGCCCCGGCACCGGCTCGTTCTTCATGCTCGCCTTCGTCACGCTCGCCGGCTACGGCGTCTTGCGGGCGACGGCGCACACGAAGCTCCTGAACTTCGCCTCCAACCTCGGCGGCTTCGCCGTCTTCGCCTTCTCCGGGGTGATCCTCTGGAAGCTCGGGCTCGCCATGGGCGCCGCACAGTTCCTTGGCGCGCGGATCGGCTCCGGCTTTGCCATGCGCTTCGGCGCAAAACTCATCCGGCCGCTGCTGGTGGTGGTGTGCCTGGCACTGGCCACCAAGCTGCTGCTGTCATGAGCCGGACGCCGCGCCCCGCCACCCTCATGCTGCAAGGCACCGGCTCGGACGTCGGCAAGACCGTGCTCGTCGCCGGCCTCTGCCGGCTGTTCACCCGCCGCGGGCTGGTCGTCCGGCCGTTCAAGCCGCAGAACATGTCGAACAATGCCGCCGTCGCCGTCATCCCCGGCAGCACGGCGAGCAACGACGCTTCGGGTCGCGCTGAATACGGCGAGATCGGCCGAGCGCAATGGCTGCAGGCACTGGCCTGCGGCACCGAACCCACCGTGCACATGAACCCCGTGCTCCTGAAACCGCAATCGGAGACCGGCAGCCAGATCGTCGTGCAGGGCCGCGTCTTCGGCGCGGCGAAGGGGCGCGACTACCAGCGGCTGAAGCCGGCACTGCTGTCGAAGGTGCTGGAGAGTTTCAACCACGTCTGCGAGGGCGCCGACCTCGTCATCGTCGAGGGCGCCGGCTCGCCGGGCGAGATCAACCTGCGCGCCGGCGACATCGCCAATATGGGCTTTGCCACCGCCGCGAACGTGCCCGTGGTGCTCGTCGGCGACATCGACCGCGGCGGCGTCATCGCCTCGCTGGTCGGCACGCACGTGATCCTTCCGCCAGAAGACCGGGCGATGATCCGCGGCTTCCTCATCAACAAGTTCCGCGGCGACGTCTCGCTGTTCGACGACGGCCTTGCCGCCGTCACGCGCTTCACCGGCTGGCCGTCGCTCGGCGTCGTGCCTTGGCTGAAGGCCGCCGCGCGGCTGCCGGCCGAGGATTCCGTCGCGCTGGAGCGCCTGTCCCGCCCGCGCACCGGTGGGCTGTTGGTGGCGGTGCCGGTGCTCGGCCGGATCGCCAATTTCGATGATCTCGACCCCTTGCGGGCCGAGCCGGGCGTCGACCTCGTCTTCGTCCGCCCCGGCGAAAGCCTGCCCGGCGACGCCGCCCTCATCGTCATTCCCGGCTCGAAATCCACCATCGCCGACCTCGCCGCCTTCCGAGCCGCAGGCTGGGACCGCGATCTCGCCGCCCATGCCGCCCGCGGCGGCCGGGTCGTCGGCCTCTGCGGCGGCTACCAAATGCTCGGCCGCACCGTCAGCGACCCCGAAGGGATCGAGGGCCCGGTGCGCGAGGCGGAAGGTCTCGGCCTCCTCGACGTCGCCACGGTGATGGCGCCGGAAAAGACCGTCCGCGCGACATCGGCGACGACCCCCGAGGGCGCGCCGCTCGACGGCTACGAAATCCATCTCGGCCGCACCGATGGACCGGATTGCGCCCGCCCCTCCGCCCTCGTCGATGGCCGCCCGACCGGCGCGACCAGCGCCGACGGCCGGATCACCGGCACCTATCTCCACGGCCTTTTCAGCGCCGACGCCTTCCGCCGCCGCCTCCTCGCCGACCTCGGGCTCGCAGCGGACCTGCGCGATGATCGGCAAGGCGTCGAAGACGCGCTGGACGCGATTGCCGCGGATTTGGAGCGGGTGCTGGACGTCGAAGCGCTGCTGGCGATCGCACGGGGGTAGCCAGCCTCAGCCCTTCGAGGCCTTGAACTTCTCCGCCCAGTCGGGATGCCAACGGCTCAACGGCGGGCGGTTTTCAGCGATGTCGCCGGCGGCCCAGCGGATGCGCTTCTCGTCCATCTCGCGCGTCACCTCGCCATCGGGGCAGAGGATGTAGAAGTCGCCCGCCACGATCCGTTCCAGCGCGAAATCGGCGGTCTGGTCTGCCGTCCAGGCGCCGTCCGGCTTCTCGCTGCGGCCCTTGGCGGTGAGGCCGGTGAAGACGAAGCCGGGGATCAGGAGATGCGCCGACAGCTGGCTGCCCTCGAGGTTGCGGAACTCGTGCTGCAGCGCCTCGGTCAGCACCTTCACGCCGGCCTTCGAGACGTTGTAGGCGGGGTCGCCCGGCGGCGTGGTGATGCCTTGCTTGGAGCCGGTGTTGATGACGAGGCCGGCCTCGCCGCCCGCGATCATCCGCGGCACGAAGACCTGGACGCCGTTGATCACCCCGCCGAGATTGACCGAGAGCACCGCGTCCCAGGCCTCCCTTGTTCCGAGGATGCCGCTGCCCGGCTGGATGCCGGCATTGTTGACAAGAACGTGGACCGCGCCCCAGCGGCCGAACACCATTTCCGCCAGCGCCTCCATCGCCTCGCGGTCGGCGACGTCGCTGGCGGCGGCGATGATCATGTCCGCCTCGCCGCCGGCCAGCCCCTGGAGCTCGGCCATCGCAGCTTTCAGCGCCGCCTCGTCCCGGTCGACGATGCAGACGCGCATGCCGGCGCGGGCGAACCGGCGGGCGAGCGCCAAGCCGATGCCGGCGGCCCCGCCGGTGATGAAGGCGGCATGGCCGGATGAGATCAGGGGATGGGTCATCGAGGGCTCCCGTTGCGTCAGTGCCACGGGAGATAGCCGGAAAGCGGCAAAGGTCGATGGCGCGGGCATAGCGACAGCAGAGCGCCAACGGCCATTGCCCCCGCCCCCCCGGCCGTCTATCCTCCGCCCCGGATGGTCCCGCGGCGCACGTTGCGTTTCGGGCTAAGAGGGAATGCGAAGGATCGACCCAAACAGGGGGTCCGTATCGCAGCCGACCCCGCGACTGTAGAGCGGCGAGGCCTCTCCACCGTCCTGTTCTTGGTGCGCCAAGACAGGATGGAAACGCCACTGGAGCTTTGCTCTGGGAAGGCAGGAGAAGGCCGGTGACCCGTGAGCCAGGAGACCTGCCATCTCATGGAAAAGGCTGCGCCCTCGCGGCCTTCACGGAGGTTGACCTGATGAATTCCACCCAGACGCTCGGCACTGCAATCGACACTGCAGTCGTGCCTTCGACGGCAACAAGGATTGTTGCAGGCCTATTCGCCCTCGGCCTCGGCGCCTTCTTCATCTTCGGCGTGGGCTTTGCCCATTCGCAGACGCTGCACGACACCGCCCACGACACCCGGCACGGCTTCGGCTTTCCTTGCCATTGATGGCGGGCTGACGGAGACGCCGCGGTCGGCCTGACCGCGCCCTCTCCCGAACTTCCCTAAGACGCCCGGACTCCGTGCCGCGCTGCCCTGCAGTGCTGACGGCCCGGCGTTCGCCTCGTGTCGTTTCGACAGGCTCTCTTGGGCTGTCGTCGTGTCGTTCCGTCTATCGGCCCATCCGCGATCCTGCCGTGAGGCAGCGCCGGTGCGGCCGCCGAAAGGCTATCATGATCACGCGTTTTCTCCTCGCCGCGCTCGGCGCCGGCCTTCTCGCCGGACTGCTGATCACCCCTGTCCAGTACGCCCGCATCGTGCCGTTGATCGTTCACGCCGAGACCTTCGAGGGCGAAGGTGGGCACTCCCATGCCGAAACGGCGGCGCCGCACAGCCATGACGCGGCCGCGCCCCACGACCATGCCGCCGTCGCCCCGGCTGACGCGCAGGAGGCGGCTGAGGCGCCGCCGCTGACCGACAGCCGGCTGTTCAACACCGTCCTCGCCAACCTCGTCACCGGCGCGGGCTTCGCGCTGATCCTCGCCGCCGCCAGCCTCATCCTCGACCGCGCGGTCACCGTCCGCAACAGTGCGCTCTGGGGCGCTGCCGGCTTCTGCATCCTCTCGCTGGCGCCAGCGCTCAGCCTTCCGCCGGAACTCCCGGCCATGCCGGCGGCCGATCTCTTCGCCCGGCAGATGTGGTGGCTGGCGACCGTGATCCTCGCCGCCGGCGGCGTCTATGCGCTGGCGCTGCGCGGCGAAATTTGGGCGAAAGCGCTCGGCGGCGTCGCGCTCATCGCGCCGCATCTCTACGGCGCGCCGCGGCCCGCCGCTCTCGAGAGCCCGGTGCCGCCGATGCTGGCGGCCGAGTTCGCCGTCGCCTCGCTCGTCACCGCGGCCGCCTTCTGGCTGATCCTCGCCGCGCTGTCGGGCTACGCCTTCGACCGCCTGCGCGAGGGACGGCCGGCCCGGCACGCGCTGGCATGACCGGCCGCGAGACAGGCGCGGTCGCGCCTCCGCCATCGGGCGCGACACTCTCGCCAGGCACGACACCCGCACCCGGCACGACGCTCGCAGCGGGCGCGACGCTCGTCCTCGGCGGCGCGCGCTCGGGCAAGAGCCGGCTGGCCGAGAGGATGGTGCTGGGGTCGGGGCGGCGGGCGGTCTACCTCGCCACCGGCCGCGCCTTCGACGGCGAGATGGAAACGCGGATCGCCGACCACCGGGAGCGCCGCGGACCGGAATGGTTCTCCGTCGACGTGCCGCTGGAACTGGCGCCCGCCCTCGTCGCACATGCTGCCCAGGATACCGCCGTGCTGGTCGACTGCCTGACGCTCTGGATCACCAACCTGATGCTCGAGGGGCGCAATGTTTCACGTGAATCAGACAACCTCGTCGCCATCCTCGAAGACGGCCTGAAGGGGCCAGTCGTCCTCGTCTCCAACGAGGTCGGCCTCGGCATCGTGCCGGACAATGCGATGGCGCGCGAGTTCCGCGACCATGCCGGCCGCCTGCACCAATCCATCGCCGAAATTGCCGACCGCGTGCTGTTCGTCGCCGCGGGCCTGCCGCTGACCTTGAAGGGATAGACATGTCCAGGACCACCAAGATCCCCGCCACCGTGATCACCGGCTTCCTCGGCGCCGGCAAGACCACGCTGATCCGCAACCTCCTGCAGAATGCCGGCGGCCGGCGCATCGCCCTCATCATCAACGAGTTCGGCGACCTCGGCGTCGACGGCGACATCCTGAAGGGCTGCGGCATCGAGACCTGCCGGGCCGAGGACGTCGTCGAACTGACCAATGGCTGCATCTGCTGCACCGTCGCCGACGACTTCATCCCGACCATGACCAAGCTTCTCGAGCGCGCCGACCGGCTTGACAACATCGTCATCGAGACCTCCGGCCTCGCTTTGCCGCAGCCGCTGGTCGCCGCCTTCAACTGGCCGGAGGTGAAGGCGCGGGTCACCGTCGACGGCGTCGTCACGGTGATCGACGCCGCCGCCGTCGCCGCTGGCCGCTTTGCCGACGACGAGGACGCGATCAAGGCGCAGCGCGCCGCCGACGAAAACCTCGATCACGACAACCCGCTGGAAGAGCTGTTCGAGGACCAGATCCGCGCCGCCGATCTCATCATCCTCAACAAGGCCGACCTCGTCGATGCCGCAACGCTCGAGGAAGTGCGGGCCGAGGTCGCAGCGGTCTGCGGCGAGCGGGCGGTGAAGGCGGTGACGGCCGAGAACGGCATCTTGCCGGCCGACGTGCTGCTCGGTCTCAGCGCCGCCACCGAAGACCAGATCGCCCAGCGCCGCTCGCACCACGAGATCGAGCACGAGGGCGGCGAAATGCACGACCACGACGACTTCGACAGCTTCGTCGCCGAGGCCGGCCCGGTCGCCGATCCCGCGGCTTTCGCCGCGGGCCTCACCGCCGTCATCGCCGCGCACGACATCCTGCGGATCAAGGGGTTCGCCGACGTGCCGGGCAAGCCGATGCGGCTGGTGGTGCAGGCGGTCGGGCGGCGCATCGAGACCTATTACGACCGGCCGTGGCGGCCGGACGAGGCGCGCGCGACGCGGCTGGTGGTGATCGGCCTGCACGACCGGCTGGACGCCGCGGCCGAGGCCGCGATCTCCAGCGAACTCTCCGCCCTCACCGGCTTGCGGGAGACGGCGGCGGCCTGATGCATCTCCTCCTCGCCCAGCGCGGCAGCGTGGCGGAAGCGGGCGAGGCGGTCGATCTCGGCCAGTCGCCCGCGGACGTCGTCGTGCTGTCGTCGGCCGACACGGAGTTGGCAAGCCTTGCTGCGGCCGCTGGATCGCTCGGCGATGCCGCGCCGGGGCTTCGGCTCGCCAACCTCCTGCGGCTGGCGCACCCAATGTCGGTCGATGCCTATGTCCAGCGCACGCTGCGGCACGCGAAGCTCGTGGTGGTCAGGCTGCTCGGCGGCGCGGCCTACTGGCCCTATGGGCTGGAGGCGTTGCTGGAGCTGGCTGAGACGCGGGGCGTGATGCTGTGCGCGCTGCCGGGTGACGACAAGCCAGATCCGAGCCTCGAGCGGTTCTCGACCGTGCCGCCGGAAGCGCGGGCGCGGCTCTGGCGCTGCCTGATCGAGGGCGGGGCGGAGAATGCGCAGAAGTTTCTCTTGGGCTGCGGGGCGGTGCTCGGGCACGGCGACTGGCCGGCCGAGGCGCAGCCATTGCTGAAGGCGGGGGTGCTGGCGCTGCCATCGCCCGCAGGCCCATCGAGGGTCGGCGGGGCTCACCCCCCTCTGCCTGCCGGCATCTCCCCCTCAAGGGGGGAGATCAAGCGCGCTACGGTCGGCGATCATCCGATCTCCCCCCTTGAGGGGGAGATGCCCGGCAGGGCAGAGGGGGGTGTGCCAGCCGCACCCGTGGGGATGCCGCACAACCCATCCCCGCAACTTCCAGCCGACGCACCGCTGACGGAACGGGACGTGGCACCGCCACCCCTCGCCGCCATCGTGTTCTACCGCGCCCTCGTCCAGAGCGGCCAGACCGAGCCGGTCGAGGCGCTGTGCGCGGCAATGCGGCAGGCGGGGCTCGATCCGCTCCCCGTCTACGTCACCAGCCTGAAGGACCCGGTCTCGGTCGAGACCGTCCGCGCCCTCTTCGCCCGCCGGCCGCCCGACGTCGTCGTCAACCTCACCGGCTTTGCCGTCTCCTCGCCGACCGGGCCACGCGTGCCGACGGTGCTGGAGGAAGGCGGCGCCGTGGTGCTGCAGGCGGTGCTGTCGGGCGGTCGCGTCGAGGCCTGGGAGGCATCCGCGCAAGGCCTTTCCGGCCGTGATCTGGCCATGCACGTCGCGCTGCCGGAGGTGGACGGGCGGGTGCTGTCGCGCGCCATCGCCTTCAAGGCGGCGGGCGAATGGGACGCGCGCTGCGAGATCGAGATCGTCGCCCACCGCGCGGTGCCGGACCGGGTCCGCTACGTCGCCGACCTCGCCGCCGCCTGGGCGCGGCTGCGGCGGACGCCCGTTGAAACGCGGCGGATGGCGATCCTCCTCGCCAACTACCCCAACCGCGATGGGCGGCTCGGCAACGGCGTCGGGCTCGACACGCCGGCCGGCACGATCGAGGTGCTCCGGGCGATGCGCGATGCTGGCTACGGTGTCGAGGACATTCCGGCGGACGGCAATGCGCTGATCGAACACTTGATGGCCGGGCCGACAAATGCCGGCATTGTTTCACGTGAAACGCGGGAGACCATGTCGCTCGCTGATTATCATCGGCATTTTAACGCTTTGCCGGCCATCATCCGCGACGCCGTCACGGCGCGCTGGGGGGCGCCGGAGAGCGATCCCTTCGTCGACCCCGCCTTTGGCTTCGCCCTCCCGCTCGCCCGCTTCGGCACGGTGATGGTCGGCGTTCAGCCGGCGCGCGGCTACAACATCGACCCGAAGGAGAGCTACCACTCGCCCGACCTCGTGCCGCCGCACAATTATTTCGCCCTCTACTTCTTCCTCCGGCATTCCTTCGGGATGCATGCGCTTGTTCACATGGGCAAGCACGGCAACCTCGAATGGCTACCCGGCAAGGCGCTGGCGCTGTCTGAAGCCTGCTTCCCCGAGGCGGTGATGGGGCCGGTGCCGCATCTCTATCCCTTCATCGTCAACGATCCCGGCGAGGGCACGCAGGCCAAGCGCCGGACCTCGGCCGTCATCATCGACCACCTGACGCCACCGCTGACCCGGGCCGAGAGCTACGGTCCCTTGCGCGATCTGGAAGCGCTGGTCGACGAGGTCTACCAGGCCGCCGGCAGCGACCCGCGCCGGGTGACGCTGCTGACGGGCGAGATCCTCGACTTGATGCGGGCGACGGGGCTCGATGAGGATGCCGGGATTTCAGTGGACGAGGCGACGGAAACGGCGCTGGAGAAACTCGATGCCCATCTCTGCGACCTCAAGGAGATGCAGATCCGCGACGGGCTGCACGTCTTCGGCGTCGCGCCGGACGGGCGGCTGCTGACGGATCTGGTGGTGGCGCTGGCGCGGGTGCCGCGGGGGATGGGGGCGCGGGACGCGTCGCTGCACCGGGCACTGGCGGTGGATCTGGGGCTCAGCGGCGGCGCTGGGATAGAGGTCGGCGGGATCCATGCGGGGAACGTCGGCGGGGCTCACCCCCCTCTGCCTGCCGGCATCTCCCCCTCAAGGGGGGAGATCGAGCGTGTTGAGGTCGGCGACTATCCGATCTCCCCCCTTGAGGGGGAGATGTCCGGCAGGACAGAGGGGGGTGCCACGGCACTAACGCTGGCCGACCGCCTCCCCGAGCGCGACCTCTCGGCACCGCCTTTCGACCCCCTCGACTGCGACATGGCCGCCCCCTGGACCGGACCGCGTCCACAGCTTCTCCACAGCCTGTCCACCGATCCCTGGCGCACCGCCGGCGACACCGTCGAGCGGCTGGAACTTTTGGCAGCCAGGCTTGTCGCAGGCGAGACGGCAGAGGATATCCACTGGTCGTCCACAGCCCCGGTGCTCGCCGAGATCCGCGAGCGGCTGCAGCCCTCCATCGTCGCCTCCGGCCCGGCCGAACTCGCGGGGCTGCTCGCCGGTCTAGACGGCTGCTTCGTCGCGCCTGGTCCCTCCGGCGCGCCGACGCGCGGGCGGCCGGACGTGCTGCCGACGGGGCGCAACTTCTTCTCCGTCGACACCCGCAGCGTGCCGACGCCAGCGGCCTGGACGCTCGGCCGCAAGTCGGCCGAGCTGCTGGTGCTGCGGCACCTGCAGGACCAGGGCGAATGGCCGACCTCGATCGGCCTCACCGCCTGGGGCACCGCCAACATGCGCACCGGCGGCGACGACATCGCGCAAGCGATGGCGCTGATCGGCGTGAAGCCGCTGTGGGACGTCGGCCGGGTGACCGGCTACGAGATCACCCCGCTCGCCCGCCTCGGCCGGCCGCGGGTCGACGTGACCTTGCGCATTTCCGGCTTCTTCCGCGACGCCTTCCCCGACCAGATCGCGCTGTTCGACCGGGCGATCCGGGCCGTCGGCGCGCTCGACGAGGACGCCGCGGACAACCCGATCGCCGAACGGATGCTGACGGAGGCGGCGGCTCTCGTGGCGGACGGCATCGCGCCGGACGAGGCGGAACGGCGCGCGGGCTTCCGCATCTTCGGGTCCAAACCCGGCGCCTACGGCGCGGGGCTGCAGGCCCTGATGGACGAGAAGGGCTGGACGGACAAAGGCGATCTCGCCGAAGCCTTCCTCGTCTGGGGCGCCTATGCCTACGGGTCCGATGCCGAGGGCGAGGCGCGGCGCGACAGTTTCGAGACGCGGTTGGCGGGCGTCGAGGCCGTCGTGCAGAACCAGGACAACCGCGAGCACGATCTCCTGGACTCCGACGACTACTACCAGTTCGAGGGCGGCATGACGGCGGCGGTGGAAGCTGTCTCCGGCCACCGGCCGAGGGTCTACCACAACGACCATTCCCGCCCCGAGCGCCCGGTGATCCGCACCCTCGAGGAGGAGATCGGCCGGGTTGTCCGGGCGCGCGTGGTCAATCCGAAATGGATCGCCGGCGTCATGCGGCACGGCTACAAGGGCGCGTTCGAGATGGCGGCGACCGTCGACTATCTCTTCGCCTTCGCGGCGACCACCGGGGCGGTGCGCCAGCATCATTTCGAAGCGGTCTACGAAGCCTTCGTGCTGGACGAGGATGTCCGCGCCTTCTTCCTCGACAACAATGCCCCGGCCTTCCGCGAAATGACCGCCAAGCTTGCCGAGGCGATCGAGCGCGGCCTGTGGTCTCCCCGCTCGAATTCGGCGACATTCGACCTCGACCGATTCCACACCGAGAAAGCATGACATGGCCGAGAAGTCCGAAGCGCTCCTGAACATGACCGAGGCCGAGCTGGATGCCCGCCACGCCGACAAGATGAAGAAGAAGAAGGCGGCCCGCGACAAGATCCTCGCCACCAAGACGGTGGAGAAGGGGCTGGTCATCGTCCACACCGGCAAGGGCAAGGGCAAGTCCACCGCCGCTTTTGGCCTTGTCTTCCGCGCCATGGGCAACGGCATGAAGGTCGGCGTCGTGCAGTTCGTGAAGGGCAAGTGGGAAACCGGCGAGCGCAAGATTCTCGACCATTTTCCCGATCTCGTCACCATCACCGCGATGGGCGACGGCTTCACCTGGGAGACCCAGGACCGCCAGCGCGACATCGAGGCCGCGAAGGCCGCCTGGGAGCGCGCGAAGACGCTGATCATGGACGAGGAGCACCAGCTCGTGCTGCTGGACGAGCTCAACATCGTGCTGCGCTACGACTATCTCGACGTCGCCGACATTCTGGCGGTGCTGAGGGAGAAGCCGGCGATGAAGCACGTCGTCATCACTGGGCGGAACGCCAAGGAGGAGCTGATCGAGTTCGCGGATCTGGTGACCGAGATGGAGGCGATCAAGCATCCGTTCCGGGCGGGGGTGAAGGCGCAGCGGGGCATCGAGTTCTAGGGAGCGACGGGCGAGAGAGTCGGGGCGCCGCGATCGCGACTTGGCTGACAACTTGCCGGCAGCTCGCCCCCTCTGGCCTGCCGGCCATCTCCCCCTCGGGTGGGGAGATCGGCTCGTTGTCGCCGGCAGTATTGGTCAGGCGATACGGTATTCGATCGGTTTAAAAGTCCCGCCATTGCTCGCGGGGGCCGAGCAGGCGGTGAGGCCGACGATGAGGTCCATCTCGGCGCGGAAGGTGATGTGGTCGCCGGCCTTGCTGAGGGGCGGAAGCACCTTGAAGGTGCCGGTGGCGCCGTCGACGGGGACGTTCATGAAGCAGTTGAAGGCGACGGGGATGGCGTCGTCCGTGATGCCGTAGGGCGCGAGCGCGGCGGCAAGGTTGCCGTGGCAGCCGCGGTGCGGCGGCTCGTTGTCGTAGCAGAGCCGGAATGTCGCCTCGCTGCAGGGCGTTAGCAGGAAATCGTGCCGGCCGACGGTGTCGGCGATGATCTCGAGCATCACGTTGGAGCGGTTGGAATAGAGCTTGTTGCCGGTGGTGAGGTAGATCCGCTCGGCATAGTCGAGCGTCCGTCCGGACGAGAGCATTTCGCGGATGTCGGCCTTGGCGACGGTCAGAAGATCAGCGACCTGGCCGCCGAGCGGATCGATGACCGTCAGCTGCTGTCCGGCCTTCAGCTCGAACGCCTCCCCGCTCCGGGGCGGGATGGTGTGGGAGTGGGTCGCGCTCATCGGGCATCCTTCCGCTTGGTAGGGGTCAGCGTGGCCACCCCGGCATCGGACCGGCTGAACGGACAGGACCAGCCCTCCGGGACGGCGCGGCCGCTGTACTGCCGGGCTTCCGAGATGGTGCCGTGCCGGGCGAGCATCGGGTTCATGTCGCCCGCGAGCTTGACGTCGCGGTCAAGGATGGCGGTGCGCAGCTTCTCATAGCGGTTCTGCTGGCGCAGCATCTCGAACTGGTCGTGCAGGTTGAACACCATCGTCGGATGCTCGAAGCGGCGCGCCGGACGGCTGGCTTTCGGGTGCAGTCCGACGACGAAGAACGCCTCGCCGCCGAAACTCAGCGAGAAATGCGGATCGTCCGGGTCGTGGCTGACGCGCTCGTCATGCGCCTGCCCGCGCCAGGCATCCTTGTCGGCGAGCGACTGGACGCGTTCCCAGAGCCGCGTCTCGAACGCCTCCTCGGTGAGGTCGGACGGCCCCTCAAATACGACGGCAAAGCTCGTGAACAGCGTCGGCTGCCTGGCGTATTCCCAGGCAAAGCGCATCAGGCGGTCCTGGATCTCCACGTCGTTCCAGGCGCTGTCGATGCTGCGCGCGACGTAGACGGTCATCGTCCCCTTCTGCACCGCAGACTTCGCACCAACGCAGGGAAAGGCTTGGTCGAGGATGAACGCCCTCAGCTTTTCCTCCGTCCGGGGGATCGTCGTCGCGTCGGATTGCATGAGCATGCCGGTCTCCATCAAGGAGTCCGTGAACTCGCCCTTTCCAGCGTTGTTCCGGGCCGGAAGGACCGGCACCTGCGGGTCGATGGGGTGGCTTGGCGGGCAAGACAGGCTGCCAGGATCGGGACACGCCCTCGGCAGCCGGGCGAAAACGCAAGCGGGTCAATGCCTTGATGGCGCAACCGAAAAGTGCGGGCTGGCCCGCATTTGTGGTTCCGGCCATCACCTTCGCATCGACAGCACACCTCTCAGTGCGCTTTCGAACCGACCGAAGACCTTCGGGACGCACGGGAACGGAGAGGGGATGTCCCTCCCCCGCCTCACGTCGCTAGCCTGCAAGTTCGGCATGGCTAGCCTGCAAGTTCCGGCCGATAGCGCGAGGGGTTTCCGCACTGAAACGCGGATCATCTGAATTTAAGGAAAGAGAGCACCGTTCGTGCTCCCTTTCGGGCGGACGAAGCCCTAACCCCTCAGCGCTTGCGCGGGAGACTGCCGGTAGCCGAGCCAGGCCGGGGCCAGCGAGGCCGCGGCGGTGACGGCGAGCAGCACGGCGATGGCGGTGAGGTCGGCGGGACGGAGCTCGACCGGGAGCGGGAAGCCGGTGGTGCGGGCAAGCATGGTCGAGGCCAAGCGCACGCCCAGGATGCCGAGGCCGAAGCCGGCGAGGACGCCGAGGGCGACGATCAGGAAGCTTTCCAGCCAGACGATGGCGAAGACGACGCCCCTCGGCGCCCCGAAAGCGCGAAGGGCGCCGATCTGGCGGCGCCGCTGCAGGACATGGATGGTGACGACGAGGAGGATCGCGGCGGCAACCAGGCCTTGCGCCCCGGCCGCCACCGCCGAAAGGATGAAGCGGGCGTCGCCGAGCGTGCCGTAGAGGCGCGTCAGCACCTCGGCGGGGAAGACCGCCAGCGTCGCATCGCCGCGGTAGTCGGTGCGCAGCTTGTAGGCGTCGGTGATGGTCTTTGGCTTGACGAGGATCGCGGGAAGGCCCGGCGCGTCTCGCCTCGACAGCGCCGCGGGGTCTATCGGGCGGGAGAGATCGGGCGCGGCAGGCGGCTCATCGCCGTCCGCGTGGTCATGCTCGGCCAGAACTGGCTCCGCCGAGACAGGTCCCTCCGAGACGGGGCCGGCCTCCGCATGTCCCGGGGCGGTGTGCGCCTCGCCATGGCCGTGCACGGCCCAGACGGCTTCGATCGGGACCAGCACGGCCTTGTCCCACGGCGTGCCCGTCGGCTTCATCCGGCCGACGACGGTGTAGCTGACCTTGCCGTGGGCGTGGCCGCCCTCGGTGAGGCGGCCGTGCAGCGGGGTGAAGCTGGCGCCGACGGCGAACGGCGCATCGGCGCCGGCGATCGCCTCACCAAGCTGTTGGAAGGAACGCCCCTCTTTGGTTCCGCCGAGGCCGTCGACCAGCGGCTGCGTCGTGCCGACGATCGGCGCATTGCCGGCGAAGTCGCCGAAGCCGACGGGCGCCGCCCAGGCGACGCGCGGGTCGGCGACAAGGCTCGCCAACACGGCGCCGGGCATCAGCGGCAAGGCCGCCGGCTGCAGGAAGACCGAGGAGAGGATCAGCTGCGTTTCGCTGCCGGCCGCGCCGACGACGAGGTCGAAGGCCGCCGCCGCGCGGGCGCTGCCGAGCCTCAGCGCGCGCTCCTGCAGCGTGACGGCGACGCCGAGCGCGGTCGCCAGCGCGATGATGAGGGCGATCGCGAGGACGCCGATCCAGTGCCGCCTAAGATCGGCGAGGACAAAGCGCAACATGGGCTCAAGCCTCGCTGGGAAGGAGCCGGCCGTTTTCCAGCCGGAGATGGCGCGATAGCCGCTCGATAAGGCGCCGGTCGTGCGTCGCCACCAGCAAGGTCGCGCCGATCTCGGCGGCGAGCTCCTGGAGGAGGTCGGCGACCAAGGCGCCGGCCTCTGCGTCGAGGCTGGCGGTCGGCTCGTCGGCGACGATGAGCCCGGGGCGCCCCACCAGCGCCCGGGCGACGGCGACCCGCTGCATCTGCCCGCGCGACAGCGTTTCGACGGACTGGCCAGGGCGCTCTATGCCGACGCGGGCGAGCAGGCGGCCGGCCTCCGATGTGAGGCCGAGAGGCAGGCGCAGCCGCGACAGGCGCTGCGGCAGGAGGACGTTGTCGAGCGCCGAAAGGCCGGGAAACAGGTGGAACTCCTGCATGATGAGCCCGACATTCTGCGCCCGCCAGCGGTCGCGGCCGGTTTCGCTCAAAGTCGCGATGTCGGTGTCGCCCCAGCCGACGCGGCCCGTTCCGGCGCGATCGAGGCCCGTCAGGATGTTGATCAGCGTGGTCTTGCCGGAGCCGGACGGGCCGCGGATGGCGACATGCTCGCCAGCGGGGATGGCGAGGGCGGGGATGGCCAGCGCCGGGCGGTCGAGGCCGGGGAAGCGAACGTCGAGATCGCGGAGAGCCAGCGCCAGCATCAAACCCCGGCGAAGTCGGCGCCGGTGATGCGCAGGAGGCTGACGAAGCCGGTCTCGGGATCGGTCCAGGAGCCGACGTCGAGCTTTCCGGAAACCGCGATCAGGGCATTGGCCTGCTCGAAGGTCTGGGCGCTCTCGAGGTAGACGACGACGATGTTGTCGGGCCAGTCGGCATCGGTCGAGCAGAACGGGCAGATCGACATCGGGATTTGGGTCAGGACGAAGAACTTCGCCTCGGCCTTCAGCGGCGGCGCCATGAAGCCGCGCATGGTGACGGGCTTGCCGGCAAGGCTCTTCACCTTGTCGGAGAAGGAGAGGCCGAGCGGGCTGACCTTGCCGTAGAGTTCCTCGAAGTCGAGGCTCGCCTCGCTGGCCTCGGCGGGAACCAGCGGCACGAGCGCCAGCAAGGCCGATGCGCCGAGCAGACGGCGGCGGGAGATGGACATGACCGGCTCCTCTATCGAAGGCGGGGCCGCCGGCGAACCGGGGCCCCGCGATTGTACCGCAGGCCTTGCGCCTGGCGTTGGAGACTACGGCTTCGCCGGGGCGAGGGCCAGGGCGTCGACGAGGACGCGGTAGACGTCGCTCTCCTCCATGTAGCCCTTGAAGTCTTCCGAGCCTGGGCCGGCCGACTGCAGCACGACGTCGTCGACGGCATGGACGCCGCTGTCGCCATCGCGCGGGATGTTGCCGGTGACGAGCACGGCGCCCGGCACGTCCTTGTAGGCCTCGTTGGCGACGTATTCCTTCTTCTCGTTCTGGATGGCCGGCACGAACGGGCCATCGAGCTTCGGACGGAAGGTCTCGTAGTGGTCAGGGCCGTTATTGGCGGCGAGGAAGAGGCGACGGGAGACGTCGACCTTGTCGGGATAGCCGTCGCCGTTCTCGTCGGTGTAGTTCGGGAAGCCGGCGGCGGCGTAGGTGCCGACCTTCTCGCGCATGTCGGCGCCCGGCTTGTCGTCGTCGACGGTGCCGATGATCGAGACGCCGTGGGTGTGGTCGCCGGTGACGACGATCAGCGTGTCGGGATGGGTCTTCTGGAACTCGCGGGCGACGCCGACTGCCTGGTCGAGCTCGATCGTATCGAACACGGCGCGGTCCCAATCCAGCGGATGCGACATCTTGTCGATGTTGGCGCCTTCCACCATCAGGAAGAAGCCCTCGGGATTCTTCGAGAGTTCGCCGAGCGCCGCCTTGGTCATCTCGACGAGGCCGGGCTGGTCGGGGAACTTGCCGACGGTGCCCTTCTTCAGGAACTCGCGGTCGAGGGTGGAGTCCATGTTGCCGGTGTGGAACAGGCCGAGAATGTGGCCGGTATTGGTACCCGCCGCGGTGGCAAGGCCCGCCTTGTCGGTGGCGAGGGTGTAGCCGGCATCCTGGAACAGCTTGATGTAGTCCTTGTCGTCCTTGCGCTTGGAGCCCGGGGTCTCCTTCGCGAGGAAATAGGCCGAGCCGCCGCCGAGCACGACCTCGGGCTTGACGTCGAGCAGCATGCCGACGATCTCGGCCTTGTCGGCGCGCTTGCGGGTGTGGGCGACGACGGCGGCCGGCGTCGCATCCTCGATCTCGGCCGGCGAGACGATGCCGATCGACTTCTTGGTGGTGCGGCGCAGCGCCTCGGCCAGGGTCTCGACCTTCGGGTCGTCGAAGCTGTCCTTGGTGCGGTCGGCATAGACGCCGATGGCGTTCACGGCGGTCTTGTGACCGGTCATGTAGGCCGACATCGTGTTGGCGCTGTCGGTGTCGACGGCATCGGTCGCCGAGGTGCCGATGAAGGCCATCCGGTCGAGGTCGTCCATGTTCAGGCGGCCGTTCGCCTTGCCCTCGGTCATGCCCTTGGACATGATCCGGGCGGCGGTGCGGTGCGCGACGGACAGGCCGTCGCCGAGGAGGAAGATGACGTTCTTCGCCTTGGCCGTGGCCGGCGTGGCGTAGACGGTCCAGGTCACGGTCTTGGTCTCGTCGCCGGCCTTGGCGATCACGGTGTAGTCACCGGCCTTGGCGATCGACGCGCCGCGGATCAGGACGGCGGAGGCTTCGACGCCCGCTTCCTTCTCGGTGAACGACACGTCCTTGCCAAGGACGCTGGCGGCTGGCTCGCCGTTGATCGTCACGGTGACGTCCTCGGCCTTCAGCGCCATGTCGAACTCGACCTTCATGTCGAAGGGCGCGCCGGCCATCACCGTCGCACGGTCGAGCGGGTAGACGGTCGTGGCGTCGGCAGCGCCGACCAAAGCGGTGGAGGCGGCAAGCAAGGCCAGAAGCGTGCGCATGGCGGGTGTCCCGTTCTTGGTGAGGTCGAACTTCAGCTAGGCCCTTCGCATGTCAGGCGCGTGACACCCCGGACGCGGCAGGTTTCCTCCATCCCGGTGGCAGGTGGCTCTTCGGCAGCCAAGCGTGCTCCAAGCCCCGGCACGAAGTTCCCTGGGGGCTCGCTTGCAAATTCCGGCCAATGGCGGGATAGGTTGCCGCAGTGAAACCGCCGCCCGCACTTGTGCGCGCTCCGCCAACTGGATGACCTCGGATGACCGGTAAGCGGCTTCTCATCTACAGTCACGATTCCTATGGTCTCGGTCATCTCCGGCGCTGCCAGACGATCGCCAACCATCTCTCGTCCTTGCACGAGGATCTGTCGGTGCTGATCATCTCGGGCTCGCCGGTGGTCGGCTCGTTCGACCTGCACCCGCGCGTCGACTTCATCCGCGTGCCCGGCATCGTCAAGCTCGACAACAACAACTACGCCCCGACCGCCCTCGGCATCTCGACCGAGGACCTGATGGAGATCCGCTCCGTCATCATCCTCGAGACCGCCAAGCGCTACAAGCCGGACATCTTCCTCGTCGACAAAGAGCCGCTCGGCCTGAAGGGCGAGGTGCGCGACAGCCTGACCTACCTCAAGGCCAACGGCACCAAGAACATCCTCGGCATCCGCGAGGTGATGGATGACCCGGCGCGGCTGCGCGAGGAATGGGAGCGCAAGGGCGCGACCGAGGCGGTCGACACGCTCTACGACGAGATCTGGGTCTACGGGCCGAAAGTGGTCTACGAGCCGCTCGACGGCGTCGGCCTTGCCGATAAGACGATGGAGCGGATGCGCTATACCGGCTATCTCCGGCGCGCCATCGGCGCCTTCTCGGACGAGACGCCGGAAGAAGAGCCCTACATCCTCGTCACCGCCGGCGGCGGCAATGACGGCGACGTCATGATCGACTGGCTGATCTCGGCCTATGAGGCCGATCCGAGCCTGCCGCACCGGGCGAAGATCGTGTTCGGCCCCTTCCTGTCGAGCGACGAGCGCACCGGCTTCCGCGACCGGATCGCGAAACTAGACCGGATCCAGGCGATCAACTTCCACACCAACATGGAAGCCATGGTCGACGGCGCCGCAGGGCTCGTGACCATGGGCGGCTACAACACGTTCTGCGAGATCCTTTCCTTCGACAAGCCGGCGCTGATCGTGCCGCGCACGCATCCCCGGCTGGAGCAGTACATCCGCGCGAGCCGTGCGCAGGAGCTCGGCCTCGCGCGCCTGCTGCTGGCGAACGGCGACAATGCCGCCGCGCGGATGGCGGCGGCGCTGCACGCCTTGCCCGCGCAGCCCCGGCCGTCTGCGGCGCAGATTCCCGGCCTGCTCGCCGGGCTGGAGCAGATCGAGGTGCTGTTCTCGGCCTCGATCGCCGAGCAGCGGGCGACGCGTCCGGCCCTGATCGACAGCCACGGCTGACCGGATGCAGACCAGCCGACCGCGGGTCGCGATCGTCCTCAAGGGCTATCCGCGGCTGTCAGAGACCTTCATCGCGCAGGAAATCCTCGGCCTGAAGCGCATCGGCCTGCCACTCAGCCTCGTCTCGCTGCGCTTTCCCACCGATGACCGCGACCATCCCGTGCACCGCGAGATCGACGAGGTGCCGCGCTACCTGCCGGAATACCTCTACCAGGAGCCGCTGCGCGTCCTGAAGGGATGGCGCATCGCCCGAAAACTGCCGGGCTATGGCGCGGCGTTCCGAAAATTCATCGCCGACTTCCGCCGCGACCCGACACCGAACCGCGGCCGGCGTTTCGGCCAGGCGCTGGTGATGGCGGCCGAACTCCCCGACGATACCGGGCTGATCTACGTCCATTTCCTCCACACGCCAGGCTCGGTCGCGCGCTATGCGGCCGAGATGCGCGGCTTGCCCTTCGCGGTCTCGGCGCATGCCAAGGACATCTGGACGCTCGAGGACTGGGAGAAGCGCGAAAAACTCGCCGACTGCGCCTGGCTGGTTACCTGCACGCAGGCGAACGCCGAGCACCTGCAGGCGCTGGCGCCCGACCCTTCGCGGGTCGAGCTGGTCTATCACGGGCTCGACTTCGCCCGCTTTCCACCGGGCGGGACGCCGGCAGAGGCACTGGACGAAGCCCCACGCGACGGCAGCGATCCGGCACGGCCGGTCCGGCTCCTCACCGTCGGCCGGCTGGTCGACAAGAAGGGCTATCGCGGCCTGTTCGAGGCGCTGGCGCTGCTGCCGCCGGGGCTCGCCTTCACGCTCTCGATCGTAGGCGGCGGCCCGATGAAGGACGAGCTGCGCGCGCTGGCCGAGCGTCTCGGCCTCGCCGACCGCATCCGCTGGCTGGGGACGCTGGCGCAGGCGGAGATTCTCGACCTCTACCGCGCCAGCGACCTCTTCGTCCTCAACTGCCGCGTCTCCGACGACGGCGACCGCGACGGCTTGCCGAACGTCCTGATGGAAGCTCAAAGCCAAGGCCTCCTCTGCGTCTCGACGAAAGTCTCGGCGGTGCCGGAGCTGATCGTCGACGGCGAGACAGGGCTGCTGGTCGAGCCCGATGCGCCCGCCGCCTTCGCCGACGCGGTCGCCCGTGCCGCCCGGGACCCCGCTTTGCGGCACCGGCTCGGCGAGGCCGGCCGGGCCCGGGTGACCGGGCATTTCGGCTACTCCGAGGGGATCGCCACGATTTACCGGCGGATCACGGAAACCCTCCGGCGGGAGCCGCCCGGGCCCCGGCGATGAGGATCGCCTTCTACGCGCCGATGAAGCCGCCGACCGGGGCGGTGCCGTCGGGCGACCTCCGGGTGGCGCGGCTACTGATCGAGGCGCTGCGGCGCGGCGGCGCGGCGGTTGCTCTCGCCTCGGCGTTCCGCAGCTACGACCGCGGCGATGCGGTGCGCCAGGAACGGCTGCAGCGGCTCGGCATAGCGCTGGCGGAGCGGCTGATCGCCCGCTACCGCGCCGATCCCGCGACGCGGCCCGACGCCTGGTTCACCTATCACCTCTACCACAAGGCGCCGGACCATCTCGGGCCCATCGTGGCGGGGGCGCTCGGCATTCCCTACGTCGTTGCGGAGGCCTCGCATGCGCCAAAGCAAGCGGGCGGGCGCTGGGACACCGGCTACCGCGCCGCCGGACGGGCGATCGCCGTGGCCGACCGGATCTACTGTCTGAACCCGACGGACGACGCTTGCCTGCTGCCGCTGGTGCGCCATCCCGGCGTGCTGGCGCCGCTGCCGCTGTTCATCGACACCGCCCCGTTCCGGCGCGACGCCGCGGCCCGGCAGGCGGCGCGGGTGGCGCTCGCCGCCGAGTTCGGCCTCGATCCGGCGGCGCCTCTGCTGCTGACGGTCGCGATGATGCGCGAGGACCAGAAGCTTGCCTCCTACCGCGTGCTCGCCGAGGCGCTGGCGGGGCTCGGCGCCAGCCCATGGAACCTCGTCGTGGTCGGCGCCGGTCCGGCGGAGGCGTCGGTGCGGCAGGCGATGGCGGGGCTTCCCGTGCACTTCGCCGGCCTCCGGCAAGGCCAGTCGCTGCGCGACGCCTATGCCGGGACCGACCTCTTCGTCTGGCCGGCGGTGAAGGAGGCGGTCGGGCTCGTCTTCCTCGAGGCCGCCGCGTCGGGATTGGCGGTCGTCGCGGGGCGATCGGGCGGCATCGACACCCTCCTCGACGACGGCGTGAGCGGACTGATCGTCCCCGCCGGCGATGCGGCGGCGACCCAGGCGGCACTGGCGCGGCTGCTCGCCGATCCCGCCGCCGCCCGGCGCATGGGCGAGGCCGCCGCGCTTCGGGCCAAGGTGCTGAACGACACCGACGCCGCCAGCCGCTTCCTGCGCGCGGACCTTGCCGGCCTCGTCGCCAGGCAAGCGGAAACGCCCCGGGCCCCCTCGGCATGACCGAGTTCTTGATCCTGCGCCATGCGCCGACCGCCTGGAACGCCGAGAAGCGGATTCAGGGGCGCACCGACGTGCCGCTCTCGGCCGAGGGCCTCGCCTTGGCACGGCGGTGGCGGGTGCCGGCCTTTGCGCGCGGCTGGGCTTGCCGGACCAGCCCGCTCGCCCGCGCCGTCGCCACCGCCGCGGCGATGGGGCTCGCGCCCTCCCCGCTCGACGCCTTGACCGAGATGGACTGGAGCTCGCTCGAGGGGCGACGGCTCGCGGACATCCGGGCGGAGGGCGGCGCGGCCTTTGCGGCGGAGGAGGCGAAAGGGCTCGACTTCCGCCCCGGCGGCGGCGAGAGCCCGCGCGAGGTCGGCCTGCGGGCGCTGGCGGGGCTCGCCGCGCTGACCTCTCCGACGGTGGTGGTGACGCACAAGGGCGTGCTGCGGGCGCTCTTCGCCATCGCCACGGGGTGGGACATGCGGGCGAAGGCGCCGGTGCGGCTCGCGGACGGCTGCGCGCATCATTTCCGCCTCGACGCCATCGGCCGCCTCCATCTCGTCGCGGCCGGCATCGCGCTTGCACCGTCGATCCCCGCGCCCTATCCGGGGGACGCGGAAAGCGGTCCGGGAACGGCGGCAACAGATCCGGAGACGGACCGATGAGGGGCGCGAAGTGAAAATCCTGTTCTACGTCCAGCATCTCCTCGGCATCGGCCATCTCAAGCGCGCCGCCGCCATCGCCGCGGCCATGAGCGAGGCCGGGCTCGAGGTGACCGTGGCGCATGGCGGCGAACCGGTGGCGGAGGTGACCTATCCCGGCGCGCGGCTCGTCCAGCTGCCGCCGGCGATGATCCGCGACGAGGCCTTCTCGACCCTCGTCGATGCCGAAGGGCGCGATGTCGACGATGCCTGGCGCGAGCGGCGGCGCGATGCTCTGCTTGGCCTCGCCCGGACGCTGCGGCCGGACGTGGTGCTGTTCGAGCTGTACCCCTTCGGCCGCCGGCAGTTCCGCTTCGAGCTGCTGCCGCTGATCGAGGAAGTGTCGTCCTTCAGCCCGCGCCCGGCGCTCCTCTCCTCGGTGCGCGACATCCTCGTGCGGTCGTCGAAGCCCGGACGCGAGGAGGAGACCGCCCGGCTGGTGGCCGAGCATTTCGACGCCGTGCTGGTGCATGGCGACCCCGCCTTCGCGGAATTCGGCGACAGTTTTGGAGAGGTGGCTGAGATCGCCGACAAGCTGCACTACACCGGCTATGTCAGCGCCGCGATCGGCACGCCTGCGCCGGGCGCCAGCACCGAGACCGTCGGCGCCGGCGAAATCCTCGTCTCGGCCGGCGGCGGCAGCGTCGGCATGCCCTTGATGCGGGCAGCGCTCGCTGCGCGGCCACGCAGCCAAGCGCATGGGCTGGACTGGCGCCTGTTGACCGGTCCCCGGCTGCCGGACGCCGACTTTGCCGAGATCGAGGCGGAGGCGGCGCGGGCGGACAAGGACGGCGGCGGGGCCGTCGTGGTCGAGCGGTTCCGCGCGGACTTCACGCAGATCCTGCCGCGGGCAGCGCTCTCGATCTCGCAGGGCGGCTACAACACCACGATCGACCTCCTGCGCGCCGGCGTTCCGGCGGTCATCGTGCCCTATGGCGGCGATGCCGAGACCGAGCAGGCCGACCGCGCGCGGCGGCTGGAAGAGCGCGGCTATCTCCACGTCCTGCCGGAAAGCGCGCTGGACCGGCTCGCCGAGACGGTCGACGCGGCGCTAGCCGACGCGCCGCGGCGGCGGGCGATGGCCCCGGTCGACTTCGCGCTCGACGGCGCCGCCACCACAGCGCGTCTCGTCGCGGAAGTTGCGGAGCGCCGGAAATGACGAGGGGGCCGCTCTGGACGCAGTTGCGGGATGCGCTCTCCCGTCTCGGCGAGGATGGCCGGCCGGTGGATTTCTGGCTGCGCGACGACGACGCGGTGGCGCCGACGCCGGCACTCGATCGGCTGCTCGCGGTCGCCGGCGACGTGCCGCTGGCGCTGGCGGTGATCCCGGCCCATGCCGAGCCGGCGCTGGCCGAGCGGCTGAACGGACTGCCGGGCGTGACAGTGCTCCAGCACGGCTATTCGCACGCCAACCACGGCGCGGCGGGCGCCAAGAAATGCGAGCTCGGCGCCGACCGCCCGGCCTCAGACGTACTGGTCGAACTTGCCGAAGGGCGCCGGAGGCTGGCCGGCTTCAACCACGTCGCCGACATGCTGGTGCCACCCTGGAACCGGATCGGTTCGGACGTCGTGGCGGGCCTGCCGCAGCTCGGTTTCGCCGCGCTCTCGGTCTATGGCGACCGGACTGCGCGCGGCGATGGCCTGCCCCGGATCAACACCCATGTCGACCCGGTGGACTGGCGCGGCACCCGCGGCTTCCTCGGCGAGGAAGCGGTGCTCGGCATGCTGCTGGCGCGGCTCGGGCGGCTGGCGGACGGCACGGCGGAGCGGGACGAGCCGACCGGCATCCTCACCCATCATCTCGTGCACGATGCGGAAGGCTTCCGCTTTCTCGAGATTCTTTTGCCGGCAATCGCGGAACATCCCGCCTGTCGCTGGCAATCGGCGAAAACACTGCTAGGTCTTGAGACAACACGCTAAATTGTCTGGGGCACCATGACCGATCTGCTGCGCGTCGAAGACCTCACCGTCGAATTCCAGACCATGGCGGGCAAGACGCGGGCCGTGAACGGGCTGAGCTTTCGCGTCGAGGCGGGCAAGACGGTCGCCATCGTCGGCGAATCCGGGTCCGGCAAGTCGGTGACGGCGCAGGCGATCATGGGCTTGCTACCGCCGATCGCGCGGCGCCTCGACGGCCGCATCCTGTTCAACGACGGCGCCAAGGGCGGCATCGACCTCGCCTCGCTCGGCCAGAAGTCCGAGGCCTTCGCGAAAATCCGCGGCGGGCGGATCTCGATGATCTTTCAGGAGCCGACGACCTCGCTCTCGGCCTTCCACACCATCGGCGACCAGATCGGCGAGGTGTTGAAGATCCACCGCGGCGCCGACGACAAGGTGGCGCGCCGGGCGAGCATCGACGCGCTGGCCTCCGTCGGCTTCCCGGATCCCGAGCGCAAGGTCGACGCCTATCCGTTCGAGCTCTCGGGCGGGCTCTGCCAGCGCGCGATGATCGCCATGGCGATGATCTGCAAGCCGGCGCTGCTCATCGCCGACGAGCCGACGACGGCGCTCGACGTGACGGTGCAGGCCGAGATCATGAAGCTAATGCGCCAGCTGCAGGACAAGGACGGCACCGCCATCCTCCTCATCGCGCACGATCTCGGCGTCGTCGCCAACATGGCCGACGAGATGGTGGTGGTGCACCATGGCAAGGTGATGGAGAGCGGCACCGCCGAGGATCTCTTCGCCGAGCCCCGCCATCCCTACCTCAAGGCCTTGCTGAAGGCCGTGCCGCGCTTCGACATGGAGCCCGGCGAGCGGCTGATGCCGATCCGCGAAATCAAGGTCGACATGGCGAGCGCCGCCGGGCGCCGCAAGCAGGCGGCCCCCGAGGCCGGTTCTGAGGAGGTGCTGCTGAAGGTCCGCGACGTGTCCAAGGGCTTCAGCAACCGCAGCGAGACGCGCTGGCTCGGCAAGAAGCAGCAGGCGCTGTCGATGGCGGTGAACGCCGTCAGCCTCGACATCCGCCGCGGCGAGTGCCTTGGCCTCGTTGGCGAGAGCGGTTGCGGGAAGACGACGCTGTCGAAGATCATCGTCCGCTCGGAGACCGCCGATGCCGGGACGGTGGAGATGCGCGAGACGCCGGGCGCCGGGAGCGCGGCGATGATCGATGTGCTGACGCTCGATGGCGAGCGGCTGCGCGACTGGCGCACGCGGGTGCAATACGTTTTCCAGAACCCTTATTCCGCGCTCAATCCGCGGATGACGGTGCTCAGCATCCTGTCGGAGCCGCTGGTGATCCACGGCATCGGCGATGCCAAGAGCCGCAAGGCGCGGGTCAGCGAACTGCTGCGGCTCGTCGGGCTCGACGACACCCACATGAACCGCTACCCGCATTCCTTCTCCGGAGGCCAGCGCCAGCGGCTCGGCATCGCCCGTGCCCTCGCGCTGGAGCCGGAGCTGATCATCTTCGACGAACCGGTCTCGGCGCTCGACGTGTCGATCCAGGCGCAGATCCTGAACCTTCTGCGCGACCTCAAATCGGCGCTGGGGCTGACCTATCTCTTCATCTCGCACAACCTCGCGGTGGTCGACTATCTCGCCGACAGGATCGCGGTGATGGCGGCGGGGCGCATCGTCGAGCTCGCCCCGCGCGAGGCGCTGTTCCGCGAGCCGCTGCATCCCTATACCCGCGCGCTGATCTCCGCCGTGCCGCAGCCGGACCCGAACCACCGGCTCGACTTCGACAAGATCAGCCTCGAGCGCCAGTCGAACCCGGCAATCTGGGGGGCACCCTTTGCCGCGGACGCTGCAAACGGCGAGCCGCACCTCATCCCTGCAGGCGACGACCACTATATCCGCGCGCACACAGTGCCGAGACGGCTGGACCTTGGCGGACGCACGCCTGAGGAGCACGCAGAGATCGAGAAGGCGCTCGCCACCGATCCCAAGGGCAGCGACACGGCGAACCTCGACTTCGCCAGCGGTTCGCTGGAGGGCTGGAGCGTCCGGCGCCTGGCCGGCCCACATTCCGCCGTGGTGCAGAGCGACGTCGTGCGCAGCGGCACACATGCCTGCCGCTTCGAGCTGCGGCCGGGCGATCATGTCAGCCAGGGCCTGCGCGCCGAGCTGCGCGACTGGTACAACCCGCCCTTCGATCGGGACATCTGGTACAGCTTTTCGACCTTCCTGCCGCCGGAATTCCAGCCGCCAGCTGGCACCGGCGTGGTGCTGGCGCAATGGCACGACCAAGCCGCGCTCGGAGATCCCGCCGGCAAGCCGCCGCTGGCGCTGCGCTACCTCGACGGCACGCTGCGCTTCACCGGTGCCTTCGCCGAGGTCGCGTCGTCGGATCCCGAAAAGCGCTACGTGTTCCACGAGATCCCGGCCGTCGCGCATGGCAGCTGGCTGGATTTCGTCTTCCGGATTCGCTGGTCGCGCCACGGCACGTCCTCGATCTCCGCTTTTCTCGGCGGCAAGCCGCTGTTCGAGTTCGACGGGCCGCTCGGCTACCGCAACGAGGTGAAGGCGCCGTATTTCAAGCTAGGCGTCTATGCCAGCGGGCCGATCGACGGGCCGCTCATCGCCTATCACGACAATTACCGCCGCGGTTTCGGCCCCGAGGCCGTCGGCGCGGACGGGATTCCGGCGCGCGCAGCCGAGCCGGCATGAGCCGTCTGGCCGTCTTCGCCGAGATTTTGAGCCCTGCCGACGGGACCGGCAGCCACAGGGCGTTGTGCCACGGCGGGTTTAAGGACGTTGTGCTGCTGGCGGCGATCGACGGTTCCGATCCGTTGGAACGGCTGCGGCAGGCTTGCAGCGGCGCACGTGCCGAGGGCTGCGACTGGATGATCGCGCCGTCGCTGGGGGAGACGCTCCGCCCCGACGCGCTGGCGATCGCCGCGCCGGCGCTCACGCCCTATCGCGCCATCTTCGGTGGGGTCGCGGTGGCCGGCAGCGGCGAGGCTGTCTGGCGGCCGTCGCGCCTCGCCTTCGACGAGCCCGAGCGGCTGGGGCATGCCTTGCTGCACTGGTGGGTCGGCGAGACGCACTTCGTCCGCGTCGCGGAAGCCGAGACGATCCTTGCAGGGCTTCCGGCCGACGCCCGCTGGCTCGACTATCTCTTCGCGCTCTGGGCGAAGGTTCCGGCGATCAAGCTCGCGCAGCCGCTGACCACCGTCACTGCTGCGCCGGCGCTGGCGGGCCCCGATCTGCGCGCGACGGTCATCCGGCGGCTCGCGGCCGATCCCGTGCTGCTGCCGGTGCGTTTCGGGCGCGAGACCTTCCTCTTGCCCTATACCGGCGAGAACGCCGGCATCGAGCGCGACCAGACCCGGGGCGACTTCTTCGAGGCAGAAGAACTGCACGCTTTGATGCGCCGGGTCGCGCCGGGCAGCCGGATCGTTGACGTCGGCGCCAATACCGGCAACCACACGGTGTTCTTCGCCGGCCCGATGCAGGCGGCCTCGGTGCTGCCGTTCGAGCCTTTGCCCGACGTCGCCGCCATCCTGCGGCGGGCGGTGGCGGCGAACCATCTTTCGAACGTCGACCTGTCGCAGCTCGGCATCGGCCTCTCGGACGGGCCCGGCCGGGTCAATGCCGTGCGCTCCGAGCGCGGTGGGCTGGGCGCCTCGCGCCTCGTCGACGACCCCGCGGGCGAGATCCCGGTGATGCGCCTCGACGATGCCTTGACGAAAGGCGTGGACTTTCTGAAGATCGACGTCGAATCCATGGAGATGCGCGTGCTGGCCGGTGCGGAAGCGACGATTGCGCGCGAACGGCCGCTGATCTTCATCGAGATCGCCAATGACAATACACTGGCTTTCTTTGAATGGATGACGCAACGGAACTATCGGGTCGAGCGAATCTTCTCCGACAAGGGCCATTCCAACTATTTGATCGCCCCACTGGGCGACAGACGAGGGAATTGACGATGTTCTTCGCGCCATCCCCATCCCGTTCGGGGCGCCTGCGCGTCGCGGCGCTCGGCGCCCTCACCGCCGCGCTCCTGTCGGCGACGGCTTTTGCCGCCGACATGAAGGAACAGCCGGTCTTCGCGGAGAAAGTCGCGGCCAAGGAACTGCCGCCGATCACCGAGCGCGTGCCGGCCGAGCCGCTGGTGGTCGACATGGCCGCGCGCGGCGCGACCCAAGGCGAGTACGGCGGCACGCTGCGGCTGGTCGAGGGACAGGCCAAGGATACCAGGCGCATGGTCGTCTACGGCTATGCCCGGCTTGCCGGCTATACGCCCGAGCAGGAGATCGTGCCCGATATCGCCCGCGCCATCGACGTCGAGGAAGGCCGGATCTTCACCATCCACCTGCGCAAGGGTCACCGCTGGTCGGATGGCGAGCCCTTCACCGCCGACGACTTCCGCTATTACTGGGAAGACATCGTCAACAATCCCGAGATGAGCGCCAAGGGGCCGCCGCGCGAGTTGATGGTCGACGGCAAGCCGCCGACCATGACCTTCATCGACGACGTGACGATCCGCTATGAATGGGCGAAACCCAATCCCTTCTTCCTGCCGGCGCTGGCCGGCGCGCAGCCCTTGGACATCTATCGCCCGGCCCACTACCTCAAGAAATTCCACAAGAAATACGCCAATCCGGAGAAGCTGGCGGCGCTCGTCGAAAAGAAGGGCCAGCGCAACTGGGTGGCGCTGCACTTCAAGTACGACCAGTCCTACAAGAACGCCAATCCCGACCTGCCCTCGCTGCAGCCCTGGGTGCTGGCGACCGAGCCGCCGTCGGACCGCTTCATCTTCGCCCGCAACCCCTATTTCCACCGCGTCGACACCGCCGGGCACCAGTTGCCCTATATCGACGAGGTCGCCATGACGATCGCGAGTTCGCGCCTGGTGCCGGCGAAGACCGGCGCCGGCGAGGCGGACCTGCAGGCGAGCTACCTGTCTTTCGGCAACTACGCCTTCCTGAAGCAGGCGGCGCCCCGGCACGACTACCAGGTTCGCCGCTGGAAGAACGGCAAGGGCGCGCAGGTGGCGCTCTACCCGAACCTCAACTGCGAGGATCCGGAATGGCGCAAGCTTTTCCAGAACAGCGACTTCCGCCGCGCTCTGTCGATCGGCTTCAACCGCGAGGATATCAACCAGGCGATCTATTACGGGTTGGCGCTGCCTATCACCGACACCGTGCTGCCGGGCTCGCCGCTCTACGACGAGGCACGCACCAAGAAATGGGCGAGCTACGATCCCGACAAGGCGAACGCCTTGCTCGACGGGCTCGGCCTGACCGAGAAGGATTCCGGCGGCATCCGCATGCTGCCCGATGGGCGCCAGATGATGATCGTCGTCGAGACGGCGGGCGAGGACCTCGAGCAAATCGACGTGCTCGGGCTGATTGCCGAGGACTACCGCAAGATCGGCATCAAGATCCTCGCTAAGCCGACCGAGCGCGACACGCTCTCGCGCCGCCTTGGCTCCGGCGCGACGCTGATGTCGGTGTGGACCGGCATGGAGAACGCCTATCCGACGCCGGACAGCGATCCCGGCGAGATGGCCGCGACCAATTCCGAGCAGAACGAGTGGCCGCTCTGGGGCCAGTACTACGAGACCAAGGGCTCGATGGGCCAGGCGCCCGACCTGCCGGCTGTGCAGCAGTTGCTGTCGCTGAACAGCACCTGGAAGGTGACGCTGGACGAGGGGGCGAAGGCCGCGATCTGGAAGCGGATGCTCGACATCAGCGCCGACGAGGCCTTCCGCATCGGCATCGTCTCGGGCGTCGACCAGGTGGTGGTGGTGTCGAACAAGCTGCAGAACGTGCCGCAGACGGCGATCTACAACTTCAACCCGGGGGCGTTCTTCGGCGTCTACCGACCGGACACCTTCTACTTCGGCGACGGCCAGCAGCAGCAGGCGGCCGCGACGCCCTGAGGGCGCCATCTAAGACCTGGCAGCAGGCCGGGCACGAGACTGGAGGCCCCGCCAACCGCGGGGCTTCTTCGCACCCTTCGCGTTCAGGCTCCGGCATGACGCCCCTCCTGAAACGGCAAGTCCGGCATGGCGCTCCCGCCAGCCCCAGCCTCGAGGCCCCATGCTCGGCTATCTCTCCAACCGCGTCCTGACGATGCTGGGCACCCTGGTGGTGATCTCGGTGCTCGTCTTCATCATCATCCAGCTGCCGCCGGGCGACTATCTCACCACCTATATCGCCGAGCTCCGGGCGGCGGGCGAGTCCGTCACCGACGACCGCATCACCTTCCTGCGCGAGCAGTACGGTCTCGATAAGTCGCTGCCGCTGCAGTATTTCGAATGGGTCACCGGGCTGTTCCGCGGCGATCTCGGCTACTCCTTCGAGTACAACATGCCAGTCTCGGAAGTGGTCGGCGACCGCCTGTTCCTGACGCTGCTGCTGAATTTCGTCACCGTCCTCTTCATCTACGCCGTGTCGTTTCCGGTCGGCGTCTACATCGCGACGCACCAGTATTCCGTCGCCGATCACAGCCTCTCCTTCCTCGGCTATATCGGCCTGGCGACCCCGAACTTCCTCCTGGCGCTGATCCTGCTCTATGCCTCCAACACCTTCTTCGGCATCTCGGTCGGCGGCCTGATGGACCCGGTCTATACCGACGCGCCGTGGTCACTGGCCAAGACCAGTTCGCTGATCGGCCATCTCGTGGTGCCCGTCCTGGTGATCGGCACGGCCGGCACTGCCGGCATGATCCGGCGCCTGCGCGCCAATCTCCTCGACGAGTTGCAGAAGCCCTATGTCGTCACCGCCCGCGCCAAGGGGCTGCCCGAGGGCAAGATCCTGCGAAAGTACCCGCTGCGGGCTGTGCTCAATCCCTTCGTCTCGGACATCGGCACGCTCCTGCCGCAAGTGGTGTCGGGCTCGGTGATCGTCTCGGTGGTGATGTCGCTGCCGACGACGGGGCCGATGCTCCTCTCCTCGCTGCGCAGCCAGGACATGTATCTCGCCGGCTCGTTCCTGATGTTCCTCGCCGTCCTCACCGTCGTCGGCATGCTGGTCTCCGATATTCTCCTGGCGATGATCGACCCGCGCGTCCGCCTGACCGGAAAGCGCAAGGCATGAGCCGGCTCGAACACGTCGTTTCCACCGCGCCCTTCGATCCCGACCGCACCATCGCGGAAGGCTCGGTCTATTCCGAGAAGTACATGCGGGCCTCGCAGCGCCAGCTGATCTGGTGGCGCTTCAAGCGGCACCGGATCGCGCTGATCGCGCTGTGCTTCCTCGTCCCGGCCTATCTCACGGTGTTCTTCACCGAGATCATCGCGCCCTATGGGCTGGAGACGCGCAACACCTCGCACATCTTCATGCCGCCGCAGGGCATCCACCTGTTCCATGAGGGCAGCTTCGTCGGCCCCTTCGTCTACGACATGAAGGGCGTGCTCGACCTCGACACGCTGCAGCGCAACTACACCCCCGACACGTCGAAGCCGATGCCGATCCGCTTCTTCTGCAGCGGCGACCGCTATGATTTCTGGGGTCTCATCCCCGGCGACTTCCATCTCGTCTGCCCGCCGGAGGGGGGCACGATGTTCCTCCTCGGCACCGACCGGCTCGGCCACGACATGCTGTCGCGGCTGATCCACGGGGCGCGGATCTCGCTGACCGTCGGCCTCGTCGGCGTCGCCATCTCCTTCGCGCTCGGCCTCTTCTTCGGCGGCCTCGCCGGCTATTTCGGCGGCAGGATCGACTACTGGGTCCAGCGGGCGACGGAGACGCTGCGCTCGATCCCCGAACTGCCGCTGTGGCTCGCACTGTCGGCCTCGCTGCCGGTGACCTGGAGCCCGATCCTTGTCTATTTCGGCATCACGCTGATCCTGGCCCTCCTCGACTGGCCGGGCCTCGCCCGCGCCGTGCGCTCCAAACTTCTGTCGCTGCGCGAGGAGGACTTCACCGCCGCCGCAGTGGTGATGGGCGCGACGCCCGGCCGCATCATCTCGCGCCATCTCCTGCCGAACTTCATGAGCCATCTCATCGCCTCGGCCTCGCTGTCGATCCCCTCGATGATCCTCGCCGAGACCGCGCTGAGCTTCCTCGGCCTGGGCCTCCGCCCGCCCATCACCTCCTGGGGCGTTCTCCTGTCGGAGGCGCAGAACATCGAGGCCGTGGCGCTCTATCCCTGGCTGCTGCTGCCCATGCTGCCGGTGATGCTAACGGTGCTCGCCTTCTCGTTCCTGGGCGATGGCCTGCGAGACGCCGTCGATCCCCACTCGTCGAACTGAGACAGCATCCGGCGCTGCGGCAAGGCAGCGCCGCGGTGAGGCGGCCATCCGATGGGACACGGGAGAAACGCTCTGCTGTTCAAGGCCTAGAGGGCGTCGCGGGATGGCGGCGGTGTGGGGCGCGGCGTCGATCCCGCTTGCAGGATGACAATCTCGACCGGCCTCTCGACGCCGGGAATGGCGGTATGCTGCCGCATCAGCGACCGGCCGGGGACAAATCCCTGGCTCTCCGCCTTCGCCAGCGTCTTCCGCGTCGTCAGCGCCAGCGAGCCGATCTCCTTGTTGAACTTCTCGAGCTTGGCGCAGAGGTTCACCGCGCTGCCGATCACCGTGAACTCCAGCCTCCCCTCGACGCCGACGAGCCCCGAGATCACCGGCCCTGCGACGACGGCGGCGCCGATGCCGTCGGCGGCGAACCAGGAGGCGTGCCCCTCCGCCCGCACGAAACCGGCAAAGCCCTCGCGGACCGCCTCGGTGCAGCGCAGCGCATCAGCCGCATGGGTCTCGGACGGCCGGACGGCGCCGAAGGTCGCCATGATGCCGTCGCCGAGGAACTTGTCGATCGTGCCGCCATGCGCGCGGATGATCGGCACGAGCACGGCCTGGACCCTTGCCAGCATGAAGATGACGTCGGCGGGCGGATGCCGCGCGGCGATGGTGGTGAAGCCGCGGAGGTCGACATTGAGGATCGACGCCTCGCGCAACGTGCCGCCACCCGGCGCGATGTCGATCGCCTGGCCGCGAATGTCGCCCGCCACCGTCGGGTCGAAGAAGCGCGCGAGATTGCCAGCCGCCTCCGCCTCCGAAATCGAGGACACCAGGAGGCGCTTGGCGAGCGTCAGCGACAGCGCCGAGATCGCCGTCACCAGGACGATCAGCAGAATCTTGTCGGCTTCCGCGCCGAGCAGCACCATGTTGCTGGTGAGGTAGGTGACGTAGTTGCGGGTGATCACCGCGTGCTCGGGATCGAAGATCAGCACCCAGCCGAGGATGCAGAGCCAGCCGATGGCGGCCATGGCGCCGGCGGCGATGACGAAGCGGACCTCGAAGCGCAGCGTGCGCAGCGCGATGAACAGGAAGACGTAGAGCATCGTCGGCGACTTCAGGACGAAGCTCGGCGGCTGGCCGTACTGTTTGTGGAAGCTCCAGATCAAGAGATAGAGCAGCATGAAATCGAGCGCGATCGAGGCGTAGACCACGGCGGACGGCACCGGCGGGCGCAGCGCCCAGACAAGGCCGGCGGAGGTCGCCACGAGATAGGCCACGAAGAAATAGGGCGTCGGCGAGGACAGCATGCCGACATCGTCGGGCCGCGGGGCGATGAGGTAGAGCCCGAAGACGAAGGAGACGACGAACAGCTGGATGATCTTCACCAGCACCTCGCCGACATCGTCGCGGCGCACGACGCGGGCCTGGATGGTCGGCGATAGCGTCTCGGCGCTCGAACCTCCGCGCAGCTGCGCGGCGATCTCCGCCCAGCGGATCCGGCCGCTCACCCGCGCGGTGTCGGGGCTCTCATCCAAGGTCGACATCGGCGGTGGCCGGCGCCCGATCCGGCTCGAGCGTCAGGTCGAGCGTCAGGCCGGTCCGGCCGAGCATGGCACCCGGAAACGCGGCCTGCGCTTGCGCCTCGATCCGCGCCAGCTCGTCGTCGTCGCGGATGTGCGAATGGTGGAAGAGCACCAGCCGCTTCGCCCCGGCCGCCTCGGCCAGGCGCACGCCCTGCTGCCAGGAGGAATGGCCAAAACCCTTGTGCCGCTCCATCTCCGCATCGCTGTAGGTGGTGTCGTAGAACACCACGTCGGCCCCTTCGAACAAAGCCAGCGCCGCCGCGTCGAGTTCGCCCGGCACGTGCTCGGTATCGGTGACGTAGGCCGCGACCTTGCCGGCATGGGCGACGCGGTAGCCGACGGCGCCGTTCGGATGCTGCAACCGGGCCGTCGAGATCTGGATGCCGTCACGCGGATGCAGCACGTCGCCCGGCGCAAAGGTGCGGTAGTCGATGTCGGCGGCGAAGACCTTCGGCGTGATCGGCAAAAAGGGCGCGCGCATGTAGTCGGTGACGATGTCGGCGCAGGACCGCCCGTCCAGCATATGCCCCGCCGAGACCGAGATCGCGCAGCCCTTGCGGTACAGCGGCACGAAGAAGGGCAGGCCCATGATGTGGTCGTAATGGACATGGCTGAAGAACAGGTCGATGTCGCAGGTGCCCTCCACCGCGAGCTGCCAGCCGAGCGGCACGATCCCGGTGCCGGCATCGAAGATCAGGCGGTGGCCGCCGACCTGCATCTCGACGCAGCACGTCTCGGTGCCGTAGACCCGCTGCCGGTCTCCCGACCCCGGCAGCGTGCCCCGAGCACCCCAGACCTTGACGCTGAACGCCTCCGCACCGTCGTCGCTCACTGAAGAATGCCCTCGTCAGGCCCTTTGCCGGCGCACCCGGCCGTGTCCATGCGCGTGCGGACAGCGATCACCCGTGCGCGTTCCGCGACTCCGCCGCGACGAGGTCCGCGGTGGTGCGGCTCAGGCGGAAGCCAAGCTCACGCAGCATTGCGATGCCCATCGACGGGAAGGTGGTGAGGAGCTCGCCGAAGCACTCCTTGTTGACGCGCAGGGCGGTCAGGTCCGAGGTCGCCTCGACCGTGGCGGTGCGCGGCACGTCACAGAGGATGGCGATCTCGCCGACGAAGTCGGTCTCGCCCACCTCGGCCAGCTCGATCTCGCCCCGGTCGGTGTCGGCAAACACCCGCGCCTTGCCGCTGAGGATGACATAGGCGCTGTCGCCGGCATCGCCTTGTGCGAACAGCTTCTCCTTGGCGCGGTAGCGCACGACCTGGGAGGTGAAGGCCAGGAGCTTCAGCTTGGGAGCATCGACGCCGGAAAACAGCGGCACGCGCCGCAGAATATCGACCTCGTTCTTCAAAAGGCTCATGACGACCACGATCTCCGCGAGAGATAATTACGCATGCTGGCAGCGTGCCACCGTCTCATTCGCGCAAACGTGCGAAAGAGCGATGACATCCATGTAATGTCGAGGGGACTGTCGGTCATCCCACCCCGCATGACAAGTCTTCGCTTTGCCGGGACCACCGTTAGCCCGGCAAAGAAGCGGCTTCGGCGGCCGGATGGCCCCGGCGCGGCGCCGGGTTACTCAGCTGCCGCATCGGCAGCGACGCGTGGCGGCGCCGCATCCGCCTCGCCGACCGGTTGCGGCTTCTCTGCGGCCGGCGTTTCCGCCGCCTGTTCGGCCTCCACCTCCTCGACGAACTCCGGCAGCTTTTCGGATGTCACCGGCTCGTCGCCGACGACGCGGCCACCCTTGAACTCGACGACGCGTTCGAAATGCTGTGCGTTGGCAGCGGCCGACAGCACCCAGAACGTGCCGAAAGGCTGTTCGGCCTGTGAGCCATACGCGATCGTCGAGGCGCAGATCTTCGACTGGCTCTCCTGGTCGAGCGCCGACAGGCCGCGGTTGACGATGAGATAGTCCGGCGCCTTCAACAGCGCGCGCGCCAGGCCGAGCTTCTGCTGCTGGCCGAGCGACAGGCGCTTGGCGCCGGCGCCAAGATCGTAGGACAGTCCGGCCTCCTGCACGATGCCGCCGAGCCCCATCTCCTCGAAACTCCTGAGCAGCAGTCCCTCGACCGCCTCGCCGGCGTTGGCGAGCTCGTAGGCGATGCGGCCGAAGAGCACGTTGTCCTGAATGCTGGAGGCCGGGTTGAATTCCTCGGGCTCGTTGAACACCAGCACCTCTGCCAGCTCGGGCGGGATCTCCTTCCGGAACAGTTTGCGCGTCTCCACCACCTTGGCCATGAAGGCGTCGTCGATGAAGCCGAGGCGGTGGCGCGGCTCGATATAGCTCAGCGCCAGCCGCACGAGGGCGGCCCGCTCGGGCTGGGCTGCCTGCTCGTAGCTCCGACCGGCGGCCCGCGCGAGCACCTGACGGTAGTCGCCGAGCTCTTCCGCCGTCATCACCGAAATGCGCTGCAGCAACGGATTGCCGGGCTCGAGGTCGCCGAACAGGTCGATCATCGTCGCCGCAATATCGCGGCCGATCTCGAACAGGCTGGCGGCAAGACCGGTGGCCCGCAGCGTCTCCCGGGCAAAGGGATGCACGTAGAACTGCGACAGGCCGAGCCGGGCATCGCGCGGGGCGCCGAAGACGATGTTCTCCATGATCGTCGCGTTGACGATGTAGCGGTCGGGATCGAAGGGCTCGACATAGGCCTCCATGCCCTCGGCCTTCAGCCGCTCGCGGAAGGCGTGCCGCGCCTGCAGGATGGTCGCGGCAGCTTCCTCCTCAAAGGCCTGGGGCACGCGCGTGCGCAGGCCGAAGAGCTGCACGTCGCGGTCGAGGACGACGAGCCGGAGCACCGTGGCGATCCGCCCGTTCAGATCGGCGGCAGAGGAAAGACCAATCGCCTGGTAGTCGATCCACTCGTCGCGAACGTCGAGCAGCGTGTTTCCCGACAGCCGGGTCTCGTGCCGCAGCAGTGCCTCCTGGCGATCCTTCGGGCGCTCGACATGGCCGACGGGGTAGTGCTTCAGGCCGTAGAGAAGCGATTCGCGCAGGCTGGTCCGGGGGAAATAGGTGGAGGCGTCGATATAGGCGATGCGGCGGCCGGTGACGGCCTCCGGCAGGGCGGCGAGCGGCGTGCCGTTCAGCGTCAACTGTCCGGCGCCGGGCGGGCGAAGCCGCGCCAGCACTTCCGCCACATGCTCGGCCCCCTCGCCGATCGCGGCGACCGCGGCCACCTTCTGGTGGATCGGCAGGTCGAGCGTCACCTCCTCGAACAGTCGGCCGTCCGACTCGTCCTGCGCGCTGACATTGGTCAGCACGAAGCCCGCGGCGAGCGGCCCCACCACCGCCTTCGACGGCTCCTGCAGCGTGATCTCGGCGATGTCGTCAATGTCGAACTGCTCGACCACCTGCTCGTATTTCACGGTGACATCGAGACGGATCTGGTCCCAGTCGATCAGGTCCTTCAGCGGCGAGGGCAGGTCCTTGTAGGCGGCGATGACGGCGACGAGCTGGCCGATGTCGAGCTGGCCGGTGATCGCGAAATAGCCGCCGAAGAGATAGAAGATGAAAGGCGTGACCTGGCTGAGGAAGTTGTTGAGGAACTTCACCAGGAACTTCCACTGGTAGATGTCGAAGCGAATCAGGAAGATCCGCCCGAGTTCCTCGGACACCCCGGCCCGCTCGTAATTGGACGTGTCGTTGGTGTGGACGCTCGAGATGCCCTCGACGATCTCGCCGACCCGGCCGGCGAACTGGCGGGCGGTGAGCTGGCGCTGGCGGCCGAGCACCAGCAGGCGCCGTCGCATGCGCGGGATCAGCACCACCTGGATCATCATCACGCCGAGCGCCACGAGGCCGAGCGTGAAGCTCTGCACGAAGATGAAGACGATGGCGGTGAGCACCTGGCTGATCAGGTAGACCGGCGTCACCACCGCATCGCCGATGAAGCCGCCGATCGGCTCCAGCTCGTCCTTGATCATCGAGGCGATCTCGGGCGAGCGCAGCTGGCGGAAGCGCAGGATCGGGAAGCGCAGGACGAGGTCGACGAACTCGTAGCGCATCCGCCGGAGCATGCGCTCGCCGAGCCGGCCCTTGTAGGTGTTGAGGTAGTATTTGAACCCGCCGTTGATGATCACCAAGAGCAGGAAGAGGCCGCTGAGGAGGTAGAGCGCATGCAAGCGGCTGAGGTCGAATCCGCCGAACACCGGCAGGTCGTTGCCGATGAAATCGGGCAGCGGAATCGAGAAGCCGAGATAGTTGTGCGTCGCGGACGCCCCCTCCTCGAAACCCTGGCCCTGGATCGGTCCGTTGACGATCAGCTTGGGAAGGTTCAGCGACAGGAACAGTGCCGGGATCGAGGCCACGACCACGAACAGCATCCAGATCTGCTGCTTCTTGGTGTGAAGCCAAGCATAACGGTAGAGCGAAACTGACATCGGCGCCGTCATATCCTGGATTCGCGAGAGGCGATGCTAGCAGTCCGGCGAACGCGGCGCCAGAATAGCGCCCTCGCCATCGCAAAGGTGTTGCCGTACCGCCGACCCCGCTCCTTCTCAGCTCACCTCCGGCTTGGTCCCGACCCGCCACACCGGTTGCAGTGCCGTGCCGCAGCTGTGATTTGCGGGAGAGCGCGCGAGCGACCATTTTCTGCAGAATAAGACCCGATGCAGCCTGCGGGACAGCTCCACGCGCGGCTGGCCCGTCCGGACGCCAATGGTTCCGTCATCTTCGCCCTGTCGCCTCTCACGCTACCAAGGAGTGGACCGATGTCCGCCAACAGCCATCTGACGAAACGTTTCGGCATCGCCGCCCTGACGCTCGCACTGCTTGCCGGGGGCGGCGCCCTTGTCAGCCAGCTGCCGGCGCAGGCGGCCGAGCAAGCCGTCATCATCCCGCCCCCGGCGGTCGACGAGAGCGGGGCCAAGGGAATGGAGACGGCGCTCCTCGCCGGCGGCTGCTTCTGGGGCGTGCAGGGCGTCTACCAGCACGTGAAAGGCGTCGAGAACGCCGTTTCCGGCTATGCCGGCGGCAAGGCTGACACGGCGACGTACGAGCAGGTCTCGACCGGCTCGACCGACCACGCCGAGACGGTGGCGGTGACGTATGATCCGAAGCAGATCACCTACGGCCAGATCCTGCAGATCTACTTTTCGGTGGCGCATGATCCGACCGAGCTGAACCGCCAGGGGCCCGACCATGGGACGCAGTACCGCTCGGCGATCTTTCCGGTGACGCCGGAGCAGAAAACCATTGCCGAGAAGTACATCGCCCAGCTCGACAAGGCCGGCGTGTTCGGAGAGAAGATCGTGACGCGGACCGATGCGGCGGCGAAGTTCTATCCGGCCGAAGCCTACCACCAGGATTTTCTCGCGCAGAATCCGAGATACCCGTACATCGTCGTCAACGACCAGCCGAAGATCGATAATCTAAAGCAGGTCTTCCCCGCGATGTTCCGGGCCAGTCCTGTGCTGGTCGCCGACGCCAAGAGCTGATCACAGCGCAAGCGGGCGTCGGTGCTTGCCACAGGCGCGCCGTGCCGCCATCTCTTCGCCTTCAGGCAATCGCCGGAGGAGACGGACATGGCGGGACCGAAGATCACCATCACCTTCTGCACCCAGTGCCACTGGCTGCTGCGCTCCGGCTGGATGGCGCAAGAGCTCATCTCCACCTTCGGCACCGACATCGGCGAGGTCTCGCTGGTGCCGGGGACCGGAGGTGTATTCGAGATCGCCTATGACGGCGACGTCATCTGGGAGCGCAAGCGCGATGGCGGTTTTCCGGAGGCCAAGGTGCTGAAGCAGCGGGTGCGCGACCGGATGGATCCCGGCCGCGACCTCGGCCACAACGACCGCTGAGCCAAGTTACCGTTCTTAGGACGCGCTACCAAGCACGCAAAATCTCAGAGTCTGACCTTTGAACAAACGAAGGCCGCGACACCAAAAGTGTCGCGGCCTTTCTATGTCTGGCGGGGCGATGTGCCTTCGGCTTAGCGGGCGTAGTAGACGACGCGCCGTTCCGCGGTCTTCACCACGTAGGGACGGCCGTCATGGTAGAAGTAGGAATAGCCGTCATAACCCTCGACCGGCTGCAGTTCGGCGCTGGCGGGCACCTCGTAGCCGATTTCGACATCGCCATCGATCGCCACCGGGTCTAGCGGATTGTCGGTGACGTAGCCGATGAGTTCGTCCGGCATGTCGTCCGGTGCGGCGGCCAGCGCCCCTTCTTCGACCGGAATGCCGTCTTCGTCGACGTAAACCACCTGGCGGTCCTCGGCCCGGACGACGATCGGCCGGTTGTCGGCATCGTAGAAATAGACGTAGCCGGGATGTTCCGGCACCGGCGTGAGTTGCACGTCGACGGGCACGACGCTGCCCTGGCTGATACGTCCTTCGAGCACGACAGGCGGGGTCGGATTGTCGACGACGTAGCGGCGAACCGACGGCGGTGCAGGCACCACGGCGATGACGGGTCCCGCCGATGGCCCGCCCTGATCGACGATGATCCCTTGGGCGAGCGCCGGGCCGGCTATCACGGCCATAAGGGCCGTCGAGAGGAGAAACTTGCGCATGGGCTTGATCCTTTGGAGCATGTCCTTCGGGGTCAAAACCCTGCTCGTCGTTCCATGTTCCGGATTTCGTGATCACAGGATGTGGCCGGTTGAGGCCGGAAGCGCTGCCAGAAGGATAGTCCGGCAGGCTGGCATCGCCTCGTCGGGCCCATCGAAGCAGGCCCCCAAGCCCCGCTGGCAAAGGGCGGCGGGAATGCGCTCCGCCCGTTCAGCCGACTTCGATGACGACCTTGTCGGGATAGAAGGCGACGTGATCGGCGATCTCGGTCACGCCCGCCTTCGGCGCGGCATAGCCCCAGACGGCGTTCTCGGCGGCGTGGCCGCCAGCGGAAATCGTCCAGTACTGCGCCTCTCCCTTGTGCGGACAGGTTGTGTGCCGGTCGGTCGGCAGCAGGAACTCCATCGCGACATGCTCTTTCGGGATGTAATAGACCGGCTCGTGTCCGCCCTCGCGCAGCATCAGTGCCTCCTTGGTCGAGGCGAGGATGTTGCCGTTGAAGTGGACGGTCACCGGCCGCGTCTCGCGCTCGATGGTGATGTATGGGTCCTGACCGGGGGTCATGGCGTGCTCCTTTGAAGGTCTCATTCTTCAGAACCGCGGCCGGACGGCACGGTTCCGCCGCCCTCCCGCCCCGGTCCCGCCCAGCCCTGCCCCGCCCGAGGCTGTCGCAAAACCGCTAGCCGATCCGCCGCGATGTTCTAGAAGGGGCTCGACGTCTTCAGGTCAGGAGAGATCGCCATGCGCGCCCAGCCGACAGCCACCCACTTCATCCACGGCGCCTATGTCGAGGATCCCGCCGGTGCGGTATTCGAAAGCCTCTACCCCGCGACCGGCGAAGCCATCGCGCGGCTGCATGCCGCGACGACGGAGACGGTGGAGAAGGCGGTCGCCTCGGCCGCCCTCGGCCAGGCGGAATGGGCGGCCAAGACCGGCGCCGAGCGCGGCCGGATCCTGCGCCGCGCCGCCGAGATCATCCGCGCGCGCAACCGCGAACTCTCGGAGCTGGAAACCCTCGACACCGGCAAGGCGCTCGCCGAGACGCTGGTGGCGGACGCGGCCTCGGGTGCCGACTGCCTCGAATATTTCGGCGCGCTCGCCGCCGACATCAAAGGCGAATACATCGATCTCGGCGGCTCCTTCGCCTATACCCGGCGCGAGCCGCTCGGCATCTGCGTCGGCATCGGCGCCTGGAACTACCCGATCCAGATCGCCTGCTGGAAGGCCGCGCCGGCATTGGCCTGCGGCAATGCGATGATCTTCAAGCCCTCGGAGGTGACGCCGCTGTCGGCGCTAAAGCTTGCCGAGATCCTGATCGAGGCGGGCGTTCCGAAAGGCGTCTACAACGTCGTCCAGGGCGCCGGCGACGTCGGCGCGGCGCTGGTCGGCCATCCCAAGGTCTCCAAGGTCTCGGTCACCGGCTCGATCGCCACCGGCGCGCGGGTGATGCAGGCGGCCGCCGCGCAGACCAAGCCGGTGACGCTCGAACTCGGCGGCAAGTCGCCAATCATCGTCTTCGCCGATGCCGACCTCGACGCCGCCGTCTCCGGCGCCATCCTCGGCAATTTCTACTCGACCGGCCAGATCTGCTCGAACGGCACGCGCGTCTTCGTCGAGCGCAGCGTGCGCGCGGCCTTCGTCGAAAAGCTCGTGGCGCGCGCGGAAAAGATCAGGCTCGGCGATCCGATGGACGAGGCGACCGACATGGGGCCGCTGGTCTCGCGGGCGCAGTACGACCGGGTGCTGTCCTATCTCGCGCTCGGCACCGAGGAGGGCGCGACGCTGGCGCTCGGCGGCAAGGCGGCACGGCCCGCCAACTTCGCCGACGGCCTGTTCGTCGAGCCGACGGTCTTCACCGACGTCACCGACACCATGCGGATCGGCCGCGAGGAGATTTTCGGCCCGGTGATGTGCGTCTTCGACTTCGACGACGAGGCCGAGGTGATCGAACGCGCCAACGCGTCGGAGATGGGCCTTGCCGCCGGCGTCTTCACCCGCGACATCGCCCGCGGCCACCGCGTGGTCGCCAGGCTGCAGGCGGGGACGTGCTGGATCAACGCCTACAATCTGACGCCGGTCGAGATGCCGTTCGGCGGCATGAAGCGCTCGGGCTTCGGCCGGGAGAACGGCCGCGCGGCGATCGAACACTACACGCAGCTGAAGTCCGTCTATGTCGAGATGGGATCGGCAGAGGCACCTTACTAAGCGGGGCAGAGGGCGGCGGCGATTGACAAGCGCTGCCGCCGCTGGTGGTTAGGACACGCAATGCGAGACTGGCTGATGAGACCGTGAGCGTGGACCAAGCGCGTCAATTCCTGGTGGAAAAGCTGCAGGCCGTGGCCGACGGTGACCGCTCCGCCTTGCGTGATGTCTATGAGAGAACTTCCGCGAAGCTATTCGGCGTCTGCCTGCGTATCTTGTCCGACAGGGAAGAGGCGGAAGACGTGTTGCAGGAAGTCTATCTTACGGTCTGGAACAAGGCCGATCGCTTCGACGCCGCGCGGGCGAGCCCGATCACCTGGCTGGCCACCATCGCCCGCAACCGTGCCATCGACCGCCTGCGGGTCGTCGGCCCCCGGCTGCGCGACCGCCCGGTCGACGCGGCGCTGGATATCGCGGCGCCCGATCCTGACGGGCTGGCCGTGCTCGAGCGCACCGAAGCCAACCAGCAGTTGGTCGACTGCCTCGAGACCCTCGACGAGCGGGCGCGCGGCGCCATCGTGTCCGCCTTCTACGGCGGGCATACCTACGAGCAGCTGGCGACGCGCGACAATACGCCGATCGGGACGATGAAGAGCCTCATCCGCCGCGGCCTTGCCAAGCTCAAGGGGTGTCTCGACCGATGAGCGACGCTGCCGACTTCGTCGACGACGACATCTTTGCCGCCGAATACGCCCTGGGCGTGCTGGATGGTCCCGGCCGCAGCCGCGCCGCCCGGCGCGTCCGCCGCGACGCGGCGTTCGCCCGCGCCGTCGAGGACTGGGAGACGCGGCTCGCGCCGATGCTGACCGCGATCGAGCCGGTCGAGCCGCCCGCCGGCCTTTGGCAGGCGATCGACACCGACCTCGCCCGCATCGCTCGCGTCCGCGCTGCGCTGACGCCGGCAGCTGTGCCCGCAACGGCCGGCCGCGTGTCGCATCTCTGGCAATGGTTCGGCGTCGGCTCTTTCGGCCTTCTGGCCGCCAGCCTCGCGCTGCTGTTCGTTGTGGTCCAGCCGCGGCCGCAGCTGCCGCCGCTCACCGCTTCGCTCGCGGCCGAAGGTGGCGGTGTGCCGCTCTATACCGCGGTGGTCTACCCAGGAGCACTGAGCGCAACGCTGGTGCCGGTCTCGGCCAACACCGATCCGGCGAAAGCGCAGCAACTGTGGCTGATCGCGCCGGAGGAGAACCCGGTCTCGCTCGGCCTTCTCAGCGCTACCGCGCCGCTGCGCATCGACATCACCCGCGAACAGCTCGCCAAGGGCGGGATGCTGGCGATCTCGCTGGAGCCGCCAGGCGGCTCGCCGACCGGGCAGCCGACCGGCCCGGTCATCGCCACGGGCGAGCTGAAGGAAATCTAGCGTGCCGTGCGTCCGATCGGGCGTACGGCGATCGCACGCCCCCGGACGATGGGTTCGGCGGCCTGGCGCCTCTCATCGTCCGGGGGCGTGCGGGCACTCGACCAGCGTCGACGCCAGCATGCCCGAGGACACGATGCTGCGACATTCCGCCGCCGTTACATGCGCTGCGCAAGCAAGCCCGCGTTTTTTAAGTGCTTTTTGCTGTTAGCGACGGTGAAAGAGGACGCGTTTGCAATGAACTGGCCTCGCCTTCAAATTTATTAGCGGGCCGCCTGCATCCGTTGCTTCGGGGGCACTCGTATATCCCGCACCTCTCCACAACGGGGAGAAACAGGGAGCCCTGACATGAGCCGCAGCCTTTCGACCTATGCCGCCATCCTCGCCGGAGCACTCGCGCTGGCCAGCCCCGTCTCCGCCCAGGTGATGGTCGGCGGCGCGCCGATGTACGCGTCCATGACGATCGCCGAGAACGCGCCCAACGCCCCGAACCTGTCGACGCTCGTCGCCGCCGTGAAGGCCGCCGGCCTTGTCGACACGCTGGCGTCCAAGGGCCCGTTCACCGTCTTCGCCCCGACCGACAAGGCTTTCGGCAAGCTGCCGGCCGGCACCGTCGAGACGCTGGTGAAGCCGGAGAACAAGGCGACGCTGACCAAGATCCTGACCTATCACGTGGTCTCGGGCAATTATTCGGCCAAGGAACTGATGGCCGGCGCCAAGAAGAAGGGCGGCATGCACCTCACCTCGGTCGAGGGCGCCCCGCTGACCGTCAAGATGAGCAAGGGCAAGCTCATCGTCATCGACCAGAAGGGCAACGGCTCGGTCATTCAGACCGCCGACGTCAAGCAGAAGAACGGCGTGGTGCACGTCATCGGCTCCGTCCTGATGCCGAAGTAAGAGCGCACCGCGGCGAGACGTCGCCGGCAGCGTGAAGCACGAGCCCGGTCGCTGCACGGCGGCCGGGCTTTTTTGGTCAGGTCGCGAAGATAATGCCGCAGCGCATGGCGGGCAGCGGGCGGCTCGGCTAGAAGAGGCGGCCGATGACCAAGCTCTTCTCCCTTCTGATCTGCCTGCTGATGCTGGTCCAGGTGATCCGCCCGCTGGGCCTGCCGCTGCTCCGCCGGCGCATCGACTTCTGGCGGCTGGCGCTGGCAGCCCTCGTCATCTTCGGCATCACCACGCTGATCCGCCCCTGACGCCGATCGGTTGCCGGTGATGTCCAGCGGATTTGCCTGACGCCGGTCGTTTGCCGGCGATGTCCGGCGGATTTGCCTGAAGCCGGTCTTTTGCCGGCGATGTCCGGCGGATTTGAATGTCGGACGGTGCTGGTGTAGAGCGGTCCACCGATCGTGACATCGCCGCAACAGCCGCTCACGGCTGCAACGACAGATCGTTCGGGCCTCATTGTCAGCGCGTTTGGCTGGTAGCGCCGCTGAAATCTTCTACCGCTCGTGCCAGGCTGGACAGTATTTACATGGACCGTATTCGCATCAGGGGCGGCAACACGCTGAACGGGACGATCCCGATCTCCGGCGCCAAGAACGCCGCTTTGCCGCTGATGATCGCCTCGCTGCTCACCGACGACACGCTGACGCTGGAGAACGTGCCGCATCTCGCCGATGTCGAGCAGCTGATCCGCATTCTCGGCAATCACGGCGTCGACTATTCCGTCAGCGGCAAGCGGATGAGCCAGACGCCGTCGAACGGCCGGACCATCCACTTTACCGCGCGCACCATCGTCGACACCGTGGCGCCCTACGAGCTGGTCTCGAAGATGCGCGCGAGTTTTTGGGTGATCGGGCCGCTGCTGGCCCGGATGCACAAGGCGAAGGTCTCGCTGCCCGGCGGCTGCGCCATCGGCACGCGGCCGGTGGACCTCTTCATCGACGGCCTGCGCGCGCTCGGCGCAACGCTCGACATCGAGAACGGCTACATCGTCGCCGAAGCCAAGGGCGGCCTCGTCGGCAACCGCTTCGTCTTCCCGAAGGTCTCGGTCGGCGCGACGCATGTGATGATGATGTCGGCAGCGCTCGCCAAGGGCCAGACCGTCCTCGAGAACGCCGCGCGCGAGCCGGAAGTGGTCGATCTCGCCGCTTGCCTCAACGCCATGGGCGCGAAGATCTCGGGTGCCGGCACGCCGACCATCACCATTGACGGCGTCACCGCGCTGTCGGGCGCCCGCCACCGCGTCCTGCCGGACCGGATCGAGACCGGCACCTACGCCATCGCGGTCGCCATGGCCGGCGGCGACGTGATCCTCGACGGCACCAACTCGCATCTCCTGCAGAACGCCTTCACCGCCCTCGGCCAGGCCGGCGCCGTCATCACCGACGTGCCGAACGGCGTGCGGGTGGTGCGCAATGGCGGCGGCGTGCAGCCGGTCGACGTCATCACCGACCCCTTCCCGGGCTTTCCAACCGACCTTCAGGCGCAGTTCATGGCGCTGATGACGCGCTCGAGCGGCGTCTCGCACATCACCGAAACGATCTTCGAGAATCGTTTCATGCATGTTCAGGAACTGGCCCGCCTCGGCGCCAAGATTTCGCTGTCGGGCCAGGTCGCGACGATCGAGGGCGTGCCGCGGCTCGCTGGCGCCCAGGTGATGGCGACCGATCTGCGCGCATCGGTCTCGCTGGTCATCGCCGGCCTCGTCGCCGACGGCGAGACCACGGTCAACCGCGTCTACCATCTCGACCGCGGCTTCGAGCGGCTGGAAGAGAAGCTCGTTGCCTGCGGCGCCGACGTCGAGCGCATCTCCGGCTAACCCGTCCGCGCCGTCCCTCTGCCGGGGCGGCGCTGGCGCGATTTTACCTTGCGGACGGCGTCGTGCCGCCCGCCGCCTTGCTTTTTCGGCCGAAAGGCCTGATTTAAGGCGCAATTCATTCCTTCAGGGCCACGTCGCGACGTGGCCGTCCCTGGCGGCTCCGACCAAAGCGTCGGCCGCCTTTCCCGTTTGAGGTCCGTATGGCGAAAGAAGAAGTTCTCGAATTCCCGGGTCTGGTGACCGAACTCCTCCCGAATGCGACCTTTCGCATCAAGCTCGAGAACGACCACGAGATCATCGCGCACACCGCCGGCCGCATGCGCAAGAACCGCATCCGCGTGCTGACCGGTGACAAGGTGCTGGTCGAGATGACCCCCTACGACCTCAGCAAGGGTCGCATCACTTACCGCTTCAAGTAGCGGGCGGGACGTATCGGCCTGATGGCAACGAAGCTCCACCTCGTGCTCGCCTCCGGTTCGCCCCGGCGGCTGGAGCTTCTGCAGCAGGCGGGCATCGAGCCCGAGCGGCTGCTGCCGGCCGACGTCGACGAGACGCCGGAACGCGCCGAGCACCCGCGCTCGCTCGCCAAGCGGCTGTCGAAGACCAAGGCCGAGACCGCCTTCGCCATCCTCAAGGAGCGCGGCGAGGGCGAGAACCGTCTGGTGCTCTCGGCCGACACCGTCGTCTCCGTCGGCCGGCAGATCCTGCCGAAGGCCGAGCTCATCGACGACGCGGTGGCGAACCTGCGCATCCTCTCGGGCCGCACGCACCGCGTCCACACCGGCGTATGCCTGATCGGCCCGTCGGAGAAGCTGCGCCAGCGCTTGGTCGAGACGCGGGTGCGCTTCAAGCGCCTGTCGCGCGACGACATCGACAGCTACCTCGCCTCCGGCGAATGGCGCGGCAAGGCCGGCGGCTACGCCATCCAGGGCCTCGCCGGCAGCTTCGTCGTGCGGCTCGTCGGCTCCTACACCAATGTCGTCGGCCTGCCGCTCTACGAGACGATCGCGCTGATCGGCGGCGAAGGTTTCGACATCCACCAGCGCTGGCGCGATTCCAGCGCCGCACCGGCTGCGACATGACCGCGACGGTCACCCCGCTGCGCCCGCGCGGAAAATGCCCGGAATGCAAGAAGGCATCGAGCCAGGCGACGTTTCCGTTCTGCTCGCCGCGCTGCAAGGCGGTCGACCTCAACCGCTGGCTTTCCGGCGCTTACGTCATCCCCGGCCCGGCCGAGGAGCTGTCGAGCCCCGAGACCGACGAGGACGAGCGGTAGCGCCGCAAACCCCTCTCACATCCGCTCCGTTACTTCCGCACCGCGCTGGTCGCCACGTCGAGGCCGTCGGCGATCGACAGCCAGTCGCGCGGATCGAGGGCGCTCTGCCGCTTGACGTAGGTATAGGGCGTGTCCCGCCAGGGCTTGACCCGCCAGTCGAGGTTGTCGAGCACGAAGTCGCCCGCCGTGGTGCGCAGCGTCAGCACCGCGTGCCCCTCGCCGTTGCGCTTGCGCACCACGGTGATCAGGAGGTCGTCGAGCGAGATGCCGGCGGCGTGCAAGGCCCGGCGCTTTGAGAGGACGTAGTCCTCGCAGTCGCCGCGCCGGCCGGGATAGGTCCAGCGCTCCTCGACGCCGTACTGCTCGACATCCGACATCGGCTCGATCGCGGCATTGGTGGCGGTGTTGATCGCGGCGACGGTGGCCGCAAGGCCGGTGGTCAGTGCCACCGGCGGTGCGAGCGGCCCGGGCTGGCGCGTACAGTCGCCCTGGTTTTCCTGGCAGAAGAGATGATGCCCGATGGGCACCGTGGTCGAAAGGCCGACGGTCATGGCGTCGGCGCGCGCGGCGCCCACCCCTGTCAAAACCCATAGGACAACCGCCAACCCGGCGCCGATGGCGCGAGCTCCCTGCATGCCTGACCTCCGAGACCGGAAATATCTGCTGACCAAGGGATGGTGGGTGCATCGCAAAAACTAGTCAACGCGGCGGTTCCAGCCGGGACACGGCTGAAGCAAGCTTAGACGGTCGATGACACGCCATCGGCAGGCGGGTGTGTGGTAGGAAGAACCGAAAAGCCTCGATGGCACAGGCACTTCGCCCGGCTCACAACAGGCTTGTGACGTTTCGGTCACAGGCCTGCGACAATTCTGTCAGCCCTATCTCGAGGCCGGAACCTTAGTCCGTCAGCTGCCGCGCGCCTGGGAGATGAGATCGCGCGCGGCTTGCTCGATGCGCAGAAGGTCTTCTTCGCGTGACAGCCGGTGGTCGCCGTCGCGGACAAGGGTCAGCACCACGCCCTCGGAGGGCAGCAGCGTGACGAGGTCGAGGGCATGGCTGAAGGGAACGTCCGGGTCCATCATCCCTTGGATCACGTGGACGGGGCAGCCGGTCTCGATCAGATCGTCCATCACGAGGTTCCGGGCGCCGTCCTCGAGCAGGGCACGGGTGTAGATCGTCGGCTCGGGTGAGTAGGCGGAAGGCTCGGTGCAGAGGCCTTTCGCCAGGAGATCGGCCTTCTGCGCGTCCGACAGAGCGGGCTCGACGAGCCGGCGGGTGAAGTCGGGCGCCGGCGCGAGCAGCAAGAGGCCTGCGATCCGCTGTCCGGCGCCCGCCTTGCGAAGCTCCGCGACGAGGCGCAGCGCGATCCAGCAGCCCATCGACGACCCGACGAGGATGACCGGACCCGCCGGCATGGCGGCGAGCACCGCCTGCGCCTCCTCCAGCCAGCGCGAGATGGTGCCGTCGAGGAAGCTGCCGCCGGACTCGCCGTGGCCGGAATAGTCGAAGCGGCAGAAGCCGAGCCCTGCGCCCGCCGCCAGCGCCGACAGCCGCTCGGCCTTGCCGCCCCGCATGTCGGACCGATAGCCGCCGAGCCAGAGCAGCGCCGGCGCTTCGCCGGCAAAGCTGCAGCAGGCGATGTCGCGGCGCGCCTCCCCCTCGCCGACGGCGATGAAATGCGGGGCGTCGGGATAGGTCGTGATGCTCATGGCGATTTCCTGCGGACCGTTTCAGGCGGGGCGCGTCATTTCTTGACACGATGAGGTGAAAATGCAGTTCGTCCGTGCTATATCAGGGGAGCTACCGGGGTGACGCGTGGAATCAAACACCTGCATCAGGCCCGGCATCTGAGATAAAGCATCAGCGTGAGCGGAGCCCGAGCGGGCCCGGCTGGCAACCCGCCGGCCCCTCGATCCGCCGCCACCGTGTATCGTCAACGTGTGTCGTCAACAGCCAGGAGACAACGACCATTCGCAGACCATTTCGTGCGCCGCCGGTCCAGAAGGAAGGGCCGCGTTCCAACAAGGACATCCGGATTCCCTTCGTCCAGCTGATCGATGCTGAAGGCCAGAATCGTGGCCCGACGCCGACGGCCGAAGCTCTGGCGCTCGCCGAAGAAGCTGGCCTCGACCTGGTCGAGATCGTTCCGACCGCCAATCCGCCGGTCTGCAAGATCCTCGACCTCGGCAAGCTGAAGTACGAAGGCCAGAAGAAGGCCGCCGAACAGCGCAAGCGCCAGAAGACGGTCGAGGTCAAGGAGATCAAGATGCGTCCGAACATCGACGATCATGACTACGAGACCAAGATGAAGGCGGTCCGCCGCTTCTTCGAGGAAGGCGATAAGGTCAAGCTGACCCTGCGCTTCCGTGGCCGTGAAATGGCGCATCAGGACCTCGGAATGGTCCTTTTGAACCGGGTTCGCGACGAGACCGCTGAAATCGCCAAGGTGGAAGCCGAGCCCAAGCTCGAAGGCCGCCAGATGATGATGGTCCTCGCCCCGCGCGGCTGACCAGCTGAGGCCGGGCGAGCGTCCCGGCAATAGATACTTCTTCGCCAGCAAGCGGAGCAGCAGAATAGAGCAGGACCGGGACGGCGAAAGCTGCTTCCGGTCTTGCTTTTTCACCGGTCCGTCCGCTATAGGGACCGTCTTCGACCGAGCGACCCGGCAGGGCATGCCGTGGCCGCTCCAAATGCCCCGCGCGACAATCCGAAATTCTTCGAATTGCTGGCGACCCCGCTCCCCGAGCGGTGACCGCTGCCGCGCTTCCACTCAAGGAGAGCAAAATGCCCAAGATGAAGACCAAGGCGGCCGCGAAAAAGCGCTTCCGCTTCACTGCCAACGGCCGCGTCAAGGCCGGTCCTGCCGGCAAGCGCCATGGCATGATCAAACGCTCCAACGACTTTCTGCGCAACACGAGCGGGACGATGATTCTGTCCAAGCCCGACGAGCGGATCGTCAAGATTTACATGCCGTACAACCGCTAAGCGGCCCGGCAGCGTTAGAGATCAAGGAGCAAGATCATGGCACGCGTTAAAAGAGGCGTCACCTCGCACGCCAAGCACAAGAAGGTTCTCGAGCAGGCCAAGGGTTTCCGCGGCCGCCGGAAGAACACCATCCGCACGGCGCTCGCCGCCGTAGACCGGTCGAAGCAGTACGCGACGCGCGACCGTCGCACCAAGAAGCGCAACTTCCGCGCCCTCTGGATCCAGCGCATCAACGCGGCAGTCCGTGAGCATGGCCTGACCTATGCCCGCTTCATCGACGGCCTGACCAAGACCGGCATCGAAGTCGACCGGAAAGTCATGTCCGACCTCGCGATCCACGAGCCGGAAGCCTTCGCGGCGCTCTGCGCCTCGGCCAAGGCGGCGCTCGACTACCTGAAGGAACAGAACCCCAACTCGTACGAGCGGGCGATCGGCGAAGTCCGCGCCGCCTAAAGGCAGCCTAGCTGCCTGAGGCAGCAGACTTTCCATCCGACCTTCAAAAGGCCCGCCGGCATCCGCCCGCGGGCCTTTTTCGTGGCAGGGGCGCCAGCGCATCGCCTGAATGGCGGGAGCGCTTTTCTTCGCCGTCCCGGCACGTTAGAACCCCGGCAAAGGCCGATAGTGCGTCTTGCGTCCTAGCGGACGGACGACGCTCTGGGCCAATCGACCTACCCGGATGGAGTGGACCGTGACCGATCTTGCCGCGCTCGAGGCGCAACTGACGACCGACATCGCCGGCGCCTCCGACGAGGCCTCGCTGGAAGCGATCCGCGTCGCCGCGCTCGGCAAGAAGGGCGAGATTTCCGAGCTCTTGAAGGGGCTCGGCAAGATGAGCCCGGACGAGCGGCGCGAAGAGGGGCCGAAGCTCAACGGCCTGCGCGACCGCGTGACCGTGGCGCTGGCGGAACGCCGCGAGGCGCTGGCCGATGTCGCGATATCAGCCCGCCTGGCCGCCGAGACGCTCGACGTCACGTTGCCGGTGCGCGCGACGCCCGCTTCCCGCGGCCGGCTGCATCCGATCAGCCAGGTGATCGACGAGATCACCGCGATCTTCGCCGACATGGGCTTCTCGATCGCCGAGGGGCCGGACATCGAGACGGACCACTACAACTTCACCGCGCTGAACTTCCCCGTCGGCCATCCCGCCCGCGAGATGCACGACACGTTCTTCCTCCAGCCGGACGCGAACGGCGAGAGGAAGCTGCTGCGAACGCACACCTCGCCGGTGCAGATCCGCACCATGGAGGCGCAGAAGCCGCCGATCCGCATCGTCATCCCCGGCAAGACCTACCGCCAGGACTCGGACGCGACGCATACGCCGATGTTCCACCAGGTCGAGGGGCTCGTCATCGACAAGACGGCCAACGTCGCCAACATGAAGTGGGTGCTGACCGAGTTCTGCAAGACCTTCTTCGAGGTCGAGAGCCTCAACATGCGCTTCCGCCCGTCCTTCTTCCCGTTCACCGAGCCAAGCCTCGAGGTCGACATCCAGTGCGACCGCTCGGGCTCGGAGATCCGCTTCGGCGAGGGCACGGACTGGCTCGAAATCCTTGGCTGCGGCATGGTGCACCCGAATGTCTTGCGCGGCGTCGGGCTCGACCCGGCGGAGTACCAGGGTTTTGCCTGGGGCATGGGCATCGACCGCATCGCCATGCTGAAATATGGCATGCCGGACTTGCGCGACTTCTTCGACGCTGACGTGCGCTGGATCGAGCATTACGGCTTCCGCCCGCTCGACGTGCCGACGCTCTTCGGTGGCTTGAGCAGCTAACATGCCGCCGCTGCTGCGGTGGAAGGGATATCGTTTTTTCTTCTACTCGGTAGATGGTTGGGAGCCGCCCAACATCCACGTTGTGCGGGATGGGCGCGAAGCGAAAATCTGGCTGCGGGATATCCGTCTTGCTGCCAATGCCGGTCTATCGGACCGGGACCTCGGCGACGTGCTGAAGGTTGTTCGAGACAAGCAGGCAGAGTTCCTGGAGGTCTGGCATGAGCATTTTGGACGTTGACGTCGAAGCGACGCAGCCGATCGTGGCGGGTTGCCGCGATGGATCACTGTGGGTCCGTCTGCAGGACGGTCGCGAGCTCAGCGCGCCGCTGTGGTGGTATCCGCGTCTTCTTTCGGCCGATGCCGTCTCGCTGTCCCTGATCGAGCTGTCGCCCATGGGCCTGCACTGGCCGGCGCTAGACGAAGACATTTCGGTCGCCAGCATCCTGCGCGGCCAGAAGGCGCCGGGGGCAATTCCGCCCTCGCGCAATACGGCGGGGTCCTGATGTCCATCCGACTGATCTTCCTGGAAGCGATCGGCGTCGTCTGCGGCGCGGTGATCGGCGTGCTGGTGTTCCTCGTTCTCGCCTGGCTGTTCGCGGGCGACTACCTCGCGCTCGTCGACACTTTCGGCGGCATCGCGGTCGCCGTGGTGGTCAGCGTGATCTTCGCCGTCTTCTACCACTACATGTCGCAGACGCCGGCAGCGCTCGCTTCCTTCTTCGTCGGCTTCGCACTGCCGGTCCTGGTCGGAGCGGTCATGATCGGCAATGTCGCGACGACGATCGGGCCGTTGCTCGCGGTCTTCGGCTTCGCGCTGTCGGCGCTTCTCGTCTACCGCTTCGTCTTCACGAAGGCGGCCGAGCGGACGCCGATCCAGACGGTCCAGCCGACCGCGCCGCTGCCGCCCGCCGATCCCCCGCGCGGTCCCTTCTGACGGCCGGCGCCGGCATGCCCGCGAGGGCGCCAGTGCGCCGGCCCCCACGCAACACCCTTTCTGCCGCGGGAAAGCCCGGCCGATGACCTGAGGTCGATGACATCATGAAATTCACGCTCTCCTGGTTGAAGGACCATCTCGAGACCGAGGCGCCGCTCGCCGAGCTCTGCGACAAGCTCACCTCGCTCGGCCTCGAGGTCGATGGCATCGACGACAAGGCGGCGATGCGCCCGTTCCGCATCGCGCGGGTGCTCTCCGCCGAGCGCCATCCCGACGCCGACAAGCTGCAGGTGCTGATGGTCGACGCCGGGCCCGAGGTGAACGGCGGCCAGCCGCTGCAGGTGGTTTGCGGCGCGCCGAACGCCCGCGCCGGGCTCATCGGCGTGCTCGGCTTGCCCGGCACCTACGTCCCCGGTCTCGACGTGACGCTCGGCGTCGGCAAGATTCGCGGCGTCGTGTCCAACGGCATGATGTGCTCGGAGCGCGAGCTGCTGCTCTCCGACGAGCACAACGGCATCATCGACCTTCCGGCGGACGCCCCCGTCGGCACGGCCTTCGCCGACTATGCCGATCTTGCCGATCCCGTGGTCGAGATCGGGCTGACGCCGAACCGGCCGGATGCCACCGGCATTCACGGCATCGCGCGCGATCTCGCCGCCGCCGGCCTCGGCAAGCTGAAGCCGCTGGCGACCGAGCCGATCGCCGGCAACGGTCCCTGCCCCGTCGCCGTCCGCCTGGACTTCGCCGAGGGCGCCTCGCTCTGCCGCGGCTTTGGCTTGCGCAAAGTGTCGGGCGTCGAGAACGGCCCCTCGCCGGACTGGATGCAGAAGCGGCTGCTGGCGATCGGCCTGCGCCCGATCTCGGCGCTGGTCGACATCACCAACTACCTCACCTTAGACTGCGGCCGCCCGCTGCACGTCTTCGATGCCGCCAAGGTCTCGGGCGATCTCGTGGTGCGCAGCGCCCGCGAGGGAGAGACCATCCTCGGCCTCGACGGCCGCACCCACACGCTCGCACCCGGCATGTGCGTCATTGCCGATGATCGGGGCGTCGAATCGATCGCCGGCATCATGGGCGGCGAGGCGTCGGGCTGCGATGAGACCACCACCGACGTGCTGATCGAATCGGCGCTGTGGGAGCCGCTGAACGTCGCCCGCACCGGCCGCGCGCTCGGCATCATCACCGATGCCCGCTACCGCTTCGAGCGCGGCGTTGACCCCGACTTCATGGAGCCAGGGCTGGAACTCGCGACGCGGCTGGTGCTGGAGATCTGCGGCGGCACGGCGTCGGACGTAGCCGTCACCGGCAAGACAACGCCCGATCGGCGCTCGATCCGCCTCGCCTTCACCGAGGTTGAGCGGCTGACCGGCCTTGCCGTGTCGGCGGAGGAGCAGACCGGCTTCCTCGCCCGCCTCGGCTTCGAGGTCAGCGCCGATGCGGACGGCGCGACCGTCGTGCCGCCGACCTGGCGGCCGGACGTCGAGGGCAGCGCCGACCTCGTCGAGGAGGTGATGCGGATGAAGGGCGTCGACCTCATCGAGCCGCGGCCGCTCGCCCCCCTCGGCTCGGTCAACGGCCGCATCCTGACGACGCCGCAGATCCGCGACAAGGCCGCGCGCCGGGCGCTCGCCGCCCGCGGCATGGTCGAGGCGGTGACCTATTCCTTCGTGCCGGAAGCCCACGCGAAAGCCTTCGGCGGCGGGGCGGACGCGCTGCGGCTGGCCAACCCGATCTCGGCCGACCTCTCGGACATGCGCCCCTCGCTGCTGCCGAGCCTCATCGCCGCCGCCGGCCGCAACGCCGCGCGCGGAAATCCCGACGTCGCGCTGTTCGAGGTCAGCCACGTCTACGCCTCGGACCTCCCGGACGGGCAGCGGCGCGTCGCCGGCGGCATCCGCCGCGGCACGGCAGGCCTTGCCGGCGCCGGGCGCTTCTGGAGCGGCAATGCCGCGCCCGTCGGCGTCTACGACGCCAAGGCCGATGCGATCGCCGCGCTAGAGGCTGCCGGCGCGCCGGTCGCCAACCTACAGATCGAGGCCGGCGCCAGCGCCTGGTATCATCCCGGCCGCTCGGGCCGGATCAAGCTCGGCCCGAAGGTCGTGCTCGCCGAGTTCGGCGAGTTCCACCCGCGGACCCTGAAGACCATGGGGGCCACCGGTGCCTTTGCCGGCTTCGAGGTGTTCCTCGGCGAGATCCCGGAGCCGAAGCGCAAGGCCACCCGCACCAAGCCGGTGCTGAACCTGTCGAGCTTCCAGCCGGTGCGACGCGACTTCGCCTTCGTCGTCGATGCTGCTACCGAGACGCAGAAGATCCTGCGCGCGGTGGAGGGCGCCGACCGCAAGCTGGTGTCGGAGGTCCGGGTGTTCGACATCTTCGTCGGTGCAGCGCTCGGCGACGACAAGAAGTCGGTCGCGGTCGAGGTGACGCTGCGGCCGATGGAGCGCACGCTGACCGACGAGGAGCTGGAGGCGGTGTCGGCGAAGATCGTCGCGCAGGTGGCGAAGGCCGCGGGCGGCGTGCTGCGGACCTGACGCTCTTTAGGACGAATGCGCGCCCACAACTCTCTGGCGATGCGACCCATCTCCTGCGCCTTTTCGTCGCATTCTCCTTCTAGGTGCATTTCTGCCCCGGCCGCTGTCGGGGCAGAACGCATTTGGGAGGAATCGCATGCTTCACATCTCCAGGCTTTCCGGGACCGCCGTCGCGGGCCTTGCCGCCCTTGTTCTCTCGACGGTCTCGCCGCTGGCGGCCGAGATCCACGTGATGGCCTCCGGCGGGCTGACCGCCGCCTATAAGGAAGTCCTTCCGGCGTTCGAGAAGACCACGCAGCACGACGTCGAGAGCGCCTATGGCGCGTCGCAAGGCGGCGCCTCCGACTCCATCCCCAGCCGGCTGAAGCGCGGCGAGCCGGCCGACGTCGTCATCATGGCGTCCGGTGCGATGGACAAGTTGATCGAGGCGGGAGAGGTGGTGCCCGGCAGCCGCGTCGATCTCGCAAACTCCCTGATCGGCGTGTCCGTGCGCAAGGGTGAGCCGAAGCCCGACATCTCCTCGGCCGACGCCCTGAAGAAGACGCTGCTCGACGCCAAGTCGATCGCCTACTCCGCCAGCGCCAGCGGGACCTACCTGTCTGAAGAGCTGTTTCCGCGGCTCGGCGTGATGGACGCGATCAAGGACAAGGCGAAGCGGATCGAGAGCGAGCGCGTTGGGACGGTGGTCGCCCGCGGCGATGCCGAGCTCGGCTTCCAGCAGGTCTCCGAACTGCTGCCGATCGAGGGCTTGGACTTCGTCGGCGTGCTTTCGGACGACGTCCAGAAGGTCACGGTCTTCTCCGCCGGCCTCGTCGTCGGGTCGAAGGAGCCGGAGGCCGCCAAGGAACTGATCGACTTCCTCGCCTCCAAGACCGCCGCCCCGGCGATCGAGAAAAGCGGAATGACGCCCATCCTCCCCTGAACCGCCCGCCAGCTTCGCGCAGGCTTTCCGGCGCCAGTGTCGCCAAGGTCACGAAAAGGTCCCACCCCGCGTGCACGTCATGCGGGATGGGAGCCGGCGCGACGCCGACGGGGTGCAGGGCATGAGCAGGAAAACGCTGAACCGGGTCGTTGGGATCGCGACGCTTGCCGCGCTCGCGCTGGGCTGCCTTCCGGCCGCGGCGCAATCCGTACCGGCCAAGCAGCTGTTCGGCGCGGCGCAATTGCCGGCGGCAATGCCGACCGAGAGCCTTGGCTTCTACTCCAAGGGCTGCATTGCCGGCGCCGTGGCCCTGCCGGTGGACGGTCCGACCTGGCAGGAAATGCGCCTCTCGCGCAACCGCCGCTGGGGCCATCCGGCGATGATCGCCTTCCTCGAACAGTTCTCCAAGGACTCGGCCGCCAAGGGCATTTGGCCGGGCATTCTCGTCGGCGACATCTCGCAGCCGCGCGGCGGGCCCATGGCGTCGGGACACGCCTCGCACCAGATCGGCCTCGACGCCGACATCTGGTTCCAGCCGATGCCCTCGCCGCGCCTGACGGCCGCTGAACGCGAGGACTTTCCGTTCCGCTCGGTGCTGCGGAAAGGCACGTTCCAGGTCGACGACCGCGTCTGGAACAAAAGCTACGAGAACATCCTGAAGCTGGCCGCGGTGAACCCGAAGATCGAGCGGATCTTCGTCAACCCCGGGGTCAAGCGCAAGCTCTGCCAGACCGTCGGGGGCGACCGCTCCTGGCTGAGCAAGGTCCGGCCGATGTACGGGCATGATGAGCATTTCCACGTCCGCCTCACCTGCCAGGCGGGTTCGCCCGGTTGCGAGGCGCAGGACCGGCCGTCGAGCAATGATGGCTGCGGCGATCTCGACTACTGGTTCAATGTCGCCTTGAAGCCGCCGAAGCCGGGCTCGCCGCCGCCAAAGCCCCGCGCGCCGCTGATGATGTCGGCGATGCCCAAGGCCTGCCGCGTCGTCCTGAATGCCCCCGATGGTGCCGGCACCGCCTATGCCGGGACGACGCGCCCGGCCTTGACGCCATCGGCCTCCACCGCCTTGCCGGCTTCCGCCGCGGGCTTTGCCCGGACGCCGCCAATGAGCGTGCCGATCCCCTCGTCCCGGCCGCTGCAATAGGCCGAGCACCGGACAGGTTTTGGCTTGGAGGACCTGCCGGTCAGGCTTTGCTTTCGACGGTGAATGCGATAATCCGCGGGCTTACCAATCGATTTAAGGCAGGTGGTCCATGTCCCTGACGCTCGACAGCAGCCAGGCCCTGAAGTTTCCGATCCTGATCGGCGACATCGGCGGCACCAATGCCCGCTTCGCGCTCCTGGTGGACGCCTTCGCCGAGCCGAAGACCTTTCCGGTGGTGAAGACCGCCGACTTCGCGACGCTCGACGACGCGATCCAGGCGACCGTGCTCGACAAGACTTCGCTGCAGCCGAAATCGGCGGTGCTGGCGGTGGCCGGGCCGATCGACGGCAACGAGATTGCGCTCACCAACTGCGCCTGGGTCGTCCGGCCGCGCGGCATGCTCCAGACCCTCGGCCTGCATGAAATCATCGTCCTCAACGACTTCGAGGCGCAGGCGCTGGCGGTGTCATCCTTGCCCGAGCGTTCCCGCCAGAAGATCGGCGGCGGCACGCCGCACGAGGGCGCGAGCCGCGTCGTCGTCGGTCCCGGCACCGGCCTTGGCGTCGCTGGCCTCGTGCGGGCCCGCAAGATGTGGATCCCGGTCGCCGGCGAAGGCGGCCACATCGACATCGGCCCGCGCAGCGACCGCGACACCGCCATCTGGCCGCATCTCGAAACCATCGAGGGCCGGGTCTCGGCCGAACAGGTGCTGTGCGGCCGCGGGCTCGTCAACATCTACGACGCGCTGTGCAAGGTCGACGGCGTGGCGCCGGTCTATACCGATCCGGCGGAGATCACCGAGGCCGCCTCGAGCCGCCGCAACGACCAGTCGGGCGAGGCGGTCGAGCTCTTCGCCACCTATCTCGGGCGCGTCGCCGGAGACCTCGCGCTGGTCTTCATGGCGCGGGGCGGCGTCTACATCGGTGGCGGCATCTTCCAGCGAATCATCCCGATCCTGAAGCAGGAAAGCCTGCGCCAGGCCTTCGAGGACAAGGCGCCGCATTCAGCGCTGATGCGCGAGATCCCGCTCTACATCATCACCGAGCCGCTGGCGGCGCTGTCGGGTCTTGCGACCTTCGCGCGGACCCCGCGGTTCTTCGGCATCGAGACCACAGGCCGCCGCTGGACGGCCTGACCCCGGCTTCGCGCATAGGCAGGACGCGCCTGAGAGGCTATAGACCCCCGATCGAGTGTTCCGGACGGCATAGCCCAGCGTGAAAAAACCCAAGATCTCCCTGACCGACCACCGCGAGCGTGGCCTCGTGATCCGGCTGTTGAAGCGCGTGATCGCCGAGAACGGCCGCGACTATCTCGGCCAGTACGCCATCGCGGTCGGCTGCCTCGTCGTGGTGTCCGGCGCGACCGCCTTCCTCGCCTGGATCATGCGCGACGTCATCGACCAGATCTTCGTCGAGCAGAACCGCGCGCTGCTGTTTGCCTTGCCGATCGCCATCTTCCTCACCTTCCTGGTGCGCGGCGTCGCGACCTATTTCCAAGGCGTGATCCTGTCGCGGATCGGCAACAACATCGTCGCCCGCTACCAGCGGCGGCTGTTTCGCCACCTGACCGAGCTGTCCGTCGATTTCTTCGGCGAGAACCGCTCCGCGCATCTTGCCGCGCGCATCAACCAGAACGTCTCGGGCATCCGCGACACGCTGAACCTCACGGTCACCTCGATCGCGCGCGACCTCCTGACGCTGATCTTCCTGGTCGGGGTGATGATCTTCCAGGATCCGGTGCTCTCGGGCATCGCGCTGCTCGCCGGGCCGCCGGTGGCCTGGATGATCTCCAGCCTGTCGAAGAAGCTGCGGGTGGCGACGCGCCAGTCGATCGACCTGAACGCCCGCGTCCTCGCCTCGATGCAGGAGACGGCGCAGGGCATCACTGTGGTGAAGGCCTTCACCATGGAGGAGACGCTGCGCGCCCGCATCGAGACGCTGATCCTCGCCGCCGAAAGCCGGTCGAACCGCATCGCGGCGATCACCGAGCGGTCGGGTCCGGTGACCGAGACGGTCGCGGGCATCGCGGTGGCGGCGGTGATCGGCTATTCCGGCTACCGCGCCATCGAGCACGGCTACTCGCCCGGCTCGATGTTCGCCTTCATCACCGCGCTGCTGCTCGCCTACGATCCCGCCCGGCGCCTCGCCAAGCTGCAGGTGCAGCTCGAGCGGGCGCTGGTGAACGCCCAGATGATCTACGAGATTCTCGACCTGAAGCCCCGCCAGCCGGATGCCCCGGACGCAAAAGTGCTGACCGTCGACCGCGGCGAGATCGTCTTCGAGAACGTCGATTTCGGCTATTATCCGGAGGAACTGGTGCTGCGGAAGCTGAGCTTCCGTGCGCCCGCCGGCAAGACGACGGCGCTGATCGGCTCGTCCGGCGGCGGCAAGTCGACGGTGATCTCGCTCGTCCAGCGCTTCTACGACGTCGCCGAAGGCCGGATCCTGGTGGATGGCGAGGACATCCGCGACGTCACCAAGGCGTCGCTCCGCGGCAACATCGCCTATGTCTCGCAGCAGCCCTATCTGTTCGAGGGCACGATCCGCGACAACATCCGCTACGGCCGGCCCGACGCGACCGATGCGGAGATCGAGGCGGCAGCGAGCCTTGCGCAGGCGACCGAGTTCATCCTGACCCAGCCGAACGGCTTCGACACGCCGCTCGGCGAGAACGGCACGACGCTGTCGGGCGGCCAGCGCCAGCGCCTCTCGATCGCCCGCGCTCTGGTGCGCAATGCGCCGATCCTCCTGCTCGACGAGGCGACCTCGGCGCTCGACAACCGGTCGGAGACCCTGGTGCAGGCGGCGCTCGACACGGTGATGAAGGGCCGCACCACGCTCGTCGTCGCCCACCGGCTGTCGACCATCGTCGGCGCCGACCAGATTCTCGTCATCGATGGCGGTGAGGTCGTCGAACGCGGGACGCACAGCGAGCTGCTCGGCCGGCAGGACGGGCTCTATTCGAAATTCCACGGCCTTCAGCCGCGTGACCACCATGCCGCGGCGCTCGCCGCCTCGGTGACGCGCTGACCGCCTGATCTCAAGGGGAGCGTTCGATGGACGCGATGAAACTGGTCGTCGTCGGCGCCGCCGGGCGGATGGGACGCATGCTGGTGCTGACGATCGACGCCCTGCAAGGCGCCGTGCTGCACGCCGGGATCGAGCGCGATGGCTCGTCGGCACTCGGCACTGACGCCGGCCAGCTCGCCGGCCTCTCGCCGTCGGGGGTCATCATCACCAGCGACATCGCGCAAGCGCTCGCTGGCGCCGACGGGATCGTCGACTTCAGCACGCCCGCCACCTCGGTCGCCCTCGCCCGCCATGCGGCGGACGCCGGCATCGTCCACATCATCGGCACCACCGGCTGCTCGGCAGAAGATGACACCGCGATCGCCGAGGCGGCGCAAGGCGCGGTCATCGTCAAGTCGGGCAATATGAGTCTCGGGGTCAATCTTCTGGCCAGCATGGTCGAACTGGCCGCGCGCGCGCTGCCGGAAGAGGAATTCGACATCGAGATCCTCGAAATGCACCACCGCCACAAGGTGGATGCCCCCTCCGGCACCGCGCTTCTGCTGGGCCAGGCCGCCGCCACCGGCCGCCTGGTCGACCTCGGCGAAGCGTCGGTCCGTGTCCGCGACGGCCATACCGGCCCCCGTCCGGCCGGTGCGATCGGCTTTGCCACGCTGCGCGGCGGTTCGGTGGTCGGCGAGCACAGCGTGATCTTCGCCGGCGAAGGCGAGCGGATCGAGTTCGTCCACCGCGCCGAGGACCGCGCGATCTTCGCCCGCGGCGCGCTGCGAGCAGCGCTTTGGGCCCGCGGCAAGGCGCCAGGCCTCTATTCCATGCGCGACGTGCTCGGCCTCGGCACGGCCGGGCAAGACTGACCCTCGCCTTCCTCGATCGCCCCCCGGGGCGTCCCCATCCTGAGAGACCGGGTCGCCCCTTGCATCCGGAGCCGGCTATCCTGCCTGTCGCCAGGCACACCTGAACCTTGCGTTGCAGGACGGATGGGCGGCTGCGACTCTTCCCAAGCGACGCGGCTTGCGGCAAAACCACCTGAGGACCGCGATTCATGGTCCGACCCGTTACTCGCTTCTGCCGTGAGCGACGGGCCCTCGTCGATCCGGCTGGCTGGAGTGAAGCATGACCCGCACCCTCGTCCTCGTCCGCCACGGTCAGAGCGAATGGAATCTTCAGAACCTCTTCACCGGCTGGAAAGACCCCGACCTCACCGATAAGGGCGTCGAGGAGGCCCGCACCGCGGGACGCCGCCTGCGCAAATACGGGCTGCATGTCGGCACCGCCTTCACCAGCGAGCTGTTCCGCGCCCAGCGCACCCTCAGCCTGCTGCTCGAGGAACTCGGCCAGCCGCACATCCCGACCATCCGCGACATCGCCCTCAACGAGCGTGACTATGGCGAGCTCTCCGGCCTCAACAAGGACGATGCCCGCGCCAAGTGGGGCGAGGACCAGGTGCACATCTGGCGCCGCTCCTACGACATCGCCCCGCCCGGCGGCGAGAGCCTGAAGGATACCGGCGCCCGCGTCTGGCCCTATTACATCCACCACATTCTGCCGAAGGTGCTGTCGGGCGACAACGTCATCATCGCCGCACACGGCAACTCTTTGCGCGCGCTGGTGATGGCGCTGGAGGGCATGAGCCCCGCCGACATCGTTTCCGAGGAAATCGCCACCGGCATCCCGATCGTCTACCGGCTGAACGCCGATTCAACCGTCGCCGAAAAGGCCGTCCTCAGCGCCTGATCAGCGCAGCCGGTTCGCCCTCGTCCCGGACGGCGGCGTACCAGCGGCAGAGATCGGTGAGGAAGCAGGCCTCGCAGAGGGGCCGGCGTGCCTGGCAGACCGCCTTGCCGAACTGGATCAGCCAGAAATGGCCGTCCGCGCGGGCAAAGTCCGGAGCATCCCGGTCCAGCTGCCGCGCGGTCTCGTCGGCGGTCTTCGCCGCCGTCAGGCCGATGCGGTTGGCGACGCGGAAGACATGCGTGTCGACGGCGATGACGTCCTGCCCGAAACTGAAGCTCAAGACGATGTCGGCACATTTGCGCCCGACGCCCGGCAGCGCCATCAACCCTTCGCGGGTATCCGGCACGATGCGCCCGTGCTCGGCGATCAAGGTCCGGCAGAGCGCCAGAATGTTCTTCGTCTTCATGTTGTAGAGGCCGCAAGGCTTGATCGCCGCAGCGATCTCGCGCTCTGAAAGCTCGAGCATCGCCTCCGGCGTCCGTGCCAGCGCGAACAGCTGGTCGACGGCCAGTGCGGTGTTGGCGTCGCGGCTCTGGGCCGAGAGAATGCAGGAGACCACCGAGCGGAACGGATCCGGCTGGTCCTTCGGCCCCTTCGCCGTCGGCGTGCGTCCGGGCATGTGGGCTCTGAGGCGCCGGAAGGCCTCGGCCGCGTCCTCCGCATCCAGGCGTCCCGGTGCCGCCCCACGCGCGGCCGTCATGCCCGCGACAACAGGCCGGCCTCCCAGCCGAGCATCGCGCGCTTGCGGGCGATGCCCCAGTGATAGCCGGTGAGCGCGCCGGACTTGCCGACGACGCGGTGGCACGGCACCACGAAGGAGATCGGGTTTCGCCCGACCGCCGCCCCCACCGCGCGGGCCGCCTTCGGCATGCCGACGGCTTCGGCGACCGTCGAATAGGTCGTCGCCCGGCCGACCGGCACCGTCAGCAGCGCCTGCCAGACCCGGATCTCGAAATCCGTGCCAATGAGGACGATGCGCAGCGGCGTCGCCTCCTGCCATTCCGCCGGCCGGAAACTGCGGGCGGCGATCCCCGCGATTTTCGCATCGTCGCGGGTGAAGCCGGCCATCGGCCAGCGCCGCACCATGTCCTGAAAAGCCAAGGCGTCGCCCGCCTCGCCGCCCTCGGAAAAGCCGATGCCGGCGAGCCCCTTGTCGGTCGCGACCACCACGGCGCGGCCGAAAGGCGAGGCCGCAAAGCCGTAGACGAAGTCGATGCCCGCGCCCCGCGCCTTGTACAGGCCGGGCGACATCGCCTCGTGCTTGACGAAGAGATCGTGCAGCCGCGACGGCCCGGACAAGCCGACGTCGAAGGCGGCATCGAACAGCGAGGCGCCCTCGCCCAGCAGGCGCCGCGCATGGTCGATCGTCACCGCCTGCAGGAAGGCTTTCGGCGACAGGCCGGCCCAGCGCTGGAACAGCGCCTGCAGCGCCTCGGGCGGCAAATCGACGGCCTCCGCGATCTCGGCGAGCGAGGGCTGGGCGCGGTATTCGGTGGAGATGAACTCGATCGCCTGGCGGACGACGTCATAGTCGGAGCCCGACGACGGCGGGGCGACGGCATCGTCGAGCGGCGGGCGGCGCGCCGGAAGCGGCGTCGTGGCGAATAGCTGGGACATGGAAAAGCTCCTCTCGTCGCCGCGACAACAGCATCTGCACCCGAGGATCGCCACCCGATTTTCGGAAGCGCTGGTCAGTTGCTCGGCGCCTATCAAGCGCTCGGCGCTTATCAAGCGCTGCGCGCCTTCTGCAACGCGCGCCCGAAAGCGGTGGCGAAGCTTTCGCGGTCGTCGGGGTTGAGGAATCCTCCGATCTCCGTCGAGCGGCCTTGCCCGCTGACGGCCATGCGGGTGATGCCGATCTCGTCGTGGCGCGCGACCTGGAACCGCGCCCAGAACGGATTGAAATGGGCCTCCTGCACCACCCCGCGCGGCGAGACCTTGCGCACCAGAAGATCGGTGCGCGAGACGCGGACTTCCTCGCGCGCCTTGGCCGAGCGGTAGCTGGCCTTGAAGGCCAGCCAGACGAGCGCGACGTCGAGGCCGAAGAAGCCGACCACCGGCCAGGCGCCCTCGATGAGGAAGCCGAGGCTCGTGCCGATGCTGACGACGCCGAGAAACGCCATCAAAATCGTGAAGCCGCGCTTGCCGAGGGAGCGGTAGGGGACCAGCAATGCGCTGAAGATCGGCGCGTCGGCGCTGGTCTCGCTTGCGGTCGCGTCGTCCGGGGATGCGTTGTCAGCCATGGGTCATGCTCGCTATATCCGGACCATGCCAGAAAAACCGCCTCTCGCCAAACCGCCCCGGCCGCCCCGCGCCAGCGACATCTCGTCTCGCCCCGCTGCAGTGAAGACCGCACAGAAGCGGGCGCCCCGACTGCCCTATGCGAAGGCGGAGATTGCCGAGATGTTCCGCCGGTTCGAGATCCAGCGGCCTGAGCCAAAGCCCGAACTCGAATACCGCAACGCCTTCACCTTGCTCGTCGCCGTCGTGCTCTCGGCCCAGGCGACCGATGTCGGGGTCAACAAGGCGACCCGCGCTTTGTTCGATACCGCCGACAATCCTGGCGCCATGCTGGCGCTCGGCGAGGACAGGGTGCGCACCTTCATCCAGTCGATCGGCCTCTACAAGACCAAGGCGAAGAACGTCATCGGCCTCTGCCGCCGGCTGGTCGAGGAGCATGGCGGCGCGGTGCCGGTCGACCGCGCCGCGCTGGAGGCGCTCCCCGGCGTCGGCCGGAAGACCGCAAACGTCGTCCTCAACACCGCCTTCGGCGAGCACACGCTGGCGGTCGATACGCACATCTTCCGGCTGGGCAACCGGCTGCGCCTCGCGCCGGGCAAGACGGTGGAAGAGGTCGAACAGAATTTTCTCCGCATCATCCCGCCGCAGTACCTGCGCCACGCCCATCATTGGCTGATCCTGCACGGGCGCTACGTCTGCAAGGCGCGCAAGCCCGAATGCGCAATCTGCGTCATCGCCGATCTCTGCAAGGCGGCGGAGAAGACCTCGGAGGTGCCGGCGCTGCTGGTGCCGATCCCGCCACTCCTTCCCGCGCCGCCGGAGGATCTTGCGTCCAACATTACGCGCTGACGGCGCGTGCGCTTCCAGAATCTGGAGCGCGCTTTCTGAACGGGCCGGGTTCCCCGCTGCCGGATGCTTCAATGGCCAAGCCGAGCAGCATCGGCGACGCCCGAGGTGACGCGCGCGGGAACCCCGCCCTCCCGCGCGGAGACCCGCTGGTGGAGATGGACCATCATCGCGGCGGCAAAGAGCGGCGTCAGGAGATTGAGGAAAGGCACCGCCATGAAGCCGGCGATCAGCAGGCCCGCCGCGAACACCGTGCCGGCATGGCGACCCCGCAAGGCCTTCGCCTCGCCTTCGCCGCGGTAGCGCAAGGCCGCGAATTCGAAGTATTCCCGCCCGAGAAGATAGCCGTTCACCACGAAGAAGGCCGCAAGGTTCACGCCCGGAATAAGCAGCAGGAACAGGGCGAGGAGATTGCCGAGGATTACCACGCCGAAGAACTTCGTCGACATTACGAGGCCGGGCAGGAAGGCCATCGCCGTGCCGGGGGCGACCGCGGGATAGTCGTCGCGCTCCACCACTTCGGCGACGTCGTCGAGGAAGAGTGAGGCGATCAGCGCGGAGATCGGCCCGATCAGGAAGGCGAGGAGCACGGCAAGCATCAGCCCGGCAACCCAGCCCGCCGCCGTCGACATCTCGTCGATCCAGGCCGGCATGTCCGGCATCACCCGCGCGAGCATCGGCAGGATCGCCGACTGGAACAGCGCCTCGATGCCGAACCAGAGGGCGACCAGCACCACGACGGCCAAGCCGAGCGACTTCCAGAGCGCGGCGCGGAACGGCGCGGAGAAAAGGGCGCCGAGCGCTGCCATGGCCGAAGCGAAGATCATCAGACACTCCAGGAAGGTCCGGCGGGAACCGGTCTGCCTTGAGATAGGCGGAGCCGCGTGTGGCGGCAATGCCGCGTCCCTTGCCCGGCCGCGACACCCGGCGACCGGCCCCACCTGCGCGACGATCCAGCGACCGGTCTCGCAACGGCTTTGCAACCAAGCCGGCACCGCCACGTGCCGGCGTCTCGCCATGCCGTCCCATTCCCGCTAAGGCATGCGGCAACGAGATGAGGATCGCACCATGACCGAATACGACGTGCTGACGATCGGCAATGCCATCGTCGACATCATCGCCCAGAGCGACGACGCGTTTCTCGTCGCGCACGCCGTGCAGAAAGGCGGCATGACGCTGATCGACGCCACGCGGGCGGAGGCGCTCTACGGCGCGATGGGCCCGGCGGTGGAAACCTCCGGCGGCTCGGCGGCCAACACGGTGGCCGGCGTCGTCAGCCTCGGCGGCACCGGCGCCTACATCGGCAAGGTCTCGCGCGACGCGCTCGGCACCATCTTCACCCACGACATCCGCGCCCAGAAGGTGCGCTACGACACCGCGCCGCTCTCCGGCGAGCCCCCGACCGCGCGCTCGATGATCCTCGTCACGCCGGATGGCGAGCGTTCGATGTCGACCTTCCTCGGCGCCTGCGTCGAGCTCGGCCCCGACGACATCGATGAGGCGCTCGTCGCCGCGGCCAAGGTGACGTATTTCGAGGGCTATCTCTGGGATCCGCCGCGGGCCAAGGACGCGATCCGCAAGGCGGCCACGATCGCCCACGCCAATGGCCGCGAGGTGGCGATGACGCTGTCGGATGCCTTCTGCGTCCACCGCTACCGCGCCGAGTTTCTCGATCTGATGCGCTCGGGCACGGTCGATATCGTCTTTGCCAATGAAGGCGAGGCGCTGGCGCTCTACGAAACCGACGACTTCGCCCTGGCCTTGCAGCGGATCGGCGAAGATTCCAAGCGCTTGGCCGCGGTTACCCGCAGCGAGAAGGGCTGCGTGATCGTCGAGGGCGGCAAGACGACGGAGGTCGCGGCAGCGCCGCTGGCGCGGCTGCTCGACACCACTGGTGCCGGCGACCTCTTCGCCGCTGGCTTCCTGCGCGGCTACACCGCCGGACTGCAGCACCAGCAGAGCGCGATCCTCGGGACGATCGCCGCCAGCCACATCATCGAGCAGATCGGCCCCCGCCCGCAGCAGCAGTTGCAGCGCCTGCCGGCGGCCCGCGCGATCCTCGACACCATCGCCGCGGCATAAAGCCGGGATCACGATAGCGCCAGAACGCTTGGCATCGGTCGAGGCCGGACAGAGGTAGGAAGGACCAGCCCCTTTCAGGAGACCTCGATGACCCGGTTCCTTCTCCTCGCTTTCGGTGCCACCGCGCTGTCCGCTGTACCGGCCGTTGCCGTCGACCGTTCCGTCGACAGCGAGGCAGGGGCCCTGCGGGTGACCACGCTGGCTGAGGGCCTGAAGTCGCCCTGGGGCATGGAGTTTCTGCCCGGTGGCACGCTTCTCGTGACCGAGAAGGGCGGCACGCTGCGTCTTGTCTCCACAGAGGGAACCGTCAGCGAGCCGATCGACGGCTTGCCGGAGATCGATGCGGGCGGCCAAGGCGGGCTTCTCGATGTCGCGCTCGACCCGGATTTTTCCGAGAACCGCCTGGTCTATCTCAGCTATTCCGAAGCGGGCGATGGCGGCAACTCGACGGCGGCCGGCCGTGGCACGCTGTCTGCTGATGGCAGCAAGATCGAGAACTTCCAGAAGATCTTCACCCAGCTGCCGAAATACGAGGGCAGCAAGCATTTTGGCTCGCGCATCGTCTTCGGTCCCGAGGGCCATCTCTTTCTCGGCCTCGGCGAACGTTCCGACACGCCGATCCGCGAGGGGGCACAGAGGCTCGACAACCATCTCGGCAAGGTCGTGCGGATCAACCGCGACGGCACGGTGCCGAAAGACAACCCGTTCGTCGGCACCGAGGGCGCCTTGCCCGAAATCTGGTCCTATGGGCAACGCAACATCCAGGGCGGCGCCCGTCACCCCGAGACCGGGGCCATCTGGTTTTCCGAGCACGGCCCCAAGGGCGGCGACGAGGTGAACGTCGTGGAGCCGGGCCGGAACTACGGCTGGCCGGTCGTCTCCTACGGCGTCAACTATAACGGCACGCCCGTCGGCTCCGGCCAGGCGACCGGCGAAGGCTTCACCCCGCCCATCCACCAGTGGACGCCGGTGATCGGCGCGTCCGGCATGGAGTTCTACACCGCCGACACGGTTCCGGCGTGGAAAGGCAGCGCCTTCTTCGGCGGTCTCGCGAGCACCGACCTCGTCCGCCTTGGTCTCGACGGCACGAAGGTAACGGGCGAAGAGCGCCTTTTGAAGGAACTCGGCCTGCGCATTCGTGATGTTAAGCAAGGTCCGGACGGCGCGCTTTACGTACTGGCCGAGGACAGCGGCGAAATCCTGCGCATTGCGCCGGAGACCGCTGGCTAGGCGGGCCGCGGACCATGGCCTGGGATGTCGGCGGGAGGGTGACCCACCATCTCCACATCGGCGCCAAGCCATAGTCGGCGCCGATGTTCTCGCCGGCCGATCGATAAAAAGCTCTGTATTCGTAAGGCTTTCACCATTGTGGCAAGACGGCGGCAGCGCGATACGCTGCCTTAATCCTCGGAGGGCAGAAAGGGCGGGATCGCCCTTCAGGACTCCGGACCCATGCCCTCCCCGATCGATGCCGCCGTTGCGGATCTCAGCCCCTCCGACCTCCTCGGTGCCCTCAGCCACGCGCTCGACCTGACGGAGGGTCAGCCGGTAGGCCACTGCGTTCGCGCGACGTGGATCGGCATGAATGTCGGGCGCGAGATGGGTTTGTCGGAGGCCGAGCTCTGGGAGCTCTACTACGCCGTCATGCTGAAGGACCTCGGATGCTCGTCGAACGCGGCGCGCATCTGCGAACTCTATCTCGCCGACGATATCGGCTTCAAACGCGACTTCAAGACGGTCAGCGACAGCCTGCCAAAGGTCCTTGGCTTCGTCTTTTCGCATACGGGCCCGAATGCCGGTCTGACAGAAAGGCTCCGGACCATCCTGAGGATCATGAAGGGGGGCGGCGAGATCGCCAACCGCCTGATCGAGACCCGCTGCCAGCGCGGTGCCGAGATCGCGGCGCAGCTGCGCTTTCCCGACGCCGTGTGCCGGGCGATCCACTCGCTCGACGAACACTGGAACGGCGCGGGCCGTCCCGATCATCTGGCCGGCGATGCAATCCCGGTCTATGCGCGTATCGCCCTCCTCGCGCAGGTCGTCGACGTCTTCCACCGCTCCGACAGCCGCGCGGCGGCCATCGCCGAAGTCACGGGCCGCACCGGGACCTGGTTCGATCCCGCGGTGGCCGCCGCCTTTGCCCGGGTCTCCCTTTCGGAGGACTTCTGGGCCATGCTGGACGCGCCCGACGTCGATGCAGCGGTTCGCCGACTGGAACCGCGCCGGGCGGTGATCGTCGTCGACGAGGACTATCTCGACGACATCGCCCGCGCTTTCGCGCAGGTGATCGACGCCAAAAGCCCCTTCACGTCGGGGCATTCCGAGCGCGTCGCCGTCTATGCCGACATGATTGCCACCGAGATGGGCAAGCCTGCGGGCGAGCGGCGCTGGCTCAAGCGTGCGGCGCTTCTGCACGACATCGGCAAGCTCGGCGTCTCCAACGCGATCCTCGACAAGAAGGGCCCGCTCGACGAAGCCGAGTGGCGGTCGATGCGCGACCATGCCGCCATGTCCGAGAACATCCTGCAGCGGGTTCCCGCCTTCGCCGCCATGGCGCGGATCGGCGGCGCTCATCACGAGCGACTCGACGGCAAGGGTTATCCCCGCGGCCTCGCCGGCGCCGAGATCGATTTCGAGACCCGGATCGTCAGCGTCGCCGACGTCTTCGATGCCCTGACGGCCCATCGCCCCTACCGCGCGGCGATGACAATCGACGCCGCGCTCTCGCTGATGCGGCGCGACGTCGGCACCGCCTTCGATCCGGCCTGCTTCGCTTCGCTCGAACGCGCTCTCGCCGGCATCGAGAACGATCTGGCCCGCGCCGCCTAAACTGCGGGCAATCGCTGCCGCGCTCGTGGAAGCACTTCTGGCGATCCATGCGGTAAGGGCTGCCGCGCGGCCGTTCTTGATACATGCGACGTCGCTCCGGGCGCATAGGCGGGATGCACCGCCCCTCACGCTGCCGCCCTCAGCCGTTCGCCGGCAACGCGGTAGGAGATCGCCTCGGCCAGATGCACGCGGCGTACGGTATCGTCGCCCTCGAGATCGGCAAGCGTCCGGGCGACTTTCAGGATGCGGTGATAGGCGCGGGCCGAGAACTTCATCTGCTCGGCCGCATCGCGCAACAGGCGGGCACCCGGCTCGTCCGGCGCGGCGACGGTCTCGATAAGCGCGGCCGAACAGGTGGCGTTCACCGTGGCGGCGGCCATTCCCAGCCCCTCGTACCGCTCCCTCTGGATCAGGCGGGCGGCCTCGACGCGCGCCTTCACGGTCGCCGACGCTTCCGCCGCCACCGGGCGGATCAGATCGAAGGCGGTGACCGCAGGCACGTCGACCCGCAGGTCGATCCGGTCGAGCAGCGGCCCGGAGAGGCGCGCTTGGTAATCCGCCGCGCAGCGCGGGCCGCGGGCGCAGGAGTGCCCCGGCTCCCCCGCCATGCCGCAGCGGCACGGGTTCATCGCCGCGACCAGCTGGAAATGGGCGGGATAGGTGACGCGGTGGTTGGCCCGGGCGATGACGCTCTCGCCGCCCTCGAGCGGCTGGCGCAGCGAATCGAGCACCACCGGCGAGAACTCCGGCAACTCGTCGAGGAAGAGCACGCCACGGTGCGCCAGCGACACCTCGCCCGGCCGCGCCCGCAGCCCGCCGCCGACCATCGCGGCCATCGAGGCGGAATGATGCGGCGCGCGGAACGGCCGACGGTCCGACAGCTTGCCGCCGGCAAGCTCGCCGGCGATCGAGGCGATCATCGAGACTTCCAAGAGTTCCCGCGGCATCAGCGCCGGCAGGATCGACGGCAGGCGCTGCGCCAGCATCGACTTGCCAGAGCCCGGCGGCCCTATCATCAGGAGGTTGTGGCCACCGGCGGCGGCGATCTCCAGCGCTCGCTTGGCGACGATCTGGCCCTTGATCTCAGAGAGGTCGGCGAGATTGTCGGGCGCGGCGCGGATTGCCGGCGCCGGCCGCGACAGAACCTGGGTGCCGCGGAAATGGTTGGCGAGCTGGATCAGGCTGCGCGGGGCGATGATCGGCATGTCGGCGCTGGCCCAGGCCGCCTCCGAGCCGCAGGCCGCCGGGCAGATAAGCCCGAGGCCGAGGGCGTTCGCCCCCATCGCCGCCGGCAGTACGCCGGCGACCGAGGCGATCATGCCGTCGAGCGAGAGCTCGCCCAGCACCATGAACTCCGCCAGCGCATCGGAGGGGATCGCGCCGAGCGCCGCCATCAGCCCGAGCGCGATCGGCAGATCGTAGTGCGAGCCCTCCTTGGGAAGGTCCGCCGGCGCAAGATTGACGGTGACCTTCTTCGGCGGCATCGAGAGGCCGGAAGCGTGCAGCGCCGCCTGCACCCGCTCGCGGCTCTCGGCCACCGCCTTGTCCGCGAGCCCGACGATCTGGATGCCGACCTTGCCGGGCGCGATCATCACCTGCACGTCGATCGGGATGGCGTCGACGCCCTGGAATGCCACCGTCCTGACCCGAGAGACCATGCCGCGCCCCACCCGAAAGGCGCGCAGCGGGGTTGCACCCCGCTGCGATCACCACAACCGGACGCTAGCCGAGATCCCATATCGCGACAAGAACAGGCAGGGAACAAAGACGGTGGGCAGCCACCGAGATCCCGCGGCTCCTCAGTGGTACGCCAGTCGCCCTCCTTGATCCTGCACTCAGCTCCGGGAAGCGGAAACCTTCGTCTCGATCGCATCCCAGAGGAGGCTGGCGATATCCGCCCCGCCGAAACGCTTCACCTCCCGGATGCCGGTCGGCGAGGTGACGTTGATCTCGGTGAGGTAGTCGCCGATCACGTCGATGCCGACGAAGAGCAGGCCCCGCTCCTTCAGCGCCGGCCCGATCCGCGCGCAGATCTCGCGCTCGCGCTCGGTCAGCTCGGTCGCCTCCGCTCTTCCGCCGACATGCATGTTGGAGCGGGCATCGCTCTCCGACGGCACGCGGTTGATCGCGCCGGCGAACTCGCCGTCGACGAGGATAATGCGCTTGTCGCCCTTGCGCACGTCCTGGAGGTAGCGCTGGACGATGAACGGCTCGCGGAAGAGGAGGCCGAAGGTTTCGAGGAAGGAGGTGAGGTTGCGGTCTTCCTTGGTGATGTGGAAGACGCCGGCGCCGCCATTGCCGTAGAGCGGCTTCATGATGATCTCGCCGAACTCGGCGCGGAAGGCGGCGACCTCCAGCGGATCCTTGGTGATCAGCGTGTCCGGCATCAGGTCCGGGAACTCGGTGACGAAGATCTTCTCCGGCGCATTGCGCACCGAGGCGGGGTCGTTGACCACCAGCGTCTTCGGGTGCACCCGCTCGAGGATATGCGTCGAGGTGATGTAGGACATGTCGAAGGGCGGGTCCTGGCGCAGCAGCACCACGTCGGTGTCGGCCAAGTCGATGCGCTCGATCGGCCCGAGGGTGAAGTGGTTGCCCTCTTCCTCGCGCAGTTCCATCCGCTCGGCCCGCGCCGTCGCCCGCCCGTCGCGCATCGACAGGCGCTCGGGCGTGTAGTGATAGAGGCTATGGCCGCGCCGCTGCGCTTCCAAGGACAGCGCGAAAGTGCTGTCGCCCTTGATCGAGATCGACGAGACATGGTCCATCTGGACCGCGACGGTAAGGGCCATGGGGCACTCCTTCGGGCATGGTTCGCAGGGGAGGTAGCGGGGATGCGGCCCGCTGGCAATCGGGACGACGGTGAACGGTGCGCATCGAGTCCTGTTGCGAGCGGCTTCCGGCAGTGTCGGGCTGACCCTCACCGTCCCCGCCAGGCATCCTTCACGTGCACCGGCCAGCGCCGCGGCAGGACGGCGACGATGTCGAAGCGGAGGCTGAGGCGGGCGTGGTCGCGCTGGCGGGCGAGCCAGAGGTCGGCGGCGGCCTCGATGCGGCGCTGGGCGGCGGGGCCGACCGAGTCCATCGCGGCGTTCAGCGTCGCGCGCGCCTTCACCTCGACGATGGCCACGAGGTCGCCGCGGCGGGCGATCAGGTCGATCTCGCCGAGCGGGGTGCGGTGGCGGACGGCGAGGATGCGGAAACCCTTGAGCCGGAGCGCCCAGGCCGCCAGCCATTCGCCGCGATGGCCCTTGCGGAACCGCTGCCGCCGCTCGCCCTCGCCGGGCGACGCAGGCGCGGGCGACGGGCGGGCGGGCCGCGGTCCGGCAGGCGGGGCGGGCTTCATCCCGGCGTCTTCAGCTGCAAGGCGCGGGCGTAGAGGTCGCGGCGGGAAAGGCCGGTGAGGCGGGCCGCCTCCTGTGCCGCTTTCGCCGGCTTCATCTCCGCCATCAGCCCGGTGAGGATGGTGTCGGCGTCGGCCTCGCTCGCGGCCGCCTCCTCGGCCGGCGGGGCGATGCAGACGACGATCTCGCCGCGCACCCGCTCCATATCAGCGAAGTCGGCGGCGAGCTGCGACAGCGGCCCGCGGTAGATCGTCTCGAAGGTTTTCGTCAGCTCGCGGCAGACCGCCGCCTGGCGCCCTGCGCCGAAGACCTCGGCCATGTCCGCAAGGCTGTCGGCGATGCGGTGCGGCGCCTCGAAGAGGACGATCGTGCCGGGAATGCGCGTCAGCTCCTCCAGCCGCGACCGGCGCGCGCCTTGCTTCTGCGGCGGGAAGCCGGCGAAGAAGAAGGCGTCCGACGGCAGGCCCGAGGCGAGCAGCGCCGACAGCACGGCGGAGGCGCCGGGGATCGGGATCACCGGAATGCCGGCCTCAATCGCCTGGCCGACCAGCCGAAAGCCGGGATCGGAGACCAGCGGCGTGCCGGCATCGGAGACCAGCGCAACACTGAGCCCGGCCTGGAGGTCGGCGAGCAAGGCCGCGCCGGACTCCTCGGCATTGTGCTCGTGATAGGCGAACATCCGCCGCTTGATGCCGTAGCGGGACAAGAGCGTCGCCGTGACGCGCGTGTCCTCGCAGGCCAGCCGGTCGGCGCCGGCGATGATCTCCAGCGCCCGCAGCGTGATGTCGCCGAGATTGCCGATCGGCGTCGCCACGAGATAGAGGCCGGGCTCGGGCTTTCGGCCGGCGAAAGCCTGGTCGCGGATGCGGAAACCGGCCTCCGCCGTCTCTTCGGGGTCAATGCTCATCGCTGCAGCCTAGCAGAGATCGGCGACGACGGCGTCGAGCACAAGCATGCCCGCCGGCGTCGCGCGCAGCCGGTCGGGACCGAGCCGCTCGACCATGCCGTGGGCGCGCAGGTCGGCCTCGCTGACCGGGTCGATGTCGCGGCCGGTGAGCCGACGCCAGCGTTTCAGGTCGATGCCCTCGGTAAGGCGCAGGCCCATCAGCAGGAGCTCGTCCGCCTCCTCGCTGGGCGTCAGGAGGTCGTCGGTGACAACGCCCGAATCCCAGTCCTCGACCATCTTCAGCCAGGTCTCGGGATGACGCTCGGTTGCCACCGCATGGCGCCCACCCTCGCCCATCAGCCGACCGTGCGCGCCCGGGCCGACGCCGGCGTAGAGGCCGTAACGCCAATAGGTGAGGTTGTGCCGCGATTCGGCGCCGGGCACCGCGTGGTTGGAAATCTCGTAGGCCGGCAGGCCGCGCGCCGTGGTCAGCTGCTGGGTCGCCTCGTAGAGCGCGGCCGACAGCTCGCCGTCCGGCACCGGCAGCTTGCCGGCCTTGCGCAGCGCGTGGAAGGGCGTGCCTTCCTCGATCGTCAGCTGGTAGAGCGACAGATGGTCGGCGGCGAGGTCGATCGCCTCGGTCAGCTCCGCTTCCCAGCCCTCGACCGTCTGGCCGGGTCGGGCGTAGATGAGATCGAAGGACAGCCGCGGAAAAATCTCGCGGGCAAGGCCGATCGCCCCCTTGGCCTGGTCGACATTGTGCAGCCGGCCCAAAAACTTCAGGTCGCGGTCGTTCAGCGCCTGGACGCCGAGCGAGACGCGGTTGACCCCGGCCGCACGGTAGCCGCGGAACCGCTCGGCCTCGACGCTCGACGGGTTGGCCTCGATGGTGATCTCGGCGTTCGCATCGACCGGCCAGGCTTTCGCGATGGCCTCGAGGATCGCGCCGACGGTCTGCGGGCGCATCAGCGAGGGGGTGCCGCCGCCGAGGAAGATCGAGGTGACGCGCTCACCGGGCGAGCGCTTCGCCATCTCGGCGATCTCGCGGACGAAGGCGGCGGTATAGCGCTCCTGGTCGATCGCCTGGTGGCGGACATGGCTGTTGAAGTCGCAATAGGGGCATTTGGCGGCGCAGAACGGCCAGTGCACGTAGACGCCGAAGCCCGGCTCCCGCGCCACCGGCGGAAACGTCCGGACGTTTCCTGTCGCCAGCCATTCGGTCATGCGGGCTCACTTCCCGCGGCGCGGGCAGGCCGCGTGCCTTCCGGAAACGCCTCGGCGACGAGCTTCTGCACCGAGCGCGCGCGGTGCGAGAGCGGGCCAGGTGCCGTCCAGATCGAGCCGTGCTTCTCCTCGGCACTCATCTCGCCGAAAGTCTTCGTGCCGCCGTCCGGCATGAAGACGGGATCATAGCCATAGGCGATCTCGCCGCGGCGGCCGGGCCAGACGAGGGTCCCCTCGCACTCGCCGAGATACTCCTGGGTGTGACCGTCCGGCCAGGCGAGGCAGAGCAGCGAGACGAACTTCGCCCGCCGTTGCGCCGGCTCCAGCGCGCCGTTCTGCTGCAGCTTCTCCTCGACGAGGCGCATCGCCATGTCCCAGTCGCGGTCCGGGCCGGACCAGTCGGCGGTGTAGACGCCCGGCGCGCCGTCCAGCGCCTCGACGCAAAGGCCGGAATCATCGGCCAGCGCCACCTCGCCGGCTGATGTTGCCGAGGCGATTGCCTTGATCCGGGCGTTCTCGACGAAGGTCGTGCCGGTCTCGTCCGGCTCGGACAGGCCGAGTTCGCCGGCCGTCACCAGCTCGATCGAAAGGCCGCCGAGCAGGAAGTCGAGCTCGCGGATCTTGCCCTTGTTGTGGCTGGCGACGAGCAGGCGCCTGCCGTCGATCCTGCGCATCCCCGTGCTCATCGCCGCCTCCCTTACGCGATCGCCTGGCGCTGCAGCTCGACGAGCGTCGCGATGCCGGACTTGGCGAGGCCGAGGAGGCTCGCCAGCTCAGCCTCGCTGAACGGCTCCTTTTCGGCCGTGCCCTGGATCTCGACGATGCCGCCGCGGCCGGTCATGACGAAGTTGGCGTCGGTGTCGGCGGCCGAATCCTCCAGATAGTCGAGGTCGAGCACCGGCTCGCCCTTGTAGATGCCGCAGGAGATCGCCGCGATGTGGTCCTTGAGGACCTTGGAGCGCTCGACCATGCCGCGGCCCTCCATCCATGCGAGGCAGTCGTTCAGCGCGACGAAGGCGCCGGTGATGCCGGCGGTGCGGGTGCCGCCATCGGCCTGGATGACGTCGCAGTCGATGGTGATCTGCCGCTCGCCGAGCGCGCCGAGGTCGACGATGGCGCGCATCGAGCGGCCGATCAGGCGCTGGATTTCCTGGGTGCGGCCCGACTGCTTGCCCGAGGCCGCCTCGCGCCGCATCCGGTCGCCGGTGGCGCGCGGCAGCATGCCGTATTCGGCGGTGACCCAGCCCTTGCCGGAATTCTTCAGGAAGGGTGGCACTCGCTCCTCGAGGCTGGCGGTGCAGAGCACATGGGTGTTGCCGAACTTGACGAGGCAGGAGCCCTCCGCATGAAGGGAAACGCCGCGTTCGAGCGAGACGGCGCGCAACTGGTCATTGGCGCGTTTGGAAGGCCGCATGGTGATATCCTGTCATGGAATGTGTCGCAGAGCGCCGCAGCGCGGCTGGCGTTAACCGGCTTTTAACCGGCGAGGGGTCGGGGCGCAAAATAATTCCGGCGGACGGCCCCGCGATCCCCGACCATCGCCGCTCCGACGATGGCCCTTGCCCCAGCGTGCGACCTCGACAGGGCAGCGCCGGCTTTCGGCGAAGCTCGGGCGCACGGGGCGCTTGGCCCTTATGCGTCATGGCCTTATAGTCTGCCACCTATGCAGAGAGAACGCGTGATGAACGACTTCAGACAGCCGGCGCCGGAATTTCCCGGCATGCTCGACGAGCGCTCGCGCGACATCTTCAAGCTGCTGGTCGAATCCTATCTCGACATCGGCGAGCCGGTCGGCTCGCGCGTCCTTTCAAAGCTTCTGACCACCTCGCTGTCGCCAGCCTCGGTGCGCAACGTGATGAGCGACCTGGAAGCGCTCGGGCTGATCTATTCGCCGCACATCTCGGCCGGCCGGATGCCGACCGAGCTCGGCCTGCGCTTCTTCGTCGACGCCTTCCTCGAGGTCGGCGACCTGCCGCAGCGCGAGCGCGAGGCGATCGAGGCGAAGGTGCAGGCGACCGGCGACCTCCGGCCGATGGGAACCTTGCTGACGGAGGCGAGCCAGCTGCTCTCCGGCCTGTCGCGCGGCGCCGGGCTGGTGCTGACGGCGAAGTCCGACCTCCGGCTGAAGCACATCGAGTTCATTCGCCTGGAGGCGACGAAGGCCTTGGCCGTGCTGGTCGGCGAGAATGGCGACGTCGAGAACCGGGTCGTGGATCTGCCCTCCGGCGTCACCGCCGCGCAGATCGTCGAGGCCTCGAACTTCCTCAACGCCCATATCGTCGGCCGAACCCTCAGCGAGGCGCGCGAGCGCGTGCAGACGCTGAAGGACGAGACTTCGACGGCGCTCGACCTCCTCAGCCAGGGGCTGGTCGAGGAAGGTCTCGCCGTCTGGTCGGGCGCGGCGATCGGCCAGCCGGCGCGGCTGATCGTGCGCGGCCGCGCCAACCTTCTCGAAAACGTCACGGCGTCCGAGGATCTCGAGCGGCTGCGCATGCTGTTCGACGACCTCGAGAGCAAGAGCGGCATCATCGAGCTGCTCGATTTGGCTGAGACCGGCAATGGCGTGCGGATCTTCATCGGCTCGGAGAACAAGCTGTTCTCGCTGTCGGGCTCTTCGCTCGTGGTCGCGCCCTACAGCGACGGCGACCAGAAGGTGATCGGCGCGGTCGGCGTCATCGGCCCGACGCGGCTCAACTATCGCCGCATCGTGCCGATGGTCGACTACACCGCGCGGCTCGTTTCGCGCCTTCTGACGCAAGGCACCGTCGGCCGGCGATCTTGATTTTCACGGCCCGGCATTCGATATGCGGGCGACATCGACATTCACGCACCGGTGACCGGCGGGCTTCGGCCCGGTTCGACCGGCGCGCCGGCGGATTGAAAGAGGAATGATGAGCGACACCGACAAGCGCGACGCCGAGATCGACGAGGCCCTGGAGAACGAGGCCGAGGCCTCTCCGTTCACCCGCGGGGACTATTCCGACGCCGACGCTGAGGCCTTCATCGCCAGTGCCGCCGCCGAGCGGATTGCCGATCTCGAGGCCGAGTCTGCCGAGGTCAAGGACCGCATGATGCGGCTCGCCGCCGACATGGAGAACCTGCGCCGGCGGACCGAGCGCGAGGTAAAGGACGCGCGCACCTATGCCGTGACCAACTTCGCCCGTGAAATGCTGTCGGTGATGGACAATCTGCGCCGCACCGTCGCGGCCGTGCCCGCCGATGCCCGCGAGAACGGCGATGCCGGCCTTGCCGCTCTGATCGACGGCGTCGAGTTGACCGAGCGCGGCATGCTGGCGACGCTCGAGAAGTTCGGCGTGAAGAAGCTGGAGCCCGAGGGCCAGCGCTTCGACCCGAACTTCCATCAGGCGATGTTCGAGGTCCCGAACACCGAGGTCAATAACAACACCGTCGTCCAGGTCGTCCAGGATGGCTACGCCATCGGCGACCGCGTGCTGCGCCCGGCCATGGTCGGCGTCTCCAAGGGCGGCCCGAAGGTGGCGGCCGAGCCGAAACCGGCGGAAACTGAGGGCGGCGAGGGCTGATCGGGAAACTCGATTTGCAAATCTGCCTGTGGCATCGTCATCGCCGGGTTACCCGGCGGGAGAGATGCCATGGGCACGCATGTTGAGGTCGACAAGGCGCTGCTCGACGAGACCATGGCCGCGGCTGGTCTCGGAACGCCTACCGCCACGGTTGAGGAGGCGCTACGTCGCCTCCTGAAAGACTACGAGTTGGGAAAGGCCATTGAGGACCTGGCGGGGATCGGCTGGGAAGGCGACCTCGACGCCATGCGCGAGGGGCGAATACACAGCGAAAAGCGGTGATCGTCGTCGACAGCTCCGTTTGGATTGCTCATCTCCGTCAGGAGGATAGTCCTCAAGTTCGCCAGCTGAAGGCAGTATCTCGAAAACGAGGCATCGTCGTTGGTGATGTGGTTCTGCTGGAAGTGCTGCGAGGGGCCCGCGGCGATAGGGATGCCCGTCGGATCGAAGCCCTTTTGCAGCAGTTCACCTCGGTGGAGATGTTGAGTCGGGAGGTCGCCGTTGAAGCTGCCCGGATCTACCGAACCCTTCGCGTCGACGGCATCACCATTGGCAAGACCGTCGACCTCATCATCGCCACCTTCTGCCTGATGGGCGACCATCATCTCCTGCAAAGCGACCGGGACTTCACGCCGATCGCCGAGCGTTTCGGGCTCAGGCTGGCTTGACCGGCCCGATTAGAACCGCGGCGGTTTCAGCCCCGCGTGCCGATACGCCGAAACCGCCGTGTTCGCCATCAGCAGCGCGATTGTCATCGGCCCGACACCGCCCGGCACCGGCGTGACCGCGGCGGCGACGGCTGCGACCTCTTCATAGGCCACGTCGCCGACGAGCCGCGTCTTGCCCTCGCCCTTCTCCGGTGCGTCGATGCGGTTGATGCCGACGTCGATGACCACGGCACCGGGCTTCACCCAGTCGCCGCGGATCATTTCCGCCCGTCCGACCGCCGCCACGAGGATGTCGGCGGTGCGGCATACCGCCGACAGATCTGCCGTGCGCGAATGCGCGATGGTCACCGTCGCGTTGGCGGAGAGCAGCAGCTGCGCCATCGGCTTGCCGACGATGTTGGAGCGGCCGACGACCACCGCGGTCTTGCCCGACAGGTCGTCGCCGAGAATCTTCCGGATCAGCAGCATCGAGCCGGCCGGGGTGCACGGCACGAAAGCCTCGTCCACCGCGCCGGTGCCGAGCCGGCCGACATTGAGGAGGTTGAAGCCGTCGACGTCTTTGTCGGCGGAGATCGCGTGGATCACCCGGTTGGCGTCGATTTGCGGAGGCAGCGGCAGCTGCACCAGGATGCCGTGGACCGAGACGTCCGCATTGAGATCGTGGATGAGGTCGAGCAGCGCGGCCTGCGACGCGTCGGCACCGAGCACGTGTTTGACCGACTTGAAGCCGCACTCTTCGGCCATCCGCGCCTTGGAGGCGACGTAAACCTGGCTCGCCGGGTCCTCGCCGACGATCACGACCGCGAGCCCCGGCACAATGCCCGCTTGCTCCCGCAAGGCCGCGCTCGCCGCCTTCACCGCGCCGATGATGTCGGCCGCCGCCGCCTTGCCGTCGATCCTGATCGCGTCGCTCATCTCATCTCCCGCACATCTGAGCTGGCCTCTGGCCCCTCCGTCGCGTTGACCGGACGGAGGGGTGGTCAGGCATCTGCCCGAGCCGCGCGACGCTTATACGAAATTGTCGGCGGGGATGGCGAGAGGCGAAAGCCGTCAGGCGGCCAGGCCGAGTTCCTTGAGGAGCGAGGAGACGCGCGTCTGTTCCGCGGCGAGGAAGGTCGCGAACTCGGCTGACGGCATATAGAGGTTCTGCCAGCCGCGGTTCTCGCAGATCTTGTTCCACTCGTCGCTCTTGGCCATCGCGCCAAGGGCCTCGTCCATCGCCGCGAGGTCTTCGTCGGTCAGCTTCGCGGTGCCGACAAGGCCGCGCCAGTTGACCAGCTCGGTGTCGACGCCTTGCTCGCGGAAGGTCGGCACGTCGATGCCCTTCAGCCGCTCCGGCGAGGAGATGCCGAGCGCCCTGAGCTTGCCGGTGGTGATCATGTCGGCGAACTCGTTGTAGCCGCCGGTCGCGACCGTCACTTGGTTCGACAGCACCATCGGCAGCATTTCCGAGCCGGCGCCGACGACGATGTAGTTCATCTCCTTGACGTCGCCGCCGGTCGCCTTGACCACTTGCCCGGCGAGAAGATGGTCGGGGCTGCCGAGGCCGAAGCCGGCCCAGGAGACGGCGCCCGGCTCGGCCTTGTAGGCCTTCACCAGATCGTCGAGCGACTTGATCGGCGATTCAGCGGCGACCACCAGCGGCTGGTATTCGCCTTGCAGGCGGGCGACGGGCTTTGCCTGCGCCAGCGAGACCGGCGACTTGTTGATGATGACAGCGCCGACCATGCCGAGGCCCGCGGTGAGGAGCGTCGAGCGCTTGCCGCCGCCGATCAGCTGGGCAAGGCCGATCGTGCCGCCGGCCCCGGGAACGTTCATCACCTCGACATTGCCGACCAGCTTCTCGTTCTGCAGCAGCATCTGTGCCGTGCGCGCCAGGGTGTCGTAGCCGCCGCCGGTGCTGGCTGCCGCGATGATCGTCAGCTCTTCGAGCGCGGCGGCCCGAGCGGCGGACGGACGCAGCAGCGGCAGCGCAGCGCCGCCTGCGAGCGCGGCGAGCGCCATGGAAAAGTCGCGCCGGTTGATGGTCATGGTGTGTTCCTCCCGAACATGATGACGCCTGCCATTCTCCCGACGGCAAACGAAAGGGGAAGCTACTGCCCGCTGGCTGTCGAAAACCTGTCGCGGCAGTTGCACGACCTCGCCGACATTCCCTCGCATGGGAAAATCGACCGCGCCTCGCAGCACGTCGAACGTCACCGACGCGCCGCGGAGATCCAAAGCCCATTTGGTTGCATAGTCAGCAAAATTTCCCTCCAAGGTACGGGCTTCTTAAGCTTCGGACGGCATACGATAGGTTGCTAATCTTCTGAGACGGTCGTTTGCCGCCCAGCCTTTCTCTCGGAGATCTCCCCTCGCTCGGCCGGACCCCGGACCGATCGCACAAAGACAGGTGCCCCCATGTTTCGCACGTTTTCCCTGCACGCCAAGGTCTGGATGATGGTGATGGCGAGCCTCGCCGTGCTGACGGTGTCGTTCGGTATCGCCAACGAGATCGTCCTGCGCGAGGACGGAATCCTCCGCGCGGCCGAAAGGCAGGAGAGCAACATGCGCGTTGCCTGGGAAGTGCTGGACAGGCTTGGCCCGATGCGGCGCGATGGCGATGCCCTCTACGCCGGCAGCCAGCAGCTGAACGGCTTCTTCGAACCGGTCGACCGCATCAAGGACCTCGTCGGCGGCACGGCGACGATCTTCATGGGTGACATGCGCATCGCCACCAACGTCAAGAAACCGGACGGCAGCCGTGCGGTCGGGACGAAACTCGCCGCCGGCCCGGCCTATACCGAGGTCTTTGCCGGCAAGCCCTACCGCGGCGAGGCCGATATTCTCGGCACCCCCTTCTTCACCGCCTACGATCCGATCAAGGACGAAGCCGGCAAGACGATCGGCGTCCTCTATGTCGGCGTGCCCAAGACCGACTTCTTCGCCTCGATCAACAGCCTGCAGGTCCGCCTCGGCATCCTGTCGATCGTGGCGGCTGCGGTCCTCGGGCTCATCGTCCTCTGGATCTCCAAGCGGATGTTCGCCCCGCTGCGGGAGCTCACGCAAACCATCGCCGAAGTCGCCGACGGCAAGACCGACAGGACGGTGGTCGGCACCGACCGGCAGGACGAGATCGGCCGGATGGCCGGCTCGGTCGAGCATCTGCGCCATGCGATGATCGAGCAGAAGCGCCTGAAATCCGAGTCCGCCGAGGCGGCAGCGGAGAGGGAGGCTGGCCGCCGCCGGCAGGCCGAGACCAGCGCGAACACCGCCGAGGCGCAGGCCTTCTTCGCCACCGAGGTGGAGGCGGGCTTCGAGCGGCTCGCGAATGGCGATCTGACGGTGCGGCTCGAGCAGCCTTTCGCGGCCGAGTACGAGGGCGTCCGCGGGCTGTTCAATCAGAGCGTCGCGCGGCTCGAGGAGGCGATGGCGCAGGTCGTTCGCTCGACCAGCGCGCTTCGGACCGGCCTCAGCGAAATCGCGGTCGCGTCCGGGGACCTTGCCCAGCGCACCGAACAGCAGGCCGCGAGCCTCGAGGAAACCGTCGCGGCGCTCGGCGAGGTGACCTCCGCTGTCGCCAGAACCGCCGACGGCGCCGCCAACGCCCAGCGCGCGGCGGTCGCGGCCCAGACCAATGCCGAGCGCGGCGGCGAGATCGTCGGCCGGGCGGTGACGGCCATGGCGGCGATCGAGCAGTCCTCGGACAAGATCGGCAAGATCATCGGCGTCATCGACGAGATCGCCTTCCAGACCAACCTCTTGGCGTTGAACGCCGGCGTCGAGGCGGCACGGGCCGGCGAGGCTGGTCGCGGCTTTGCCGTCGTCGCCCAGGAAGTGCGCGGGCTCGCCCAGCGCTCGGCCGAGGCCGCCAAGGAGATCAAGGCGCTAATCTCGACCTCGTCGGCACAGGTCGGCGAGGGCGTTGAGCTCGTCACGGCGTCCGGCAAGTCGCTGGAGGAGATCGTCACGCAGGTCGCCGACATGAGCGCCATCGTCGGCAAGATCGCCAGCAGCGCCCGCGAACAGGCGACGAGCCTCAAGGGCGTATCGGCCGCCGCCGACCAGATGGACAAGGTCACCCAGCAGAACGCCGCGATGGTGGAGGAAACCACGGCGGCAGCGCAGACCCTGTCGACCGAGACGGCGGAACTGGCGGGGCTCGTCGGCCGCTTCCGCACCGCGGACGAGCCGGCGCCGCACGCCGCCAGCCGCCCTGCCGCGGGCCGCGCGGTGGTACAGATGCGCAGCACCGGGCGCGGCGGCGCGGCGATGAAGCCGGAGACCGACGGCTGGTCGGAGTTCTGAGCGCCGCTCCTTGAACCATCAGCACGCTGCAACAGGCCGGCTCAAATGCCGGCCTGTTGCGTTTCAGCGCCCCGCTGCGGAATAGTCGGCACCGATTGCCGCCGCGTCGGCCAATGGGAGCACCGCCCGTGAAACTTCAGAACAACGTCGCCGTCATCACCGGCGCGGGCTCCGGCATCGGCCGCGAGATCGCGCTGGCCTTCGTGCGCGAGGGCGCGAGGATCGCCGTCTGCGACATCGACTTACCCGCCGCCGAGGCGAGCGTCGCTGAGATCGAGGCCGCGGGCGGCGAAGCGCTGGCGATCGAGATGGACGTCTCGGACGAGGCCGCGGTCGAGGCCGGCGTCGCAACGGCCGCCGCGCGCTTCGGGCGGATCGACACCATGATCGCCAATGCCGGCATCCAGATCGTCCACCCGGTCGAGGATTTTCCCTATGCCGACTTCCAGAAGGTGGTGAACGTCCACCTCGGCGGCGGCTTCCTCCTGACCAAGGCCTGCATCAAGGTGATGTACCCGCAGAAGTCGGGCGCTCTGATCTACATGGGCTCGGCGCACAGCCACGAGGCGTCGCCCCTGAAGAGCGCCTATGTCGCCGCCAAGCATGGGCTGCTGGGGCTCGGCCGGGTGATGGCCAAGGAAGGCGCGCCGCACGGCGTGCGGTCCAACGTGATCTGCCCCGGTTTCGTCAAGACCCCGCTGGTCGCCCGTCAGATCCCCGAACAGGCGGAGCGGCTCGGCATTTCGGAAGACGAAGTCGTCAACCGCGTGATGCTCGGCAATACCGTCGACCAGGAGTTCACGACCATCGAGGACGTCGCCGACGTCGCCGTATTCCTCGCAGGCTTTCGCTCGAATGCGTTGACCGGCCAGTCGATCACCGTCAGTCATGGCTGGCACATGTCCTGATTCCCCGGACAAATACATCGGAAAAGCCCTTATGCAGATTCTCCAGATCCAGCCGATCGTCGCGCTGATCGCCGGCGTGCTCATCCTCCTGATGCCGCGCTTGCTCAACTACATCGTCGCGCTCTACCTTATCTTCATCGGCATAACAGGCCTGGTGGGCACCTACGGCTGATCGAACCGCGCGACGACACGGGAAGGAGGCCCTGCCCCTCCCGTCAGAATCGCGCGCGATGGAAAGGGGATGTGCGCCGCAAGCAAGGCGGCAGCGTCCGGCAAGGCTAATCGCATGGCACAATCCAGACACCGCATCCTCGTGCTCGGTGGCGGGGCGGGTGGGCTCGAGCTCGCCGCGGCCCTGTCGCGGGATCGGTCGCTCGACATCGCTCTTGTCGACCGCGTCAGCTCGCATATCTGGAAGCCCCGCCTGCACGAGTTCGCCGCCGGCACGGTGAACTCGACGCTGACCGAAATCAGCTTCTACATGCTGGCGCGCATGCGCGGCTTCCGCTTCGAGCAAGGCAGCGTCGTGTCGATCGACAGGGCGGCCAAATGCGTCCGGCTCGCCCCCGTCATCTCCGCGAGCGGGCAGACGATGGCGCCGGGCCGGAGCGTCGGCTACGACACCTGCGTCATCGCGCTCGGCGGCATCACCGCGGATTTCGGCATACCCGGCGTGCTCGAGCATGCCGTCCGGCTCGACGCGAAGGCCGATGCCGACGCCTTCCGCGAACGCTTCATCGGCCTGATGATCAATGCGCGCGAAAGCGGCAGGCCGGCGCATGTCGTCATCGTCGGCTCGGGCGCCACCGGCACCGAGCTTGCCGCGCACTTGCGCGTTTCTGAACAGGCCTTCTTCGAGCGCCCGGCCAAACAGCCGCAGGCAAAACTCCTCGACCTCACCATCCTTGAGGGCGCGCCGGTGCTGATGCCCGGCGCCGACGCGGACCTGCGCGCCGGCGTCCTCAAGCGGCTGGCCGCCCTCGACGTCTCCGTCGTGACGAACGCCAAGATCAACGCCGTCCATGCCGATGCCGTGGGCTCGGCGACCGGCGACAGCTGGCCGGCCGATATCACCGTCTGGGCCGCGGGCCTCGTCGGCTTGCCGGTGCTGAAGCAACTCGGCGACTTCGAGACCGACCGCAAGGGCCGGATCGTCGTCGACGCCCATCTGAGGACCGCCGACCACGCCATCTATGCCATGGGCGATGCGGCCAGCCTCACCCCCGAGGGTGCGGAGATGGCGCTGCCGCCGACCGCGCAGATCGCGAGCCAGCAAGGGCGCTACCTCTGCGGCGCACTGCCGGCCGCCATTGCCGGAAAGCCCATCGAGCCATTCGCCTTCAAGGACAAGGGCAAGCTGATCTCGCTCGGCAATGCCGGCACCGTCGGCTTGATGGGCTTTGCGCGGCGCGACGACTTCTTCATCGACGGACAATTCGCCAAGGCGGCCTACCACGCGCTGCAGAGGCAGCACCAATGGTCGGTTCTCGGCACCTTGCGCGGTTCCGTGGCGATCCTGGCCGACGTCATTTCACCGACCAAGGGCCCTGCCCTCAAGCTGCACGGCTAAGGCCGGACGCGAAAAAGGCGGCGAAGCCTTCGCTCCGCCGCCCTTTGGATAATGCTAGTGCTGTTACCGGTTGCCTCAGGCGGCCTTCGGCTTCGTCCAGCCCGCCAGAACCTTGTCCAGCGTCATCGGATAGTCACGCACCCGAACGCCGGTGGCGTTATAGATGGCGTTGGTGATCGCAGCGCCGACGCCGGAGATTGCGAGTTCGCCGATGCCCTTCGAGGCCAGCGGGCTCGCCGCATGGTCCCGCTCGGGCAGCATGACGACCTCCAGCTGCGGCACGTCGGCATTCACCGGCACGTGGTATTCCGCGAGATCATGGTTGACCATCAGGCCGGTGCGCGGATCGACCACCAGTTCTTCGGTCAGGGCCGTGCCGATGCCGAAGATCTGGCCGCCATAGCACTGCGACGTCGCGGTCTTCTCGTTGAGGATACGGCCAGCCGCCGCCACCGTCAGCAGACGGCGGATGCGGGTCTCGCCCGTCACCGCGTTGACCGCCACTTCGCAGAAGTGCGCGCCATAGCTCGCCTGGTGCGTCTCCTTGAACGTCTTGCCCGGCGCAAAATTGCCGAGCATCACGATCGGCTCGCCCGAGAGGACGACGGTCAGCGGCGTCTGCTTGTTGCCGGCGATCGCGGTGCCGTCCTTGAGGGTGAGATCGTCGGCGGCGACGCCGAGCTTCTCGGCGAGCTGCTCGATGATCCCCTCGCAGGCCGTGTAGACCGACGAGCCCGAGGAACTGGCGCCCCACGAGCCGCCCGAGCCGGGTGCCGGCGGAAGCGACGAGTCACCGAGCTTCACCGATACCTTCTCGACCGGCAGGCCCAGCATCTCGGCCGCGATCTGCTGGAGGATGGTGTAGGTGCCGGTGCCGATGTCGGTCATATCCGTCTCGACCGTCGCCGACCCATCGGCGAGCAGCGACACTCGGGCCGACGCCTTCTGCAGGAGGTTCTTGCGCGACGCGGTCGACATGCCCGTGCCGATGAACCACTCGCCTTCGCGCCGGGTACCCGGGACCTTCGCACGATCGTTCCAGCCAAAATGCCGGGCGCCCTCGTCCATGCACTCGACCATCATGCGCGAGGAGAACGGCAGGCCCTCCTGCGGATCGGTCTCCGGCTCGTTGCGCTTGCGGAACTCGATCGGATCGAGGCCAAGCTTTTCGGCCATCTCGTCCATGGCGTTCTCGAGCGCCAGCATGCCAACCGCCTCGCCAGGCGCCCGCATCGAGGACGACAGGAGGATGTTCACGTCGACTTTGCGATGGGTCACCTGCCGGTGGTCGCCGGCGTACAGGAACACCGTCGAGATGCCGGCCGGCTCGAAGAAATCATCGCCGGGCGTGTTGCCGGTGATGGTGTCGTGCGCGATGGCGGTGATGATGCCGTCCTTCGTCGTGCCAATGCGCACCCGCTGGATGGTGTCGGAGCGACGCGAGGTCGTCTGCATCACCTGCTGGCGGGTCAGCGCGATCTTCACCGGACGGCCGGTTTCCTTGGCCCCCATCGCGGCGAACACTGATTCCGGGCCAATGCCGAGCTTGCCGCCGAAGCCGCCGCCGATGAACGGGTTCAGGAGGCGGACATGCTTCTTGTTGATGCCGAGCGCCTTGGCAAGCTGTCCGACATTCGTCTGGACAAGCTGGTAGCAGCCATACATCGTCAGGTCGTCGCCGTCCCAGACGGCCACGGCCGCGTGCGGCTCCATGGCGGAATGGCTCTGGCTCGGCGTCGTGTACGTCGCCTCGAACGTCACCTCGGCCTTGGCAAAAGCCTTGTCAAAGTCGCCCTTCACGACGGTCGACGGCATCACGCCATCGCCCGGATCATAGGCGTCCGCCTTGCCTTCCTCGAGGTCGTAGTGGCCCTCGGAAGCCTCATAGCGCACGTCGACCAGCTTGGCGGCCGCACGCGCGACCTCGAAGCTTTCAGCGATGACAAGGCAGATCGGCTGGCCGTAATGGGTGACCTCGCCGCCGATCGGTGTCGGTGCGGGATCGCCCGGGTCGGCCGCCGCGCGGGGGCCATTCTCGTCGGTGATGACGGTGAGGACGCCCGCCGTCGACAGCGCCTGCATCGTGTCGATCTCGACGATCTTGCCGGAGCCGATGGTCGAGGTGACGAGATAGCCGAAAGCAACCTCCCGCCCATGCAGGTTCTCGTAGGCGTAGGTCGCCTTGCCCGACACCTTCAACGGACCTTCGAACCGGTCGATGCCCTTGCCGATGACGCCTTGTACGCCGCGGTCGAGACGCGTCTCGCCGATCGGCTTGTCCATCTGGTAGTCGTAGGACTTGCTCATGCCGTCACTCCCGTCGCCTCGCTGAGAACCGCGGGCAAAGTCCGCCGCATCAGCTCGATCTTGAAATCGTTTTCGCCTTGGCCCTTCGCCTCGGCGAGGAGCATGTCGGCCGCCTTCTCGAACAGCGCCTGCGAAGGCGCCTGGCCGTTCAGCGCCGCCTCCACCGCGGCATCCCGCCACGGCATGTGGGCGACGCCACCGAAAGCGAGGCTGACGCCTTGCATCTTGCCGTCCTCGACCGTCACCACGGCGGCGACGGAGATCAGCGCGAAGGCGTAGGATGCGCGGTCGCGGACCTTCCGGTAGACATGCTTGCCGCCCGGCGCCTTCGGCAGGTGCACCGCGGCGATGAGCTCCCCCGCCTCGAGATTGGTGTCGAGGTCCGGCGTGTCGCCGGGCAGGCGGTAGAAGTCCGAAAGCGCGAGGACGCGGGACGATCCGTCGGCCTTTAGCGTCTCGATCTTGGCGTCCAGCGCCCGCATGGCCACCGCCATGTCGGATGGGTGGGTGGCGATGCAGTGCTCGCTGGCGCCAAGGATCGCGTGGATCCGGTTGAAGCCACCGATCGCGTCACAGCCCGAACCGGGCTCGCGCTTGTTGCAGTTGGCGGAGGTCTCGTAGAAGTAGCCGCAGCGCGTGCGCTGCAGGAAGTTGCCACCGGTGCTTGCCTTGTTGCGCAGTTGCCCGCTGGCACCGGCCAGAAGCGCACGGCTGAGCAGGGGATAGCGCTCGCGGATGATGTCGCTGGCGGCAAGGTCGCTGTTGGTAACGAGCGCACCGATGCGCAGGCCGTCACCCGTCTCCTCGATATCCTTCAGCGGCAGACGGCTGATGTCGACGAGGCGGTCGGGGTGTTCGACCTGCAGCTTCATCAGGTCGAGGAGATTGGTGCCACCCGCAATGAACTTGGCGCCGACGACGGCTGCCTCGGTCGCGGCCTGCCGGGCATCGCTCGCCCGGACGTAGTCGAACGTCCTCATGCTGCGTCCTTTCGGCGGGTATCTGCGGTGCCGACCTCGCGGATGGCATCGACGATGTTCGGATAGGCCGAGCAGCGGCAGAGATTGCCCGACATGCGCTCGGAGATTTCGGCATTGGAGAGCTCGGCGCCGCCCGCAACGTTTTCCGTCACATGGCTCGGCCACTTCGCCTCGACCTCGCCGAGCATCCCGACCGCCGACATGATCTGACCCGGCGTGCAATAGCCGCACTGGTAGCCGTCATGGTGCAGGAAGCTCTCCTGCATAGGGTGGAGGTTGCCGGGCTGGCCAAGGCCCTCGATGGTCGTGATCTCGTCGCCGTCGTGCATGACGGCGAGCGTCAGGCACGAATTGACGCGCCGGCCGTTGACCAGGATCGTACAGGCGCCGCACTGGCCGTGGTCGCAGCCCTTCTTGGTGCCGGTGAGGGCCAGATGGTCGCGCAGAGCATCGAGCAGCGATGTCCTCACGTCGATGTCGAGCGAATGCTCGGTTCCATTCACGGTCAGTGTCAGCACGGGCTGCTCCTTATAACGATTCCAGGCTGCAACGCAGACGGCGGCGAATGGGTTCAGTCAAAAATGAGAAGCCGCATTAGCGCGGGACGATCGGCCGCAGCCGAAGCACCGCGGCCATCATGCCAACGCTGGGTCTCGAACAAACCGACCGGCTCGCGCCCGTTCTGGGGGCCAAGGGAGAAGTTTCATGCTGAAGACCGTCGTCGCCGCCGCCCTCCTGTCCGCCATCGGCTCCGTCGGTGCGGTCGACGCTGCGACCGTCGCCAGCCTGCGCTGGGAAAAGCGCATCGTGATCGTCTTCGCCGCCGACCGGAGCAAGCTGCTCTCCGACCAGCAACAAGGCCTTCTGGCGGACGAGGCGGCGCTTGCCGACCGTGATCTTGTCGCCTTCGCCGTGGTGGGCGAAGAAATTCTGCCGATCTTCGGCGAACCACCCCGAGGGGAAACCGCCGACAGGCTGCGGAACCGCTATGACATTGCCGCCGACACCACTTTCTCCGCGCTGCTGATCGGCAAGGATGGCGGGGTCAAGTGGCGCGGGAGCAAGCCCATCGCGCTGGCCGACCTCAACGGCCTGATCGATGCAATGCCGATGCGGCGAAGCGCCCGCTGACTAGTATTCGGCACTAACGGGTACTCCGCTCTGCCAGTTTAAAATGTTTCTAATCTGGCTGAGGGGGGTGGAACGGCTGGTGTGAACCTTCGCCGACACCGTCAGTTGGTCGTTAAAGTCACATTACGGCAACACCGGAACACGGCTTACAGCACGCCCTAAAATATGACTCGATTTATCAGCTTAACGCACCTAGGCGGAATGGGTCCCTTTATGGAGTCCCCTCGATGCCATCTGTCGTCCGTTCCTGCCAGACTGTGCTGCGCGTTTCCTGCGCCCTCGGAGCGCTCGCGGGCGCGGCCGCCGCGCAGGACGCGATCGTGCTCGGTGCCGTCACGCTCGAGGGCGGCGCCAGCAACGGCACGGTGGCCGGCGACAGCAGCCTTGCTAGCGACAGCGATCGCACCGTCCCCCGCCAGAGCGTCAGCGGCACCAAGGGCGCCGGCTCCCGGCTGGCCAGCCCCCAGCCGGTCTCCGTCATCGGACAGGATCAGCTCGAGGAGCGCAACGTCCAGAGCGTCGACGAGGCGACCCGCTACTCCTCGGGAGTCCAGGGCCAGAAATTCGGCAACAACAACCGGCTCGACTGGTTCAACATCCGCGGCTTCCCGGCCAATGAGGACGGCCTCTACCTCGATGGCCTCGCGCTGTTCTCCTCGGCCTTCGCGACCTTCCAGGTCGATCCCGTTCTGCTCGAGCGCGTCGAGGTCCTGAAGGGCCCGGCCTCGGTGCTCTACGGCGGCAGCTCTCCAGGCGGCCTGATCAACCTGATCTCGAAGCGTCCGACCACGACGAAGCAAGGCTCGGTCGAGGTCGGCGTCAACGAATACGGTCAAGGCTACACCGCGCTCGACACAAGCGGCCCGCTCGACGACGAGGGCGTCTGGACCTACCGGCTGAACGCAAAACTATTCGGTGGCAACGACTATGCCGATGAAGGCGACGAGTTCCGCGGCCTGATCGCCCCGACCTTGACCTGGGCACCCGACGCCCAGACGAACGTCACCGTCTACGGCTCCTACCAGCGCGACGACAGCAACAACGTGCCGGGCTTCCTGCCCTATGTCGGCACGGTGCGGCCTGCCGCGTTCGGCAAGATCGACCGCGACGTCTTCACCAGCGACACGTCGATCGACGAGTTCACCCGCGACCAGACGATGATCGGCTACGAGGCCGAGCATTCGTTCGACGAGACCTTCACGGTGCGCCAGAACGCCCGCTACGCGCATCTGGAGTCGACCTATGCGCTGGCCTACGGCAACGGCTACGTGACCCCCGGCGGCTCGGAGCTCGCCCGCATCAACTTCCGCACGGATCCGAAGGTCGACACCTTCACCATCGACAACCAGGTCGAGGCGAAGTTCGCCACCGGCGCCATCGAGCACAAGGCGATCGCGGGTCTCGACTACCGCTATTACAGGCTCGACCAGTCGCAGGCGGTCTCTGCGTTCGACGGGCCCGGCGGCATCGGCACGCCGCTCGACCTCGTCAACCCGGATTACAGCACCGGCCAGCCGCCGCTTGGCGCGCCCTATATCGACAATACCCAGACGCTCAACCAGACGGGGCTCTACGTCCAGGACCAGATGACCCTCGACAGGCTCGTCGTTACGGCGAACGCCCGCTACGATTTCCTCAGCACCGAGCTCGACAACCGCATCGGCAGTGATGCCGACGACGACGAGGGCGCCTTCTCCGGCCGGGCGGGCCTCGCCTACCTCTTCGACAACGGCATCACGCCCTATGTCAGCTATTCCCGCTTCTTCACCCCGGTGCTGGGTCTTGATGCGAACGGCTCGCCGTTCGAGTCCGGTGACGGCGACCAGTATGAGGCGGGGGTTAAGTACCAGCCGACCGGCTTCGACGGCTTCTTCACCGCATCGATCTTCGACCTCACCCGCGGCAACGTGCTGACCAATGATGTCGCCGGCGGCAACCCGTTCCAGCAGGTCCAGACCGGCGAGACCACATCGAAGGGTTTCGAGTTCGAAGGCAATGTCGGGCTCGGCAATGGCTTCAGCCTGATCGCGGCCTACACACACTTCGATCTGGAGGTGACGAAGTCCAACGACGTCGATCTCGGCAAGGTACCCGTCGCCATCCCCGAACAGTTCGCCTCGCTCTGGCTCGACTATGCCTTCCGGTCCGACGCGCTGACGGGCCTGCGCCTCGGCGGCGGCGTGCGCTGGAACGGCGAGAGCTATGCCGACAAGGCCAACGCGCTGGAAGTGCCTGACTATACCGTCGTCGACGCCTCGATTTCCTACGAGAAGAACAACTGGAAGGGCCAGATCAACGCGTCCAACCTCTTCGACAAGAAGGCCGTCGCCTCGTGCCAGGACGCCAACTCGTGCTTCTACAATGAGCCGCGCAAGGTGACGGCGAGCCTGAAATACTCCTGGTAGGACTTACTGGGTCGGCACTGCGCGCCGTAGAGATGCAGCCCGCAGTGCCGACCCGCATCCATCCATTTCGGCAGCGGCGGGCGAAACCCTAGCCGCTGCTTTTCTGTGTCCTCGGCGCCGCGCTACTCCGCCGCGAGAATCCCGTCCTGCGCCCCGATCAGCCGGGCATAGGCCCCGCCACGGGCGAGCAGCGCGGCGTGCGGGCCTTCCTCGACGATCCGCCCGTCGGCGATCACGACGATGCGGTCGGCGTGGCGGATGGTGGACAGGCGGTGGGCGATGATCAGCGTCGTGCGGCCGCGCGCGAGTTCGGCGAGCGAGGCCTGGATCGCCCGCTCGGTCTCGGTATCGAGCGCCGAGGTCGCCTCGTCGAGGATCAGCACTTCCGGATCCTTCAGGAACATGCGGGCGATCGACAACCGCTGCTTCTGCCCGCCTGAAAGTTTTACGCCGCGCTCGCCGATCACGGTGTCGAGACCGTCCGGCAGCGCTGCGAGCGTCGCGGTGAGGTGCGCCTTGTCGACGGCGGCGACGATCTCCGCCTCGCTGGCGTCGAGCCGGCCATAGGCGATGTTCTCGCGCACCGTGCCGCCGAACAGGAAGACGTCCTGCTGGACGACGCCGATATGACGCCGCAACGCGGCAAGCTGCATGTCGCGGATGTCGATGCCGTCGACGAGGATGGTCCCTGCCGTCACGTCGTAGAAGCGCGGCACCAGCGAGCAGATCGTCGTCTTGCCGGCGCCGGACGGGCCGACGAAGGCGACGGTCTCGCCGGGCGCGACGTGGAAGTCGATGCCGTCGAGCACCGGACGGCCCCTGGCATAGGCAAAATGCACGCCGCGGAAGGCGATGTCGCCGCGCAGCGCCGATGGCGCGACGGCGCCCGGCCGGTCGACGATATCCGGCACGGTATCGAGGAATTCGGTGTAGCGGCGAAAGCCCGCAATGCCCTTCGGATAGCTCTCCAGCACCGCGGCGATCTTCTCCACCGGGCGGAAGAAGACGTTGACGAGAAGCAGGAAGCCGATGAAGCCGCCGATGCTGAGATCACCGGAGATGACGAACCAGGTGCCGGCGACCATGACGATCACCTGCGTCAGCCGCATCGACAAATAGTTCAGCGACTGGCTGGCGGTGATGATGCGGTAGGCGTCGAGCTTGCGGGCGCGGTAGCCTGCATTGTTGACGGCGAATAGCGCCCGCTCGTGGTCCTCGTTGGCAAAGGATTTCACCACGCGGATGCCGCCGACATTCTCCTCGATCCGGGCGTTGAAGTCGGCGACGGAGCCGTAGATCGCATGCCAGGTCTTGGTCATCCGCCCGCCATAGCGGGTCGTCAGCCAGGTGCCGAAGGGCACGATGACGGCGGTGATCAGCGCGAGTTCCACATGCACCGTGACCATCAGGACGAAGGCGCCGATGAAGGTCATCACCGCGATGAACAGGTCCTCCGGCCCGTGATGGGCGACCTCGCCGATCTCCTCGAGATCCTTGGTCAGCCGGCCGACAAGATGGCCGGTCTTCTGGTTGTCGAAGTAGCCGAAAGAAAGCTTCTGCAGATGGTCGAAGGCGCGCCGACGCATCTCCGTCTCGATGTTGATGCCGAGCATGTGGCCCCAATATCCGACCACCGCCATCAGCCCGGTATTGAGGATGTAGACGAGGAGGAGGCCCGCCGAGGCGACGAGGATCAGTGCCAGATCGCCGCTGGGCAGGAGATCGTCGACGAACAGCTTCACCGCGATGGGGAAGCCGAGTTCCAGGAGGCCAGCGACGACGGCGCAGCCGAAGTCGAGCAGGAACAGGCCGCGCCAGGGGGCGTAGTAGGCGAAAAAGCGGGAGAGCATCGAAAATCCTGTCCTGACCGGCCGCTGGCACGGACGGTTCGTTTCGGCGAAGCGGCAGGTCATGCGCCGTTCGCGATGGCGGAGCGGAAGGGCGGCGCGCGTGCGGTGGGCGTGCGGTGGGCGGCGCCGCCCGCCTCAGGCGTCGGCGCGGGCCGCGTCGCCCGCTGCGCCCTTGCGCCAATAGGCGACGACGAGGTGCCTGTCACGCGGCAGTTTCCAGTCCGAGCGCAGGCGGCGGCGCATTCGGCGGAAATCCTCGAACTCGCAGCCGGCCCAGACGAAGGTGTCCGGCAAAAGGTCCTCCGGCGCAAGACGGTCGAGGACGTCGGCGAGACGGCCGGTGCCGCCCGGCTGGCCCACCCCGCGGCACAGCCATTCGAGCCTGACCGATGCCGCCGAGGGCATCGGCTGCCGATCTTCCGCGCTGCCGACCTCGATCACCGCCCGCGCCGTGGCGCTGGCCGGCAGCGCCGCGAGGATGCGGGCGATCGCCGGCAGCGCGGTCTCGTCGCCGAGGAGCAGCAGCGAGGAAGCATCCGGCACGCTGCCGCCGCCTGGCCCGGTCATGCCGACACGGTCGCCCGCCCGCGCCGTCAACGCGAAGTCCGACCCCGGCGTCGCGTCGCCGTCATGGCGGAAGATGTCGATAGAGACTTCGCCGGCCTCGAGATCGACGTGGCGGAGCGTATAGACCCGCGCGGTCACGGCATTCTCGCCCTCCGGCCAGACCGGGCAGCCGTCGGCCCCAAGGCGTGGCCAGACCAGCGCGCGGCCTTTCGGCGGAAAGATCAGCCGCACGTGCAGGCCGCCCTCGGCAAACCGCTCGAGCCGCTCTCCTGCCAGCACCACGCGGCGCATGTGCGGGGAAACGTAGAAGGCGTCGACGACGCGCATCTCGCGAAAGAAGGCCGGCACCGTCTCGCTCGTCCCGTCGCCGCGCCAGCCGATGTCGGGCGTCTGCGGCGCGGCAAAGGCGCGGACGTGATGGACGACACCCATCTTCATATAGGAAAGGCCGGTCGCATCCGACGCCGAGACGACGACGTCGAGACCATCGCCGGAGATGGCAAGGTCCGCGCGGCCGTAGTCGAGCCGGATCGTCGCGGTCCCCAGCGCCTGCTCGACCTCGCCATGCCCGCGCATGTGATCGCAGAAGAGGTCGAGGACATGGCCACCGTCGTAGAGGGGGATCGACGAGCAGGCAGTCAGCATGCGGAAAAGCCTTCCGTTCCGGCGGAGCGACAGAGGCGCCGACCCTTCCGGCTATAATTCATGACTATTATTGTCAAGTTTGAAGGCGAAAGCTGCGCTTTTAGGCGCCGGAATCGGCCCTGGCGGGCGCAAAAGCGATGCAATTCGGAAACATACCGCGGCGCACGCGTTACCCCCCGGATTTCCCGCAAACGGAACCTCTTCATGATGAAACCATCCCCGGACTCGGTCGACGCCCTCGTCGAGATGTCGATGCTGCATCAGGCGCGCAGCCGCGCCGAGACCTATGGCGGCAAGGGTCGGTTCTGGCAGAGACCCTATGCCGAGACCCGTCCCCGCATCGCCTCGGCGGTCGCGCCGGTCTGGTTCACCGCCTATCCCGGCGCGATCATTACGCGCGAGGGCGACTCCGTTCTGAAGACGCTGGGCGATGCGAAGCTCTGGTCGGCGCTGTCCTCGATCGGCGTTCGCGGCATCCATACCGGGCCGATGAAGCGCGCCGGCGGCTGGAAGAACGGCCGCTACACGCCGACCGTCGACGGCAATTTCGACCGCATCGGCTGGGACCTCGACCCCGCCTATGGCACGCATGACGAGTTCGTGGCGATCGGCCGCACGGCGGCAGCCCACAACTCGGTCGTCATCGACGACGTCGTTCCCGCCCACACCGGCAAAGGCGCCGACTTCCGCCTCGCCGAAATGGGCCATACCACCTATCCCGGCCTCTACCACATGGTCGAGATTTCAGAGGCCGACTGGGAGCATCTGCCCGAGCTGCCGGAAGGTCGCGACGCGGTCAATCTCGACCCGGCGACCGTCGATCTCCTGCGCGACAAGGGCTACATTGTCGGCCAGCTTCAGCGCGTGATCTTCTTCGAGCCTGGCGTCAAGGAAACCGACTGGAGCGCCACCGGCCAGATTACCGGCGTCGACGGCACTGTCCGCCGCTGGGTCTACCTGCATTATTTCAAGGAAGGCCAGCCGAGCCTCAACTGGCTCGATCCGTCCTTTGCCGCCCAGCAGATGATCATCGGCGACGCGCTGCATTCGATCGACCAGATGGGCGCCCGCGGCCTGCGCCTCGACGCCAACGGCTTCCTCGGCGTCGAGCGCCGCGCGGAAGGCCCGGCCTGGTCAGAGAGCCATCCGCTGTCGATGGTCGGCAATCAGCTGCTCGCCGGCATGATCCGCAAGGCCGGCGGCTTCTCGTTCCAGGAACTCAACCTCACCGTCGACGACATCGCCTCGATGTCGAAGGGCGGCGCGGATCTCTCCTACGACTTCATCACCCGCCCCGCCTACCAGCATGCGCTTCTGACGGGGGATACCGAGTTCCTGCGGATGATGCTGCGCATGGTGCACGAGTTCGGGATCGATCCCGCCTCGCTGATCCACGCGCTGCAGAACCATGACGAGCTGACGACCGAGCTTGTCCACTTCTGGACGCTGCACGCCAACGACATCTACACCTTCCAGGGCCAGACCTGGCAAGGACGGACGCTGCGCACGCATCTGCGCGAGACCATGTACCAGAAGCTCAGCGGTCCGGCGGCGCCCTACAATCTGCGCTTCGTCACCAACGGCATCTCCTGCACCACGGCAAGCATCATCACCGCGGCGCTAGGCATGGACGATATCTCGGAGATCTCCGACGAGCAGGTGGCGCAGATCCAGAAGATCCATATTCTTCTGGCCATGTACAACGCCTACCAGCCGGGCGTCTTCGCGCTCTCCGGCTGGGATCTCGTCGGCGCGCTGCCGCTCGATGCGAGCGAGGTGGAGCATCTGATGGGCGATGGCGATACGCGCTGGATCGAGCGCGGCGGCTACGATCTCGTCGGTGCTGACCCGGAGGCGACTGTCTCGTCCGGCGGCATGCCGAGGGCGCGTTCGCTCTACGGTTCGCTGACCGACCAGTTGCAGCGGCCGGACTCGTTTGCCTCGCAGCTGAAGCACATCCTGTCCGTGCGCGAATCCTATGGACTGGCCGCGGCCAAGCAGGTGTCGATCCCCGACGTCGTCGCGCCGGGCCTCCTCATCATGGTGCACGAACTGCCGAACGGCCGCGGGACGCAGATCACCGCGTTGAACTTTAGCGCCGAGCCGATCGAAGAGACCATTGTCCTCGCCAATGTCGGTTCCGGACCTGTGGTCGACATGATCGCCGAGACGGTCGAAGGCGATCTCGGCGAAGACGGCATGCTGCACATCTCGCTGGAGCCCTATGAGGGCCTGTCGCTGCGCATCGTCGGCTCGCTTCCGACCCTGTAAGTGATAAGCGGCGGCTTCCCAAGGAAGCCGCCGCAATGCCCAGCGAGCCCGGCCCTGCCGGGCGCTGTCAGGTCACAAAAAGGGCCATCTGCTGAGAATGCGGGCGTGCGCACCAGCCTGCCCGCCGGTACGCCTTCGGTTCCGCCCGAACAGAATACCCCGATCCCACCAGTCTTTGGAACCTGATGCTTGGCGAGGTCCACGACATCGGCCTATCTCCGGGTCAGCCGAGGAGTCGCCATGTCTACGCTGCCAATAGCCACGCCGCGCACCGCGGTGTCCTCTCCCCTTGGTTCCGCGGGTATCACCTCGCTCGCTGTCCTCCTCGTGGGGACGCTAGCGCTCGGCGTCGCCTTCGGACCGTCCCACGGTGCCTTGTTCCTGGTCGGCGGCGGGCTCGGGATCGCGCTCTATCACGCCTCCTTCGGCTTCACCGCGGCATGGCGCGCCTTCATCCTGGAAGGCCGGGGACGGGGATTGCGAGCGCAGATGGTCCTCCTGGCCGTCGCCGTCGTGCTGTTCTTCCCGGCCCTCAGCGCCGGCACGCTGTTCGGCAACCCGGTCACCGGCCTCGTCCAGCCGCTCAGCCTCTCCGTCGTCATCGGCGCTTTCATGTTCGGCCTCGGCATGCAGCTCGGCGGCGGCTGCGCGTCCGGCACGCTCTTCACCGCCGGCGGCGGCAATGCCCGCATGCTGGTGACGCTGTTCTTCTTTGTCGTCGGCTCGGTGCTCGCCACGGTCCATTTCGACTGGTGGGTCGCGCTACCGTCCTTCCAGCCGGTGACGCTGGTCTCACTTGGAGCGCCCCTCGGCATTGCCGTCTCGCTGGCGCTCTTTGCCGCGATCGCAGGACTGACCATCGTCATCGAAAAACGCCGCAATGGCACGCTGGAGGAGGCCCCACCCTCGCCGCGCCACGGCCTGTCGCGCTATCTCCGCGGTCCCTGGCCGATGGTGGCAGGCGCGATCGTTCTGGCGCTGCTGAACTTTGCGACGCTGGCGCTATCCGGACGCCCTTGGGGTATCACCTCCGCCTTCGCCCTCTGGGGCGCCAAGGGCGCTGAGCTCATGGGCTTTAATCCCGCCGCCTGGGCCTACTGGCAGACCCCCGGCAACGCGAAAGCCCTCAGTCAGACCGTCTTTGCCGATGTCACCTCGGTGATGGATTTCGGCATCATCGCCGGCGCGATGCTGGCGGCGGCGCTGGCGGGGCGCTTTGCCCCGAGCCTGCGCATCCCGCTTCGCTCCGTCGTCGCGGCCGTGATCGGCGGACTGATGCTCGGCTACGGCGCGCGCATCGCCTATGGCTGCAACATCGGCGCCTATTTCTCCGGCATCGCTTCCGGCAGCCTGCACGGCTGGCTCTGGGCCGTCGCCGCCTTCGCCGGCAATGTGCTCGGCGTCAAACTTCGCCCTCTGTTCTTCACGACGCCAGCGACATCCGCTGCGGCTGCCGGCCCTGCTTGAAGAAGCAGCGCGGCACCGTCGCGGTACCATCCACTTCCCGTTGAGCCCTGGCTGCCGCAGAAGACGCGCGTCTGGCCCGGCACAAAGGGGGCGCATGTATCAGCGCACGGCCAAATGCTGAAGCGGAACCCCCAGCGCCTGGCTGAGGTCGCGCAGTTCGCTCTCGGTCGCGACGGCGCCTTCCTCGATCTGAAGAAGGCGTTCGGCGGAGATATTCGTCGATTGGCCGAGATCGCTCGGGCTTATCGCCCCCGCCTCGCGAAAAGCCAGAGGGGGCGATACGCCTGCCTCTATCGCCGCCGCCGCCTCCAGCGGCACTTCGAATTTCTCGTTCAATTCCGCCCCTCCCTGCACAAAGTTTCCGCCAGGAATGGGTTCGGAGCCGTCCCATCCCTCTGCGCCTGCAGCGCCGGATCCTTCCTTGAAAGCGTCGTGGCTACCGCTCGCATGCGCTCCTCCGTCGGCGCCGGGGTCCTGGTCGACCGCGCTCAGTCGAGTGCTTCGACCGCGTGGTCGAGCTTCTCGTCCTCGGCGCCATCGGTTTCCTCGATCTCCTCTTGCACGGCGGCGTCTGCACCAACCTCGGCCGTGTCTTTCGGCTTGCCGTCAGCGTCCGGATGATCGGAACCGGCACCGCCTTTGTTCGGGGTCTTGGCATGTGTATCGGACATGAAAGTGCTCCTGGGTTCCCTGCGCCGCCCGCATCGCGGGCGGCCGCAAGAAAGATGTCAGTGTTCGCGCCGTTGATACGGCTCGGCGGAAGCGGTGAAGAATTTAGAGGCCGTCGTCCCGCGACGGGTCCCTCTTCTCGCCGACACCCGGCGGGCGCTGTTGGCCACCGGGAACGTCGGGCTGCCGGGGCATGTCCGGCTGGATGGTGCCGGCGTCGCCAAGCCCCTCATCGGTCTCGTCGCCGAACTGGCCCATGTCGACCAGATCATTATCGAGGCCGCTGAACTCGGCATCGACCACAGCCTCGTCGCGCCCTACAGGCCGCGCCGGAGCGCTTCCTTCGGTCAACGAGCCCGGCTGCTGGTGGTTGTCGTGGATGCGGTCGCCCTCGAAGCGGGGGGCATCGTCGGTACGATCGTCGGGGATCCGGCTCATGTCTCTCTCCCTGTTTCAGGGGAGAAGGGCGGCGGCGAACAGACGGTTCCGAGCGGGTCGCCCATTCCACGTTCAAGCCTTTGTTTTTCCGTGCGATCCGCCGCTGGACAGTCGCCTGCCCGCTTGAGCCTGCGGACGATACGGCCGGTCCGCAACCGGCGCCCTGTCGCACGACGGCGCCCGGCGCGGCGATGGGGTTCATGCTAAAGGCATCGACAGAAGGTAGGGAGCCTGCGCCAGCCCGTCCCGCCAGCATCAGCCCTGGAGCCGACCGAGATGACGACAGACCGATCAGCCCAGCCGGAGGGGCTTGCCGCACCGGGTTCGGCGCGGGAGGTTTTCACGATCTTCCTCGGGCTTGGCCTGACATCCTTCGGCGGGCCGGTCGCCCATCTCGGCTATTTCCGCGATGCCTTCGTGACGCGCCGCCGCTGGATGTCCGACCGGGCCTATGCCGACCTCGTCGCGCTCTGCCAGTTCCTGCCCGGCCCCTCCTCCAGCCAGGTCGGCATGGCGATCGGGCTGCACCGCGCCGGCTATGCCGGGATGGCTGCGGCGTGGATCGGCTTCACGCTTCCAACCGCCTTGCTGCTCGTCGCCTTCGCCTATGCCGAGGCGCCCTTGCGCGCGGCTTTCGGCGGCGGCTGGCTCGACGGGCTGAAGGCGGCGGCGGTCGCCATCGTCGCCCATGCCGTCCTCGGCATGGCGCAGACGCTCGCCGCCGGCCGGGAGCGCGCGAGCATCGCCGTCGCAGGGCTGGCGATCACCACCCTCTTTCCCACCGCCTGGTCGCAGATCGCGGCGATCGCGCTCGGCGCTGCCGCGGGATCGACCTGGCTCACCCCCGCGCCGACGACGGCCGCAGCCGAGGCGAATGAGCCCGCCCTTTCGGTGCCCGTCGGCCGCAGGACCGCGGTGATGGCGCTGGCGATCTTCGCCGGGCTGCTCTTCGCCATGCCGCTGGTGGCTGCTGCAGAGGGCAGCGTCCTGTTTGCGCTGGCCGACAGCTTCTACCGATCCGGGGCGCTGGTGTTCGGCGGCGGGCATGTCGTGCTGCCCTTGCTCCAGTCGGCGACCGTCGATACCGCGCTGGTCAGCCGCGACGCCTTCCTTGCCGGCTATGGCGCGACGCAGGCCATGCCTGGGCCTCTCTTTGCCTTCGCGGCCTATCTCGGCGCCGTCGCCGGGGGACCGCTTCTCGCCCTCGTCGCCCTCGTCGCCATCTTCGCCCCCGCCGTCCTACTGCTCGTCGGCGCCTTGCCCTTCTGGCAGCGCCTGCGCTCGACGCCCGCGGCGGTGCGAGCGCTGGCAGGGGTGAATGCCGCCGTCGTCGGCATCCTCGCCGCCGCCCTCTACGATCCCGTCTTCACCGAGGGCATCACCTCGCGCGAAGCCTTGGTGATCGCCGCCATCGCCTTCGTGGCGCTGGCCGCGTGGAAGGCGCCGGCCTGGGCGGTGGTGATCGGGGCCGGAGCGGCCGGCTGGCTGTTGCTGTGAGCAGGCCGTCGTGGCGTGCCCTGCCCAGAAGCCACCCCGGGCGGATCACGCGCGGCCACGGCGCTGCGATTTGCGGACACGGCTTGATCTCGATCAACCCGGCCGTCGGCCGCGGGGACTAGCGTCGCCCTCTGGACGCCCGTGCGCACCATCGCCCGGCATTGCCGGGACAATGAGCCCCGCGTCGAACCCATGGGGACGCGGATGCATTCGGACCTTGCCATCGTCAGTCTCGCCGGAGAGCCGTCCCCGCTCGACAGGCTCCGTCTGTTGCACCGGCGACAACGGGGGCTCTGCGATCTCCTGGAGGCGCTGGCGGACGCCTTGCCGGCGATCCGGCCGCAGGCCTGCCTCGAGGCGGCCTGGGCGATCACCACCCTCATCGGTCCGCTCCAGGCGCTCGAGGAATCCGCCTTCTTCCCGTTGCTCCGGCGCCGGCTGGGGTCCTCGACCACGATCGCGACCAGCATCGGCACCTCCTGCTTCGAGCATGTCGAGGACAGGGACGCAGCGCTCGATCTCGTCGTCAGCCTGAAGCGGTTGGCGGAAGGCTGCTCGCGCCAGGAGATCGACCTCGTCTCCTACCAGTTGCGCGCCTTCTTCATGGCCATCCGCCGGCACGAGGCCCGCGAGATCGAGGTGCTGTTCCCGCAGGCGGCGGAGGCGTTCACGGCGGAAGACCAGGCAGTCCTTTTGGCCGCGCTCACCAGCGGCCCCGGCGCCGGCTGGCCGGCCGGGACCGACACAGGCGCGCCCTTTCAGTTTCAGTTTCCGGACACCTGACGCAGGCTTGATGCCGACAGGATGCGGATCGACGCCGCGGACTGGAAGGCGATGACGCCCATCTTGCGCAGCTCGGTCATCTTGCGCGAGACCGTCTCGATCGTCAGGCCGAGGAAATCGGCGATCTCGCCGCGCGAGAGCGGCATCGCGATCTCGGCCGAGCCGCCTGCCGGGGCCAGGCGGGCATGCGAGGCCAGCATTTCCAGATAGGTCGCGACGCGTTCGATCGCGGTCTTGCGGCCGAGCGCGATCAGCCAGTCGCGGCTGTCGTCCAGCTGGTTCAGGGTTTCCGTCAGGACGCGGTGCTCGAGCGCCCGGTTGTGCGAGAGCATGGTTTCGAACCGCCCGCGCGGGAAGGCGCAGATCCTCACCTGGCCTGAGGCATTCAGCTCGGTGTCCTCGGTTTCCCGGAACGGCCTTCCGATGAAGCTCGGGGCGAACTGCAAGGCGACGATCTGGTGTCGACCATCGGGCAAGCTCTTGGACAGGCTGACCGCGCCGCTGAGAACGACGCCGAAAGTGTCGCTCCGCGAACTCCCCCGCCCGATCCGGCTGCCCGCCGGGATGCTGCGGCGCTGCGACATCTGCGACAGCTCGGACAGTTCGCTGCCCCCGAGCGCACCGCAAATGCCGAGCGTGCGGGACTCACAACCGACACAGCCCAGAGGCAGGTCTTCGCCCGCCGCTCGGGCTACCGGAGATAGGGTCGTTGGCATTGGGCAAACCTCGCGGAAAAGAGCTCCAGCGGACCGTTCCGTCAACGCGCGGCGATCCGCTCGACGGGGCCGCTCGACGGGGCCGGGAATTCCTGTGGGTGCAGACGCCATCTTAGTCCGGCTTGCCGACCGGTGAAAGCCGAATGCCCGATATCGGTAGTTAACCTCGTAAGTAATTCCCGCTTCCGTCGGGACCGACGCCTCGACCAATCCACCGCGGCGTTGACGGAGATCAATCCCGGCTGGCGGGAAAAGGGCATGCTGGCTTCATCGCGGCAGAGTGCCGCCAGATGGAGGATTTCCCATGAACGCTCCTGCCATGGCCAAGGCGGCCGAGCCTGCCGGCAACGCCGTGATGATCGCGGCGCCCAGTGGCGCCATCATGGACCTGCTCGTGCATCTCGACGGGTCGGCCCAGGATGAGCGAAACATCGTGCTGGCCGAAACGGTGGCGACGGCGTTCGGCGCCCATGTCCGCGGCGTCTTCACGCATGAGATCCCAAGCACGATGCTGGCGCTCGGCCTCGGCGGCGAGGGCATCGCCTACGACTTCTGGGAGGCGGACGGCAAGGCCGCGGACGCGGCGGAGCAGCAGGCCCGCCAGCGCCTCGACCGGATCGATGCCACGACCGACTTCATCCGAACCGACGGCATGCGGCACGAACTGAACGCCGGCATGACGACGCTCGCCCGCTCGGTGGACCTCGTGGTGGTCGGGCGCCCCTATGGCGAGGGCGAGGGCTGGGCGGATCTTCTGGAGGCGGCCCTGTTCAGCGCGGGGACACCGGTCCTTGCGGTACCGCCGACGGCAACCCGGCCGGGCGAGATGAAGGCGATCCTGATCGGCTGGCGCGACATGCGCGAATGCGCCCGTGCCATCGCCGCAGCCTTGCCGCTGCTGCAGCGCGCCGAGCGGGTCTACCTGGTGTCGGTGGCGGAGTCAGACAGCCGCGACGAGAACCTGCGCGAGCCTGCGGCCGACATGGCGCGGCACCTTTCGCGCCACGGCATCACGGTGGAGGTGCGGCATCTGCCGGAATGGCCCGATGCCTCGGCCGGCCTTCTCAACGAGGCCGTCGTGGTCGACGCCGACATGATCGTCATCGGCGCCTATGGACGCTCCCGTCTGCGGGAGTTCATCCTCGGCGGCATGACCCGCGATCTCCTGACCGCCAGCCCGCTGCCGGTGCTGATGGCGCACTGACGCCGCCACCTCCGGCTGATACGAAAAAGGCGCCGCTCCCGGAGGAGCGACGCCTTTCGTCTGAAACCGACGTGCGATCAGTCGTCGTGGTCGGGGAACACGGTGTCGAGATCGACGTCCGGCGCCGAGGTCAGCGTCTCCTTGGTGAACTCAGGCACGGCGACGCGCATCTTGTCGCCGTCCATGGTCATCTGCAGGGCGGAGAAGTTCACGAGGACGTCCTTCTCGCCAAGGCCGAGGAAGCCGCCGACTTCGACGACAGCCGCTGCGACCGAGCCGTCCGAGTTGACCACGAGATCGTCGATCTCGCCGATCTTCTCGTTGTTCGCGCCGTAGACGTCGAGGTCCATCAGGTCGCTGGCGAGGTGGCTCATCGGCATCGCGCCGGCAGCGGCGGGGGCCGGCAGGGTGTAGAACGCGCCGGTGACGGGCGTGTCGGAGCCGGTGGTGGTGGTCGCCGTGGTCGTGCTGGTCGTGGCAGGGGCAGCCGGGGTGGCGGTCTGCGCGATGGCGGCACCACCGAGAAGCGTTGCGATACCGGCGGCGAGGATGAGGGTCTTCATGATATGCCTTTCGTGAGGAGGCGTCGCTGGGTGCGACACCTTGTCATGGCATCTCAAAGCATCTCGCCCGCCATCGGTTCCTCGAAAACGACGATCTCTTCAGCCGGAAAGGCGATGGCAAGGCCGCTGTTTCAATGGCCACCGGATCGCCGCCAGCTATCCCTTCCGCAACTTCCCTAGGGACATATCGATAGTCCCAAAGCCATGCGCCGCAGGCGCTTTTCGCCCTTGAGCCGCGGCGGTCGAGCCTTGCAGGCCCTTAGGAACCCTGCTGGACGGCCAATGCCTGCCGCGCGATCACCCGCTCCTCGTCGGCCGGGATGACGAGGACGCTCACGCGGCTGCCGCCGGCCGAAATGCACGGCGCGCTGCGCTCGTTCGCCGAGGCGTCGAGCCCGATCCCGAGCCAGGAGAGCCGCGCGCAGACGCCGGAGCGCACCGTCGCCTGGTGCTCGCCGATCCCGCCGGTGAAGACCAGCTGGTCTATGCCGCCGAGCGTGTTCGCCATCAGCGCCACTTGCCCCGACACATGGTGGACGAACAGCTCTATTGCGGCGATCGCCCGCGGATCCCCGCTGTCCACGAGGTCCCGCAGGTCGCCCGAGATGCCGGAAACCCCGAGCAGCCCCGACTGGTGGTAGAAGATATCCTCGAGCGCTTGGGCGCTCAGGCCGAGATGGCGCTGCAGATAGAGGATGGCGCCGGGGTCGACCGAGCCGCAGCGGGTCGCCATCGGCAGCCCGTCGAGCACGCTGAAGCCCATGCTGGTGTCCTGGCTCTCGCCGTTCGCGAGCGCGCAGAGGCTGGCCCCGCTGCCGAGATGGGCGACGACCGTCCGCGATGCCCCCTCGCCCATCGCCGCCAGGCGCTCGGCGATGTGCGCGTAGGAGAGGCCGTGGAAGCCGTATTTGCGGATGCCCTCCTCCGCCTCGAAGCGCCACGGCAAGGCGTAGCGCCGGGCGGTCGCGCCGATGGTGCGGTGGAAGGCGGTGTCGAAGCAGCCGACCTGGACGAGGTCCGGCCGCAGCGCGGCGATCAGCCGGACCGGCAGCAGGCACCGCGGCTGGTGCAGCGGCGCCAGCGGGGTCAGGCGGTCCAGCGGCTCCAGACAGGCCGGGGTCAGCACCACCGGGTCGCAGAACGCCGCCCCGCCATGGACGATGCGGTGGCCGACGGCCACCAGCCGGCCGGGCCCGCAGAACGCGTCGATCCAGTCGAGCAAGCCGGCAAACAGCGCCGCCGGCGCCGTTTCCGCCGGGCTCTCGGTCTTGACGAGGACCGTGCCCGCCGCATCCACTGCCGTGAAGCCGCAGCGGGCAGCGTCGTGCAGCGTCCCGCGGGCGAGGAGGACCGCCTCCGGCATGCCGCTCTCGAACAGCGCGAACTTGATGCTCGACGAGCCGCTGTTGATCGCCAGGACGCATCCCGCCGTCATCGACCGGCCGCCATCAGGCGCCTCCCGCCGCGCCCGTCTCGGCGCCTGCCGGGGCGGACCAGCCCCAGTTGCGGATGTCCGGCATGTCCTCGCCGTGTTCGGCGATGTAGCGCTTGTGCTCGGCCAGCCGGTCGCGGAACCCTTGCTTCACCGCCGCCGCACTCTCGTTCAGCCCCGGCACCCGCTCGATCGCCTCGATGGCGAGGTGGAAGCGGTCAATCTCGTTCAGCACCACCATGTCGAAGGGCGTGGTCGTCGTGCCCTCCTCGATGAAGCCCCGGACATGGAAGTTGCCATGGTTCCTGCGCTTGTAGGTCAGGCGGTGGATCAGCTGCGGATAGCCGTGGAAGGCGAAGACGACGGGCTTGTCGCGGGTGAACAGCGCGTCGAAATCGGCATCGGAAAGACCGTGCGGGTGCTGGTCGGGCGATTGCAGCGCCAGCAGGTCGACGACGTTGACGAAGCGGATGCGCAAGTTCGGCAAGGCCTGCCGGAGAAGGCCGGTCGCGGCCAGCGCCTCGAGCGTCGGCACGTCGCCGGCGCAGGCCATCACGAGATCCGGCTCCAGTCCGGTCTCGTCGGTGCCTGCCCAGGGCCAAAGACCGATGCCGGCCGCGCAATGCGTTCGCGTCTCGGCCAGCGACAGGTATTGCGGCGCCGGCTGCTTGCCGGCGACGATGACGTTCACCCGGTCATAGGTCTTCAGGCAGTGGTCGGCGACCCAGAGCAGGCTGTTGGCATCCGGCGGCAGGTAGATCCGCACCGTGTCCGCCTTCTTGTTGGCGACGAGGTCGATGAAGCCCGGATCCTGGTGGCTGAAGCCGTTATGGTCCTGCCGCCAGACATGCGAGGTCAGGAGGTAGTTGAGCGACGCGATCGGGCGGCGCCACGGCAGTTTTCGCGTAACCTTCAGCCATTTGGCGTGCTGGTTGAACATCGAGTCGATGATGTGGATGAAGGCCTCGTAGCACGAGAACAGGCCGTGCCGTCCGGTCAGGAGATAGCCTTCGAGCCAGCCCTGGCAGAGGTGTTCGCTGAGGACCTCCATCACCCGCCCGTCCGCCGACAGCGCGACGTCGTAGAGCTCGACACCCTCCATCCAGGCCCGGTCGGTCGCCTCGAACACGGCGCCGAGCCGGTTGGAGGCGGTCTCGTCGGGGCCGAAAAGGCGAAAGTTGGCAGTCTCCGCGTTGAGCTCGATGGTCCGCTGGAGGTAGCGGCCGAGCGCCATCGTCCCGCCGGCCGTCGTCGAGCCGGGCAGACCGGTCTCCAGGGCGAAGTCGGCGATGTCCGGCAGCAGGAGCGCGCGGCGGAGAACTCCACCATTGGCCTGCGGCACCATCCCCATCCGCCGTTCGCCGGTCGGCGCGAGCGCTGCCAGCGCCGGATCGAGGCGCCCTTGGCGATCGAACAAGGTCTCTGGCTGATAGCTGCGCATCCAAGCCTCGAGCTGCTCCAGATGGGCCGGATTGGTCCTCGGATCGGCGATCGGCACCTGGTGCGCCCGCCAGAACCCCTCGACCCGCTTGCCGTCGACCTCGGCCGGGCCGGTCCAGCCTTTCGGGCTGCGCAGGATGATCATCGGCCAGCGCGGGCGGGTGCGCGCGGCGCCCTCGCGCCAGTCGCGCTGGATCGCGGCGATCTCGGCAAAGCACCGGTCCATCGCCGCGGCCATGGCGACGTGCATGGGCATGGGGTCGCTCCCCTCGACGAAGATCGGCTCGTGCCCGTAGCCGCGGAAGAGGTCGGTCAGTTCCCCGTCCGCCATCCGCCCGAGAACGGTCGGCCCGGCGATCTTGTAGCCGTTGAGGTGCAGGATCGGCAGCACCGCGCCGTCCCGCGCCGGGTTGAGGAACTTGTTGGAATGCCAGGAGGCGGCCGTCGGCCCGGTCTCGGCCTCCCCGTCGCCGACGACGCAAGCGACGACGAGGCCGGGATTGTCGAAGGCCGCACCATAGGCATGCAGCAGCGCATAGCCGAGCTCGCCGCCCTCATGGATCGACCCCGGCGTCTCCGGCGCGACATGGCTCGGAATGCCGCCGGGAAACGAGAACTGCCGAAACAGACGCTGCAGACCCGCCGCATCCTGGCTGATGTCGGGATAGACCTCGCTGTAGCTGCCCTCGAGATAGGTGTTCGCCACCATTCCCGGGCCGCCATGGCCAGGGCCGCAGACGTAGAGCACCGAGACGTCGCGCTCCCGGATGACCCGGTTGAGATGGGCATAGACGAAGTTCAGCCCGGGCGTCGTGCCCCAGTGGCCAAGCAGCCGCGGCTTGATGTGCTCGGGCCGCAGCGGCGCCAGCAGCAACGGGTTGTCGAGAAGGTAAATCTGGCCGACGGACAGGTAGTTGGCCGCCCGCCAGTATCGGTCGAGCAGCGCGAGCTCATCGGCGCCCGGAAAGGTTTCGGCAATCATGCGGGGGATGTCCTTCGATCGGATGGGAGCACGCGGGCGGCAGCGCTGGGACCGCGCCGGACGAAGCCCGGCGGGGCATCTTTCAGAAAGGCCGCCGCGCCCGGCGCTTCGGGCTGCGGCGCAAGGCCCTCGCCAGCCCGGCCAGACGGGACCACAGACGGCGGCCGAGACGCTCGATGCCGAACTTCAACCGGGCTTCCCCATCCTCGACGGCATCGAGGATGTCTTCGGCGACGTCTTGGGCGTCGCTGGCTCTGTCATCGGCTGACATGGCGATCTCCTCCGCTTCTCGCCACGACTTGGCCTGAGAAGGCCGGCGGCGGCTTTGATCCAGCGCAAGGCCGCGCGCGTTTTTGGCCGCTGCCACGGCACCAGGCCTGCCTGCGGGCAAAGACGCGGTGTTCCCGATGATGGAAGCCGGCGCTACGGCTTCACCGCCAGATGGCTCGCCACGCCCTCGACGCCGCGAATGGTCTCGACGACGACGCGGGCCGCCTCGACCGCCTCGCGCGACGGCGCGTCCCCCCAGAGATGCACCACGCCGTTCGAGAGGGTCGCCGTGATGTCGGCGCCGGCGAGACATTCGGTCTCGCGCAGCCGGGCGAGGACACCGCAGCGGAGGGCCGCCTCGCCGGGCGCCATGTCGCCGAGCCCCGCCGCCGCGATGAGCGGCAGGAGATCCGCGCGGCTGACGATGCCGACGAGGCGCCCATCGAGGAGAACTGGAACGCGCTTGATCGCATGCAGCGCCATCAGCTCGGCGATGCGGCTGACCGGCGTCTCCACGTCGACGACGATCGGATCCTTGCGCATCACGTCGCCAACCCGCCAGCCGTTCGCCTTCACATAGTGCCGCGCCACGGCGGCGCTCTTGCGATCGGCGTCGGCGAGCGCGGCGATGCCGAGTTCGCTGCGGCTGAGGAGGTCCCCTTCGGTGAGGATCCCGACGACCCGGCCGGCATCGTCGACCACGGGAAGCCCGCTGATCTTGTGTTCGAGCATGATCTGCGTCGCATGCCGGACGGCATGGTCGGGCGACACCGTCACCGGATTATGGCTCATGATATCGCTGGCCTTCATCGCTGTGCTCCCTTGTCGGTTCGGTGATCTGGTCATGGCGGTCGGCTTACCCTGTGATCGGCGAAGCGTAGCGGCGGCAGACCGCCCGGCGAAGCTGGCGGCGGGCCCTTGCCGCATCGGCCCGCCCCTCGCCACGCAACGCTTCCGCTTCACCGGCGAGACCGTCGTCCTTGATCACGTCGCGAAACCAGCGCCCGTAATCGCCGCACGCCAAGTGATGCAGCCAGGTCCGATCGTCGACGGCATCGCCGATGTCGAGGAACTGCTGCAGGTTGCGCGCCGGCAAATTGTAGCGCTTGTCGGGCCCCCGAAAGTAGAAGCTTCGGCAGAGGCCCACGTCGCCAAGCGCGTATTTGCCCGCATGCCGCCGGTGGTCGTGGCGGGGTACGGCGGCGCGAACCGCTTTCGGCGCCACGCCGGACCTTGGTGCCCAGTAAAGGCCCTCGCCCGGTGCGAGGTCGGGCCAGGCCTCGGGCGGCACAGCTGCGGACAGCCGGGCGAAGGCTTTGAGCGCGCCGACGGTATCGGGTCCCAGCGCAAAAATCGCCGCGACGCTCGCCAGCGCCGCCGGGCAGAGCGCGTCCGGAAAGAGGGTCACGAGGATTGCCGCGGGCAGCGTTTCGAGCGGCTCGCAGACGCCGCTCGCCTCGGGTCCAGAGAGGGCTTGATGGGCCTCGTCGATCAGCACCCAATGCGGCCGGCCCGTTTGCGCCCGGAGCGCCGAGGTCTGCCGCAGGAGATCGCGCAGCAGCGCCGAGCGCCGGGCGAGGCTGAGCGCTTGGGTGTTGACGATGAGGTTGAGGCTGCCGTCGTGCAAGATCGCGATTGCCTCTGCGGCCGCCGGCGGGGTGGTGACGTCGCCGACGCCGACGGCGCCCACCATCCCGCCATAGTCGCCCTCGGGATCGACGACGCAGAACTCGAAGCGGCGCTCGACCATCTGCTCGATGAGGGCGCTCGACAGCTTCGACTTGCCGCTGCCCGAGGCGCCCGCGATCAACAGGCTGCCGCCCGCGGCGAACAGCGGAACGTCCGCGCCCGCCCGGTCCGTCCCAAGCCGGAGCGCCTGCCTCTGCGGCGTAACGAGGCTGGCTTCGTCGTCGATCATCCGGTCGATGAGCTCGGCCACCCCGGCGCCATGATCGCCCTGCAGCACGATGTCGGCCTCCGCCTTCACCGACGGCAAGGCGTTTGCGACCACGGCGGCGCAGCCGCATTCGCGCAGGAAGGCGTGATCGTTCTCGGCATCACCGACCGCCACCACATTGTGGAACGACAGCGCAAGGTCCTGCAGCGCGGCGCGAAGGCCGCTCGCCTTGTTGACCCCCGACGGCAGGACCATCACCGCCCCCTTGTTGAAGATCACCTGCAGCTCGAGGCCGAGCCGGTGGATGGTCTCGAGGATGGCGCCTTGGTGCGGCTCCCAGGCAGCGACGATGCAGCGCCCGACGGAGACGTTTCCGACATTGCGCCCGGCCAACGCGTCGAGGAAGGCGGGCGAGGCCGGCTCGGCGAGCAGCCGCTCGTGTCCCGTGGCGGGATCGTAGATGAGCGCGCCGTTCTCGGCGACGACGCGGTCGAAGAGGTCGATCCCGGCGAACGCTGCCTGCAGCGGTGGCAGCTCGCGGCCGGTGACCAGGATCAGGCGCCGCCCGCTGGCCTTCAGCCGCCGCAGGGCATCGAGCGTCGCTGGCGCCACCACGCCGTCGGTGGCGAGGGTTCCATCAAAGTCTGCCGCCAGTGCGAGGAAGTACAAGGGTCTCGAGCTCCCGAAACGGAACTGCTGAAGCGCCCTTCCTTATTGCCGCAGAGCGGCGTTGGGGATGTTGATTCAGGTCAAGCGGTCCGGCTTTTCGCCAGCGGAACGGCCGGGGTTTGGCGTTATGCCTCGCCCGCGCGATAGCCGACGCCCGGCTCGGTCAGGATCAGCACCGGGTTGGCCGGGTCGGCTTCGAGCTTGGCGCGCAGCTGGCCGATATAGACGCGGAGATACGGCGTGTCGTTCTCGTGCGGGGCGCCCCAGACCTCGTGCAGGATGTGGCGGTGGGTGACCACCTTGCCGGAATGGCGGACCAGCAGCGACAGGAGGTCGAACTCCTTCGGCGTCAGCTTGACCTCGGCGCCGGACCTCAGCACGCGGTGGCGGGGGAGGTCGATCTCGATCTCGCCGTGCTTCAGGACCGAGGTTTCGCCCTTGGCCTGCATCTGGCTGCGGATCGTCGCGCGGATCCGTGCCATCAGTTCGCCGACGCCGAAGGGCTTGCTGACGAAGTCGTCGGCGCCGAGATCCAGCGCCTCGACCTTGGTGCTCTCCCGGTCGCGCGCGGAGAGGACGATGATCGGCACATCCGTCCACCCCCGCAGCCGCCGGATCACCTCCGCCCCGTCCATGTCGGGCAGGCCGAGGTCGAGGACGACGACGGCGGGCTTGCGGCTGGCGACCATGGCCAGCCCTTGCGCCGCGGTATCGGCGCGCAGCGGCACGAAGCCGTTGGCCTCGAGCGCCGGGGTCAGGAAGCGGTGGATGGCGGGTTCGTCGTCGACGACGAGAATGGTGGCACCGATCACGGCATGGATCCTTCGGAGGGGGACAGGCGGATGGGTAAGCGGATGAGGAAGGACGCGCCCCGGGGCTGGCCGGCCGGCGGGCTGGCGGCATCGACCGTGCCGCCATGCGCCTCGACGATGCCCTTGGTGATGGCAAGACCCAGACCGGAGCCCTCGCCGCCGTCGGCGCCGCTCGATGCCGCCCGGACGAATTTCTCGAAGACATGCGGCAAGACCTCGGCGGCAATGCCCGGGCCGTCGTCGGCGATCTCGATCTCCAGGGCGTCCGACGCCGTGCGCACCGACAGCGCAATCGTCGCCGCCGGCCCGGAATAGCGCACGGCATTGCCGATGACGTTCGCCAGCACTTGGTCGATGAGGCTCTGGTCGGCGAAGATCAGCGGCAAATCGGGGGCGATGGCGACGGTGAAGTGCTGCGGCGCCCCGCGTTTGCGGGCGAGCGCGACCGCCCGGTGCACCGCCTCCTCCGCGTCCAGCCAGTCGCGCCGGATGTCGAGGCCGCCGGCCTCCAGCCGGGTCATCGACAGGAGGTTGCGGACCATGCCGTCGAGGTGCTCGGCCTCCTCGCGCATCTGGACGAGCAGGTCCCTCTGCCCCTCCGGCGAGATCTGGCCACCATATTCGATGAGGCTCGTCGCCGCGCCCAGCACCGAGGCGAGCGGCGTGCGGAAATCATGGCTGATCGAGGCGAGGAGGATGTTGCGCACGCGCTCGGTCTCGGCGGCCGTGCGCGCCGTCGCCACCTCCGTCGACAGGGCGGTGCGGGCGAGCGCGGCGGCGGTCTGCTCGGCCAGCGTCTCGACCAGCACCATCGCCTCGCCGTCGAGCGCCGCGTCGGCCGGGGCGCGCTCGACGCCGAGCACGCCGACGCGGCGGCCGGGCACCCGCAGCGGCACGAACAGCCAGGGCGCGTTCGGCAAGGTGCCGGTATCGGCGCCGGCGTTCTCGTCGTGCAGCAGCGCCCAGTGCGCGGCGGTCATCGAGGCGGTGTCCAGCCGGTCCTCCGGCGGCCAAGCCGCGGCGATCGCCAGCGCGTCCGCCGCCGGATCGCCGACGCCTTCATCCGCCTCGCCGGCAACCTGCACCCGGCCGCGCGCGCCGCCTTCGCTTTCGGCCGGCACGAGCAGGATCACCGTCGCCCGGTTGGTGGCGGCGTGGACCTCGGCCACCGCCGCATCCGCCACCGCCTGCTCGCCGGCCAAAGCCGACAGCCGGCGGGTGAACTCGTAGAGCCGCCGCGTCGCGCGGGTGAGCCGGACGGTCGCCTTCGCCTGCTCGCGCGTCTGCCCGGCGATCGCCGACATGGCGGCGGCGATGCCAAGGAAGATCAGCAGCGTCACCACCTCGTGCGGCCGGGCGACGGTGAACGAGAAGGTCGGGGCGATGAAGAAGAAGTTGTAGGCGAGAAAGGCGAGCCCCGAGGCGAACACCGCAGGCCAGACGCCGAAGCGGAAGGCCGGGATGACCACGGCGATGAGGTAGAACATCGACATGTTCGGCAGCGCGATCACCCGCGACAGGCCTTGCCCGACGAGGGTGGCGAGCGCGACGCCGACGGCTGCGACGCCGTAGCCGCGGATCTCGCCGAAAGGCGGGACGGTGAACCGCGCCGCCGGCGTGCCGTCCACCGCCTCGGCGGTGACGATGTGGATGGCGATGCCCCGCGCCTGGTGGGTCAGCGCGTCGGCAAGGTTGCGGCGGAACCAGCCGAGGGCGCCGGCGCCGCGGGCCTGGCCGATGACGATCTGGGTGACGTTCTCGAACCGCGCGGTGCGCAGGAGTTCGGCCGGCAGGTCGTCGGCGACCAGTGACCGGGTCTCCGCCCCGAGGCTCTCGGCAAGGTGCATGCCCGCCTGCAGAAGCCGCCGCGCCTCGGCGGGGACGCTGACGCCCGGCCGCTCGATCGTCACCGCCATGAACGGCGCGTCGAGGAGGTCGGCGAGGCGCTTGGCTTGGCGCACCACGCGCTCGGCCATCTTGTTCGGCCCGACGCAGACGAGGATCTTCTCGCCGGCCGCCCAGGGACCCTCGATCGCGCCGCCTTGCATCCGCTCCAGGAGGTCGGTGTCGACATGCGCGGCGACGCGGCGCAGCGCCAGCTCGCGCAGCGCCCGCAGGTTGCCAGGCTTGAAGAAGCTCTGGATGGCGCGCTGCGCGGTGTCCTCGACGTAGATCTTGCCGTCCGCGAGGCGCTTCAGGAGCTCGTCCGAGGGCAAGTCGACGAGGATGATCTCGTCCGCCTTCTCCAGCGCGGTGTCCGGGACGGTCTCGCGCACCCGGACGCCGGTGATGCGCTGGACGACGTCGTTGAGGCTCTCGACGTGCTGGATGTTCAGCGTCGTCCAGACGTCGATCCCGGCGGCCAAGAGATCGCGCACGTCCTGCCAGCGCTTCGGGTGCCGGCTGCCGGGAACGTTCGAATGCGCGTATTCGTCGACCAGCAGCAGCGCCGGGCGCCGCGCCAGCGCGGCGTCGACGTCGAACTCGGGAACCAGGCGGCCGCGATAGGGCACGCCCTTCTTGGCGATGACGTCGAGCCCGGCGACCATCGCCTCGGTCTCCGCGCGGCCATGCGTCTCGACGAGACCGACCACCACGTCGGCGCCATCGGCCCGCGCCGCCTTCGCCGCCTGCAGCATCGCATAGGTCTTGCCGACCCCCGGTGCCGCCCCGAGGAAGATGCGCAAGCTTCCCCGTCCCTCGCGCTCGGCGGCGGCAATCAGCGCATCGGGCGAGGCCCGCAAGGGTTGGTCGGCACTCATGGCTCTGCCTTACGGCTTTGGCACTTCCCGGTCGAGCGCGAGGTTGAGGGCGAGCACGTTGACGCGGGGCTCGCCGAGGATGCCGAGGGTGCGCCCCGTCGTGTTTTGGGCCACCAGCGTTTCGACTGCTGCCGGCGTCATGCCGCGGGCGCTGGCGACACCGGCAACTTGCGCCATCGCGAAGGCCGGCGAGATGTCGGGGTCGAGGCCGCTGCCGGAGGTGGTGATCGCATCGGCCGGGATCGGGCCGGCGATCCCTGACGCGCGGAGGGCGGCGGCGTCGGTCTTCAGGCGCTCGGCAAGCTTGGCGGAGGTCGGCGCGAGATTGGTGCCGGAGGAGGCGCTGGCGTCATAGCCGGTGCCGGCGGCGGACGGGCGCGGCTTGAAATATTCCGGGCGGGTGAAGGCCTGGCCGATCAGGCGGGAGCCGACCACTTTTCCGTCGCGCAGGACGAGGCTGCCGTTCGCCTGATCGGGGAAGATGACTCCGGCGGCCCCGGTCATGGCGACGGGATAGGCAATGCCGGTGAGCGCGGCGAGGAGGACGAGAAGCGTCAAGGCGGGGCGAAGTTGGGAGAGCATCGAAGTTCCTTTGGGATTTGGACTGAAGCGAGGTTGGTGCGGTTCGCCCCCCTCTGGGCTGCCGCCCATCTCCCCCTCAGGTGGGGAGATCGATAGTCGCCGAGGCCGCAGCCGCTGATCTCCCCACCTGAGGGGGAGATGCCCGGCAGGGCAGAGGGGGGTGCGCGCCGCAAACTTGGCAAAAGGCGCGCTGCGGCCTCGACGGAAAACGCGCCGCCGCTGCGCTACACCAGGCCCAGCCCCGCCACGACCATGTCGATCAGCTTGATGCCCACAAACGGCACGAGAATGCCGCCGAGGCCGTAGATCAGGAGGTTGCGGCGCAGGATCGAGCCGGCGTCGCCGGGCGTGTACTTCACCCCCTTCAGCGCCAGCGGGATCAGCGCGACGATGACCAGCGCGTTAAAAATCACCGCCGAGAGGATCGCGCTTTCCGGCGAGGCGAGGCCCATGACGTTGAGGAGGCCGAGCTCGGGGATCGCCGCGATGAACAGCGCCGGGATGATCGCGAAGTACTTCGCGACGTCGTTGGCGATCGAGAAGGTCGTCAGCGCGCCGCGGGTCATCAGCAATTGCTTGCCGATGCCGACCACCTCGATCAGCTTGGTCGGGTCGCTATCGAGGTCGACCATGTTGCCGGCCTCGCGGGCGGCTTGCGTTCCGGTCTGCATGGCGACGCCGACATCGGCCTGCGCGAGCGCCGGGGCGTCGTTGGTGCCGTCGCCGCACATGGCGACGAGCCGGCCCTGCCGCTGCTCGTTGCGGATGTAGTTCAGCTTGTCCTGCGGCGTCGCCTCGGCGATGAAGTCGTCGACGCCGGCCTCCGAGGCGATCGCCGCGGCGGTCACTGGGTTGTCGCCCGTCACCATGACGGTGCGGATGCCCATGCGCCGGAGCTCGGCGAAACGCTCCTTGATGCCAGGCTTGACGACGTCCTTGAGGTGGATGACGCCGAGCAGGCGCGCGCCCTCGCAAAGGCCGAGCGGCGTGCCGCCGGAGCGGGCGATGCGCTCGACCGCCTGGGTGAAGGCGGCAGGCTCGGCGCCCCGGTTTCCGGCATCCGCTACGAACTTGCGGATCGCGTCGATCGATCCCTTGCGAAGCTGCCGCCCGCCGACGTCGACGCCGGAGAGACGGGTTGCGGCGGAGAACTCGATGAACGCGGCGCCCGCCTCCGGGGTGGCGGGCACGTCGACGCCGTATTTTTCGCGGGCGAGCGTCAGGATGGAGCGGCCCTCCGCGGTCTCGTCGGCAAGGCTCGCCTGCACCGCGGCGGCCGCAGCCTCCGCATCGCCGACGCCCGGCACCGCGACGATCTCGGACGCCATGCGGTTGCCGAAAGTGATGGTGCCGGTCTTGTCGAGCAGCAGCGTGTCGACGTCACCCGCCGCCTCCACCGCGCGGCCGGACATGGCAAGCACGTTGTGGCGCATCAACCGGTCCATGCCGGCAATGCCGATGGCCGAGAGCAGGCCGCCGATGGTCGTCGGGATCAGCGTGACGAGGAGCGCCACGAGGATCGGCACCGGCACGATGGCGCCGGCATAGCGGCCGAGGCCC